>CAZDYH010000030.1:0-6047 GCA_964509355.1 uncultured Mycobacterium sp.
GGCGGCATGGCGTACTCCATCGCCTGCAGGAAGTCCTCGTCGAGTTCCATCGCCTCCGGATCCCCGCCGGCGGCCAGCATCGACTGCTCCTGCAGGCGCCGCCGTTGCTCGACCGGGTCGGTCAGTTCGCTGTAGGCGGTGCCCAACTCGACACCCCAGGCCACCAGGTCCCAGCGCTCGGCCACACCGGGCTTGCTGCGGTGCGGTCGGGTCAACGGCGAGACCGAGGTCGGAAAGTCGGTGTAGAAGGTGGGCTGCTCGGTGCGGTCCTCGACCAGGTGCTCGTAGAGTTCGAGCAGCACCGCTCCGGCATCCCAGTGGCTCTGATACTGGATCTCGACCGAATCGGACAGCCGACGCAGGGCGGCGAGGTCGCTGTCGGCGTCGACGTGCTCACCGAGCGCCCCGGACACCGCGTCGTGCACGGTCTTCACCGGCCAGTTGCCGGAGATGTCAACCGGTTCGAGGCTGCCGTCGCTGCTGCCAGGGCGTGGCCGCATCACCATGTGCGCGCCGTTGGCGGCCTGCGCGGCGTTCTGGATCAACTCGCGGCAGCCGTCGATCCACACCAGGTAGTCGGCGTGCGCCTGATAGGCCTCCAGCAGGGTGAACTCCGGGTTGTGACTGAAATCGACGCCCTCGTTGCGGAACGCCCGGCCCAGTTCGAAGACCCGCTCCACGCCGCCGACACACAACCGCTTGAGGTACAGCTCGGGCGCGATGCGCAGGTAGAGATCGAGGTCGTAGGCGTTGATGTGGGTAGCGAACGGTCGTGCATTGGCCCCGCCGTGGATCTGCTGCAGGATCGGCGTCTCGACTTCGAGAAAACCCTTGGCGAACAAGGTTTCCCGAATGGCATGCAGCACATTGCTGCGGGCCGCGATGAGGTCGCGGGCCTCGGTATTGATCGCCAGGTCGACGTAGCGGGTCCGTACCCGTGCCTCGGGATCGGTCAGACCCTTCCACTTGTCCGGCAATGGACGCAGACACTTGCCGATCAGCCGCCAGCTGCTCGCCAGCAGTGACCGGGTCCCGTTCTTGCTGTATCCCATCTGCCCGGTCACCTCGACCAGATCGCCGAGGTCGATGGCCCCGGTGAAGTCGGTGGTGTCGCCGTTGCCGAGCAGCGAATTATCCAGCAGCAGTTGCACTTCGCCCGACCAGTCGCGCAGCTGCGCGAACAGCACACCGCCGTAATCGCGCATCCGCAACACCCGCCCGGATACCGAGACGCTCTCTTGGTCGTCGGCGTCCAGCGCCTGGGCCACGGTGTGGCTGGGTGCGTGCCCGACCGGGTAGGCGTCGACACCGTTGTCCTGCAACGCTTTCAGCTTGGCCATCCGCACCCGCACCTGCTCGGGCAGCCGGGACGGACCTGCCGTCTCGGGCATACCCGCATGCAGTTCGGACATGTCCGGGGTGGTGCCGTCGTCGTGCAGGAACCCCGTTGCGACCAGTGTGGACGGCACCGACGAGTGATGGCCGGTGTGCTGCTTGTTGCGGCGGCTGAAGGGCAGGACGAGGAAGCCCTCGGCGATCACCGATGCGACACCCACCCGGGGAACCAGGCGCGCGTCCTCGTAGCACGCGAACCGGGGTACCCATTCGGGCTGGTACTTCATGTTCGATCGGTACAGCGTCTCGAGTTGCCACCAGCGGGAGAAGAACACCAGCAGTCCGCGCCACAGCCGCGCCACCGGGCCGGCGCCCAGCTGGGCACCCTGCTCGAAGGCGGACCGGAACATCGCGAAGTTCAACGAAATCCGGATGATGCCGATCTCTTCGGACTGCAGGGCCAGTTCGCTGACCATCAGCTCGATGGTGCCGTTGGGAGATTGCGGCGAACGGCGCATCAGATCCAGCGACACGCCGTTGTTGCCCCACGGGACGAGCGACAGCATGGCGACGACCGGGCCGTCGTTCTGCACTGCTTCCACCAGCAGGCAGTCGGAGTCGGCCGGGTCACCGAGACGCCCCAGTGCCATCGAGAAGCCCCGTTCGGTTTCGGTGTCCCGCCAGGAATCCGCGCGCTTGATCACCTGCGCCATCTCGTCGGCCCCGATGTCCCGATGCCGCCGAACGCGCACCGTCAGACCGGCGCGTCGCGCCCGGGTCACCGCCTGCCGGATCGCCTTCATGTCCGGGCCGGACAGCTTGAACTTGTCCGGGTACAGGATGGCCTCGTCGCCCAACTGCAGTGCGCTGAGGCCGGCCTCGCGGAATGCCTGGGCCGCCGTCGAACTGGCGCCCATCACGCCGGGCGCCCAGCCGTAGGCCTGGCACAGCTGCAACCACGCCTCGATTGCCTGCGGCCAGGCATGCGGGTCACCCACCGGGTCACCGCTGGCAAGGCAAACTCCGACCTCGACCCGGTAGGCGATGGCGGCGCGCCCGTTGGGTGCGAACACCACCGACTTGTCGCGCCGGGTGGCGAAGTAGCCGAGCGAGTCGTTCTTGCCGTACAACTCCAGCAGCCCGCGGATGGCGGACTCGTCTTCACCGGTCAGTGCGTTGTCCGCCCGCTGCGACTGGAACAGCACGATGGCGGCGGCCATCAGGGCCAACGCACCGAACAGGCCGAAGATCGCGTTGAGGAACACGTGCGGCTTGCCTGCGAACAGGTCGGGGTCGGCGGTGGCGAACCCGCTCACCCGGTTGATCGCATAGGGCAGCCGGTATTCGCGTTCCAGCGACCCGGGGAACATTTCCAGCAAGCCCCAGGCCGCGAGTGTTCCGACGGCCATCCCGGCAACCAGCACGGCGGCGGCCTTCAACAGCGCGCCCCGTCGAACCTTGGCCCAGAATTCCCGGTACGCCAACACCAGGACGACGATCGCGGCCAGGTGAACGGTGAGCCCGAACACTTCGCCGACGGTCTCCGGTGAGTTCTCCCCGCCGGCCACCAGATCGGCGATGTTCCACCCGACCGCGATCAGCAGGTTGCCGACCAGCAGCCACCATGCGATTCGCTTACGCGCCGCCAGGGCGGCGGCCAGTAGGGCAAGCACGAACGCCCACGCGAAGCTGGTGTCGGGGAAGTT
Source organism: uncultured Mycobacterium sp. (assembly GCA_964509355.1). Classification (GTDB taxonomy): domain Bacteria; phylum Actinomycetota; class Actinomycetes; order Mycobacteriales; family Mycobacteriaceae; genus Mycobacterium. The sequence goes on from CAZDYH010000030.1 coordinate 3,042, forward strand.
GAACACGTAGTTGTCGACGAACTCGCGCGGGACCTTGATGATCTCCCGGATCATCGGTGACACGCTCGCCAGCAGCGACAGCGTGGCAATGATTCCGACGGTCCAGCCGGCGATTGCCGGAACCCAGTGATACCGGGAGGTCGGCCGGCTCGTGGTGAGGGTCATAGGCCGGGAGGATATTCGCTCAGGCCGTGAAATGGGGGCGGCGGATCACCGGATCGGCCCGGTGTATTTCTCGCCCGGACCCTGTCCGGGTTCGTCGGGGGCGGCGCTGGCTTCACGAAACGCCGACTGCAGGCTCTCGAGTCCGTCGCGGACCGGGCCCGCATGCGGGCCCAGGTACTCCACGGAGGCTGTCACCAACCCGGCCAGCGCGGTGATCAAGCGGCGAGCCTCGTCAAGGTCCCGGTGCGGGCTACTGTCAGGATCCTCTGACGACAGCCCGAGCTTTTCCGCGGCCGCACTCATCAGCATCACGACCGACCGGGTGATCACCTCCACGGCGGGGATGTCCGCGAGCTCGCGAACCGGCTGATCCGAGCCGTGCGGCTCCATCGGGCCCGCTGCTGAATCTTGATGTCGCCGGCCCTGCGGCTCCGCGTTCGGACGAGGCTTCATGCCTGCTAGACTGGCATGCGCGACCGTCCCGGCTAATGTCAGGGACAGCAAGTGGAGTCCCGCTCCCACCGTTGGCCATACCGGCTCAGCGGTCCGGTCACAGACACCTCACGGTGACTGTTCTGCGTGCCACGCAGGCGGCGAGAGCCGTGATCGGTCGGCATCGGGCCCTGCTACATGCAGGGCCTTTTCGCTGATGGCGTGGGATTTCACCCGCTGATTCCGCCAGTTGGCCGGGCCCTGGTCGCGACCTTGCAGACTACCCAGGGAGGCCCCATCAGCACTGAGACCCGCATCAACGAGCGCATTCGCGTACCTGAAGTCCGATTGATCGGCCCCGCTGGGGAGCAGGTTGGCATCGTGCGCATCGAAGATGCACTCCGTGTCGCCACGGACGCCGATCTCGACCTTGTCGAAGTTGCCCCGAATGCCAGACCACCAGTCTGCAAGATCATGGACTACGGCAAGTTCAAGTACGAGACGGCTCTCAAGGAGCGCGAGTCCCGCAAGAACCAGCAGCAGACCGTCGTCAAGGAACAGAAGCTGCGACCCAAGATCGACGACCACGACTACCAGACCAAGAAGGGTCATGTGGTCCGCTTCCTCGAAGCGGGGTCGAAGGTCAAGGTCACCATCATGTTCCGCGGGCGCGAGCAGTCTCGGCCCGAGCTGGGCTACCGACTGCTGCAGCGCCTGGGCGCCGACGTGGCCGACTACGGCTTCGTCGAGACGTCCGCCAAGCAGGACGGACGCAACATGACGATGGTGCTGGCACCGCACCGCGGCGCGAAGACTCGCGCCAGGGCGGCGCATGACGCGGACGCACCGATGGCGCGAAGGGCGGAACCGTCGCCGGAGTCCGCCGCCGAGCAGGCACCCGCGGAAGATGCGCCGCAGCACAATGATTCGACCACCGAGGATTCGACCACCGAGATATCACAGAACTGAGGACACATGCCCAAGGCCAAGACACATAGCGGCGCTTCGAAGCGGTTCCGGCGCACCGGAACCGGAAAGATCTTGCGCCAGAAGGCCAACCGCCGACATCTGCTCGAGCACAAGCCGACCACCCGCACTCGTCGCCTCGACGGCCGCACCACGGTGTCCGCCAACGACACCAAACGCGTCAACAAGATGCTGAACGGCTGACAGCCGGTACCCCGACGTTTCTCGACCGAAGCAGAATAGGAACAACCCATGGCACGCGTGAAGCGGGCAGTCAACGCCCACAAGAAGCGGCGCACCGTCCTGAAGGCCTCGAAAGGCTACCGCGGCCAGCGCTCCCGGCTGTATCGCAAAGCCAAAGAGCAGCAGCTGCATTCACTGACCTATGCCTACCGTGACCGCCGTGCCCGCAAGGGCGAGTTCCGCAAGCTGTGGATCTCACGGATCAACGCGGCGGCGCGCGCCAACGACATCACCTACAACCGGCTGATTCAGGGCCTGAAGGCCGCCGGTGTCGAGGTGGATCGCAAGAACCTCGCCGAGATCGCCGTCAGTGACGCCGCCGCGTTCACCGCGCTGGTCGACGTGGCCCGGGCTGCGCTGCCCGAAGACGTGAACGCGCCGACATCAAACGCCGGAGAGGCTGCCTGAGCCTGGCTACAGGCCCGTTACTCACTGAACGCTCGGCCCGGGTGGTCGCGGCGGTCAAGTTGCATCGTCACATTGGACGCCGACGCGCGGCGCGGTTCCTGGTGGAGGGTCCCAACCTGATCGAGGCGGCCGCGCGCCGCGGCCTCGTCAGGGATGTGTTCGCCACCGAGGCCGCCGCACAGCGGTACCGCATCCTGCTTACCGGCCATGACGTCCACCTGGTGACCGACCGCGCTGCAAAGGCGCTGTCCGACACCGTCACCCCGTCAGGTCTGGTCGCGGTGTGCGAGCTGCCCGAGTCCGGTATCGAAGAGGTGCTGGCCGGCGCACCGCGGCTGATCGCTGTCGCGGTGGAGATCTCCGAGCCCGGTAATGCCGGTACGTTGATCCGCATCGCCGACGCGATGGGTGCGGCAGCGGTGATCCTCGCCGGACACAGTGTCGACCCGTACAACGGCAAGTGCCTGCGTGCCTCGGCGGGCAGCATCTTCGCGATCCCGGTGGTCGTCGCGCCCGACGGGCCGGCCACCTTAGCCGCCGTGCGGGACGCCGGGCTGCAGGTACTGGCCACCACGGTGGACGGTGAACTGGACCTCGACGAAGCCGAACCACTGCTGGCCGCGCCGACGGCATGGTTGTTCGGTCCCGAATCTCACGGGCTGTCAACCGAAGTCGCCGCTGAGGCCGATCACCGTGTGCGCATACCGATGGCCGGTGGCGCGGAGAGCCTGAATGTGGCTGCCGCCGCGGCGATCTGCCTGTATCAGAGCGCGCGGGCGAACCGCTGAGAGG
>CAZDYH010000030.1:6147-10680 GCA_964509355.1 uncultured Mycobacterium sp.
CGTTGCCCGTTCCCCGGAGTTACCACCTATCCTGAAACCAATGGAACTCGAGCCGTTCGATCAGGGGTCCGGCGGGCTCGAAGAGATCGACGGCAGGCCGGATCGAACACCGGCATCGCGGAGTTCGCCAATGTCGGTGTACAGCGCCGCGGCGTGGCTGCGCGACATCAACCGCAGCCCGGGGATCGTCGCGCTGATCCGGCGGGCACGGCGCGCGCTGCCGGGCGACCCCGATTTCGGTGATCCGCTGTCGATCACCGGTGAGGGCGGACCGCCCGCGGCGGCCCGCGCCGCCGACCGACTGTTGGAGCAGAACGCTGCCTCGCGCGAGATCAGCCTGGGCGCGCTGCAGGTGTGGCAGGCGCTGACCGAGCGGGTGTCCGGCCGCCCCGTCAGTCGCGAGGTCACCCTGGTCTTCACCGATCTGGTCGGCTTCTCGACGTGGGCCCTGCAGGCCGGCGACGACGCCACCCTGACGCTGCTGCGTCGGGTCGCGCAGGCCGTCGAGCCACCGCTTCTCGACGCGGGCGGGCACATCGTCAAACGGATGGGTGACGGGATCATGGCGGTTTTCGCCGACCCCGTGGCCGCGGTGCGCGCCGTGATGGCGGCCCGTGAAGCGGTGAGATCGGTTGAAGTGGACGGGTATACACCCCGGATGCGAGCGGGTGTGCACACCGGACGGCCGCAGCACATCGGCGCGGACTGGCTCGGGGTCGACGTGAACATCGCCGCGAGGGTGATGGAACGCGCCACCAAGGGCGGTTTGGTCGTGTCGCAGACAACGCTCGACCAGATCTCCGAGGCTGAACTCGAGGCGCTGGGAGTCACTGCCAAGCGACTACGCAGACCGGTCTTTTCCAGCCGTCCCAGCGGCGTACCCGCTGATTTCGCCATGTACCGGTTGAAAACTCGCAGGGAGTTGCCGGGCGAGGACGACGCCGAGGACCACCCGCCGCCTGGGGCATAGTGGTAACCGACGGTGTTCCGGGTCACCGCGGGTTACGCGGCGAATCCTGACCTGCGTGGCCGTTGCACTGCCGCTGAGCCGACTACCGGAACTCCTCCGCGCAGGCTTCGATCCAGTCGGTGCGCCAGGACTCCGGCTGCGGGTCCTCGAGCAGTTCGCCGGGCATCAGCCAGTTGCAGATCTCGGCGTAGGTCCGGGTGCGCCGGCCACCGACACGTCGGTTCAGCATCGCGGGCGACAACTGGTCGAAGCCGTCCAGACCCATCGAGGCCACGATCTGCGCGGCGCTGGCCACCGTGGCCCGCTGGAAGTTGTAGACCCGGGTGATCTTGTCGGGAACGTGCAGCGACCGGGCCAGCGCCGGGTTCTGGGTGGCCACGCCGGTTGGACAGTGGTTGGTGTTGCACTTGAGCGCCTGGATGCAGCCGACGGCGAACATCATCGTTCGCGCCGCCAGGGTGAAGTCGGCGCCCTGGCAGATCCTGCTGACAATGTCCACGCCGCTGGCGACCTTGCCGGAGGCTCCGATGCGGATACGGTCCCGCAGTCCGACGCCGACCAGGCAGTTGTGCACCAGCATCAGACCCTCAGTGAGCGGCATCCCGATGTGGTCCTCGAATTCCTGTGGCGCCGCGCCGGTTCCGCCTTCGGAGCCGTCGACGATCACGAAGTCCGGGGTTATGCCGGTGGCCAGCATCGCCTTGCATATCGACAGGAACTCGGTTCGGGCGCCGACGCACAGCTTGAACCCGACCGGCTTTCCGCCGGACAGCCGGCGCAGGGTAGCGATGAAATGCATGAATTCGATCGGCGTGCTGAAGGCGCTGTGCGCCGGGGGAGACACCACCGTTTTTCCCTGCGGCACGCCGCGTGCGGCGGCGATCTCGGCGGTGACCTTGGAACCTGGCAACAATCCGCCCAGCCCGGGCTTTGCGCCCTGCGACAGCTTGATCGAGATGGCCTTGACCGACGGCGTTCGGGCCTTCTCGGCGAACGTGTCGGCGGCGAATCCGCCGCCGGCGTCGCGGCAGCCGAAATAACCCGAGCCGATCTCCCAGATCAGGTCGCCGCCGCGCTCGAGGTGATACTTGCTGATGCCGCCTTCCCCGGTGTCGTGGGCGAACCCGCCGCGGGCGGCCCCGCCGTTGAGCGCCTCGATGGCGTTGGCGGACAGCGCGCCGAAACTCATCGCCGAAACGTTCAGCAGCGCAATGTCATAGGGCTGGGTGCAGTCCGGGCCGCCGAGCCGGACCCGCGGATCGAGGTCGTCGGCGAACCGGGCCCGGATGGAGTGCCGCAAGAACTCGTAGCCGATGGCATTGACGTCGCGTTCGGTGCCGAACGGCTCGTCGCCCTTGGTGCCCTTGGCCCGCTCGTACACCATGTCGCGGGTCTCGCGGTCGAACGGTGTCGCTTCGGTGTTGGACTCGATGAAGTACTGCCGGACCTCCGGCCGGAGCATCTCCATCAGGAAACGGACGTGCCCGAGGATCGGAAACGACCGCAGGATGCTGTGCCACGGCTGGATCAGGTCCCAGGTCCCCAGTGCGGCGAGGAGTCCCAGCACGACCGCCGGGAGTAACCACCACACGCTGACCACCAGCGCCAGCAGCAGGGCCGCCGCCGCTGTCAGCCAGATACCCGCGACGATGAGGGGTCTGATCATTGCGTGATCCTTTGGCTCGTTCTTGTACCGCGGCGCGAGGGTAGCGCGCCGCGGTGAGTCGCGAACGCGTGGCCGTGCCGGTTACGACACCGTTCGCAGTGCGACGAGCTCCGGGCACGCTTGACGCAGCAGTGTCTCCAGGCGCGTCCGCAGCGAGATCTCGGCTGCCGGGCAACCCCGGCACGCACCGCGTACCCGCACCGACGCGACCCCGTCCTGCACGTCGACCAAGACGATGTCACCGCCGTGGGAGCGCGCATAGGCGCCGATATCACCGTCGATCAGATCGGTCGCCGCGGCGGCGATTCGCCCGTCGACGTCCGAACCGTCCGAGCCGGCGTCAGTGGTGCGCCAGGCGCCGGGGTCCGACAGTGCGCTACTCAGGGCAGAGCGCACCGACGCGCCGATTCGCTGCCAGTCCTTCGCGGACGCGGCGCGGGTGGTGATCGACCCATGCCCGGCGCGTATCTCGGTGAGGGTGCCGTCGGACAGCAGCGCGGCCAGATCCGGCGGCGCCGATACCACGACCCCCCGGACGCTCAGCGCCTCGGGCGGGACGATCCAGCGCACCTCGTCGGGCCGCAGCCCGGCCTGCGGATGCATCGGCACCAGGCTGTCTGCGGTCTCACCGGCCGACATCGCATTCACCCGCCGAGCGCCACCGCGATGGAGTGTGCAGCGAACGCCATGACCCAGGCCACCACGAGGTAGACCGACCAGATCGCCGTCGGCCATCGCCAGGTGCCGGTTTCCCGACGCAGCGCGGCGATGGTCGCCATGCATTGCAGCGCGTAGACGAAGAACACCAGCAGCGCGACGAGGGTCGGGGTAGTGAAAACGGGTTGGCCGGCCCTGGGCCCGCCGTCGAAGGCCGTCTTCTTCAACGCGTCGGCCGGACTGCCGGGATCGGTGCCCGCGGTCATCTGCCCGAGCGTCGCGACGAAGGTCTCGCGGGCGGCCAGCGAGGAGATCACCGCGACGTTGGTGCGCCAATCGAAGCCCAGCGGGGCGAAGACGGGCTCGACGGCGTGGCCGATGCCCGCGGCGACGCTGTGGCTCATGGTGTACGCCGCTACCGCGGCAGCATCGTCGGTGTTCACGCCCGCGGCCCGCATCGAGGCGCCCGACTGTATCGGCAGGTTCAGCAAGGCCCACAGGACGACCGTCGCGAACAGGATGATCGTGCCGACCTTGCGCAGGAAGCCCTTGACCGGCATCCACACCGCCAGCAACATCGAACGAACAGCCGGAATGCGGTAGGGCGGCATCTCCATCGAAAACGGCAACAGCAGTCCCCGTCTGCCAGTGATCGCGGTCACCACCCGCGCTGAAATCATCATCGAGATCGCACCGAGCAGATAGAGCGCGAACATCGCCGCGCCCTGGGCGCCGAAGATCCAGAATCGTGAGTCGCGGGAGACCAGCAGACCGATCAGCAGCGTGTATACGGGAAGTCGGGCCGAGCACGTCACCAGCGGTAACGCCAGCATGGTCGCCAGCCGCTCCTTGGCGGACGGCAGCGTGCGAGTCGCCATGATCCCGGGGATTGCGCAGGCGAACGACGACAGCATCGCGACGAACGCGCGGCCCTCCAGCCCGGCCAGCGACATCACCCGATCCATCAAGAAGGCGGCCCGCGAAAGGTAGCCGACCTGTTCGAGCATTGCGATCAGGATGAACAGCAACGCGATCTGGGGCACGAACACCAGCACGCCGCCGACGCCACCGATGAGCGCTTCGGCGACGAAGTGGGTCAGCGCGGAATCGCCGAAATTTTGCCGCACGAAGTCGCTCAACGAGCCGAAGCCGTCTTCGATGGCGCCCTGCACGGGTGCCGCGACGGCGAAGATGATCTGGAAGAACGCGAACATCACCGCCAGGAAGATGACGGTGCCGA
>CAZDYH010000030.1:10780-12912 GCA_964509355.1 uncultured Mycobacterium sp.
TCAACTCGTCGTGCATGGTCAGGCACAGCGCGGTCGGCAGGCCGAGCGCGAGCACGTCGGCAAGCAGGATCAGGGAGCGCCGCAATGTGGTCGAGTCCGCGACCACGACGATGGCGTCCGGTGCGTCGACGCCGGCGAGGTCGCCGGACAACAGGTCGGTGACGATCTTCTCGTCGACACTGATCGGCTCGAGACTGTAGGTGCCGGGCAGATCCTCCATGGCGAAGGCTTCGTCGCCCGCGGTGCACGTACCCACCGATCGCCCGACGGTGACACCGGGATAGTTGCCGGTCTTGGTATGCAGCCCGGTCAGTGCGTTGAACAGGGTGGACTTGCCCGCGTTCGGCCCGCCCACCAGAGCGACGTCGACCCGGCGGGTCCCGGCACCCTGCCCACGGCGGGCCCGGTCCGGCGGGGTCCCGTCCGGGAAACAGTGCGAGGTGGTGCTCACCGCACCGCGACCGTGACGTACCGGGCCTGCGCGTCTCGCAGGCACAGGGCGGTATCGCGGAAGCGATAGATGACCGGATCGTGCAGCGGAGCCCTGCGCACCACGGTCACTTCCGTCCCGACGGTCAGCCCGAGATCGGCAAGCCGCCGGGCAATATGCGGGTCGGCCTCGTCCGAGATGGCGGCAACCGTCGCGGTGGCTCCGACCGGCAGGTCCGACAGCGACCGCGTCCCGGGCTCGGACATGCAGGAACCCCCAAAGGCCAACGTTGGAAGCATCATAATCGTCGGCGGGATCGCCGCGCGGCATCACCTATGATCGGCACTTGCGTCACACCCGTGCCGCAGCTCGTTCCGGCACACACCAGGAGAACGCCGCCGCGTGGCTGATCAGCCCATCGATCTGTCTGAGGAAACGCTGGCGAAAGCGGTCAGCGCAGCCGGTCATGCCTTCGGGCTCGCCGGCGACCTCGACGCGCTGGCCCGCGCCAAGACCGAGCACCTGGGTGACCGGTCCCCGCTGGCGCTGGCACGCCAGGCCCTGGCGACCTTGCCGAAGGCGGACCGCGCGGACGCCGGGCGACGGGTCAACCTGGCGCGCGGCGCGGCCCAACGCAGCTACGACGACCGCCTGGCGGGGCTGCGCGCCGAGCGGGACGCCGCCGTGCTGGTCGCCGAGAGCATCGACGTCACGCTGCCCTCGACCCGCCAGCCCACCGGCGCCCGGCACCCCATCACGATCCTGGCCGAGCACATCGCCGACACCTTCGTCGCGATGGGGTGGGAGCTGGCCGAGGGGCCTGAGGTCGAGACCGAGCAGTTCAACTTCGATGCCCTGAACTTCCTGCCCGATCATCCGGCGCGCAGCATGCAGGACACCTTCCACGTGGCGCCCGAGGGCTCCCGTCAGCTGCTGCGGACGCACACCTCGCCGGTGCAGGTGCGCACGCTGCTGGAGCGCGAGTTGCCGGTGTACATCGTCTCGATCGGGCGCACGTTCCGCACCGATGAACTGGACGCCACCCACACCCCGGTCTTCCATCAGGTCGAGGGCCTTGCGGTGGATCGCGGCCTGACCATGGCGCATCTGCGCGGAACGCTCGACGCATTCGCGCGCTCGGAGTTCGGGCCGCAGGGCCGCACCCGGATGCGTCCGCACTTCTTCCCGTTCACCGAGCCGTCGGCAGAGGTCGATGTGTGGTTCGCCAACAAGAAGGGCGGCGCCGGCTGGGTGGAGTGGGGTGGCTGCGGCATGGTCAACCCGAACGTGCTGCGGGCCGCCGGAATTGACCCGCAGGTCTACTCCGGGTTCGCGTTCGGGATGGGTCTGGAGCGCACGCTGCAGTTCCGCAACGGCATCCCCGATATGCGCGACATGGTCGAGGGCGATATCCGGTTCTCGCTGCCGTTCGGGGTCGGGGCCTGATGCGCGTTCCGTACAGCTGGCTGCGCTCGGTCGTGACAGCGGGTGCTCCGGGTTGGGAGGCGGCGCCCGACGAGCTGGCACAGGCGCTGATCCGGGTCGGCCACGAAGTCGAGGACGTGATCGCGCTCGGCCCGGTCAGTGGGCCGCTGACCGTCGGCCGGGTGACCGACATCGAAGATCTCACCGAGTTCAAGAAGCCGATCCGGGCCTGCCGCGTCGACGTCGGCGAAGCGGAGCCGCGCGATATCGTCTGCGG
>CAZDYH010000030.1:13012-14973 GCA_964509355.1 uncultured Mycobacterium sp.
GTCGTCTTCCATCTGGCCATCACCCCGGACCGCGGCTACTGCATGTCGGTGCGCGGCCTGGCCCGCGAGATCGCCTGCGCTTACGACCTGGACTTCGTCGACCCGGCCGATATCACGCCGTTGCCCGTCGAGGGGCAGGCGTGGCCGCTGACGGTCCAGTCCGGGACCGGGGTGAGCCGGTTCGCGCTGCGCCCCGTCGTCGGCATCGACCCCGCCGCGGTGTCGCCGTGGTGGCTGCAGCGGCGGCTGATGCTGTGCGGTATCCGGGCTATCTCGCCGGCCGTCGACGTCACCAATTACGTGATGCTCGAGCTGGGCCACCCGATGCACGCCCACGACCGCAGCCGGATCACCGGGCCCTTCGCGGTGCGGTTCGCCCGGCCCGGCGAGACCGTCGTCACCCTCGACGACATCGAGCGCCGGCTCGACCCGGCCGACGTGCTGATCGTCGACGATGTCGCCACGGCCGCGATCGGCGGTGTCATGGGGTCGGGCACCACCGAGATGCGCGACGACTCCACCGACGTCCTTCTCGAGGCCGCAGTGTGGGATCCCGCCGCGGTATCGCGCACCCAGCGCCGGTTGCGTCTGCCCAGCGAGGCCGCCCGCCGCTACGAACGCGGGGTCGACCCGGCCATTTCGGTGGCTGCCATCGACCGCTGCGCAGCCCTGCTCGCCGAGATCGCCGGGGGAGTGGTCGAGCCGACCCTGACCGACTGGCGGGGCGATCCGCCGCGTGACGACTGGGCGCCGCCGCCGGTCCGGATGACCGTTGACCTGCCCGACCGCACCGCCGGTGTGGAGTATCCCGACGGCACCACGGTGACCCGGTTGACCCAGATCGGCGCCCGGGTCGCTGCCGACGGCGCCGCGCTGGTGGTGACGCCGCCCAGTTGGCGCCCCGACCTGCTGCAACCCGCCGACCTGGTGGAGGAGGTGCTGCGGCTGGAAGGCCTGGAAGGCATCCCGTCGGTGCTGCCGTCGGCCCCGGCCGGACGGGGGCTGACCCCGGGCCAGAAACGCCGCCGCGCAATCGGCAAGTCGCTGGCGCTCAGCGGCTACGTCGAGGTGCTGCCGACACCGTTCCTGCCGGCCGGGGTGTTCGACACCTGGGGCCTGCCGCCCGACGACCCGCGGCGGACCACCTCGCATGTGCTCAACCCGTTGGAGGCCGATCGTCCGCAGCTGGCCACCACCCTGCTGCCGGGACTGTTGGAAGCGTTGGTGCGCAACATATCCCGCGGCATTGTCGACGTCGCACTGTTCGCGATCGCACAGGTGGTCCAGCCCACCGACCAGACGCGTGCCGTCGAGCTCATCCCTGTACACCGACGGCCGACCGACGACGAGATCGCAGCACTCGACGCGTCGCTGCCACGCCAGCCGCAGCACGTGGCCACCGTGCTCACCGGGCTGCGGGAGCCGCGCGGGCCGTGGGGCGCCGGCCGTGCGGTCGAGGCGGCCGACGCCTTCGAGGCGGTGCGCATCGTCGCACGCGCCGGTGGCGTCGAGGTGAGCCTGCGAGCCGCCCAGTACCCGCCGTGGCATCCGGGGCGGTGCGCCGAGGTCCTGGTCGGCGACAGCCGAACCGGGGTCGTCATCGGCCATGCCGGCGAACTGCACCCCGCGGTCATCGAGCGGGCCGGGCTGCCGAAGGGCACCTGCGCGGTCGAACTGGACCTGGACGCCCTACCGATCGTCGAGACCCTGCCCGCGCCCACGGTGTCGCCGTTCCCGGCGGTGTTCCAGGACGTCAGCCTGGTGGTCGAAGCGGGCGTCGCCGCGCAGTCGGTGGTGGATGCCGTCCGCGACGGTGCCGGTGAGCTGCTGGAGGACATCCGGCTGTTCGACATCTATACCGGCCCCCAGATCGGCGAGAACCACAAGTCGCTGACGCTGGCCCTGCGGTTCCGCGCACCCGACCGCACGTTGACCGAGGACGAAGCCAGCGCAGCGCGCGA
>CAZDYH010000030.1:15073-19285 GCA_964509355.1 uncultured Mycobacterium sp.
GCGCTGACGGCGGCCGCCAGTGCCGGCACCGGGCTCGGTGAACACCACCCACACCTGCTTCCGCTGGCCCAGCGCGTGGTCGAGCCGACCGAGCTCGGCGTCCTGGCCGGTCATGACGTGGTCTTCCTCGCGCTACCGCACGGGCATTCGGCGGCGCTGGCAGAACAGCTCGCCCCGGACACGCTGATCGTCGACTGCGGGGCCGATTTCCGGCTGACCGACGCCGCCGCCTGGGAACGCTGCTACGGCTCCCCGCACGCCGGCAGCTGGCCCTATGGGCTGCCGGAGCTGCCCGGCGGCCGGGAGCGGCTGCTCGGCGCCACCCGGATCGCGGTACCGGGCTGCTATCCGACCGCGGCACTGCTGGCACTGGTGCCCGCGGTGGCCGCGGACCTCGTCGACCCCGCCGTGACGGTCGTCGCCGTCAGCGGCACCTCCGGCGCCGGCCGGGCCGCGAAGGTCGAGCTGCTCGGCTCGGAGGTCATCGGGTCGGCGCGGGCGTACAACATCGCCGGTGCGCACCGCCATACGCCCGAGATCGTGCAGGGGCTTCGGGCCGTGACCGACCGGGCGGTAACGGTCTCGTTCACCCCGGTGCTCATCCCGACCTCACGCGGCATCCTGGCGACGTGCACGGCGCGCACCCGGGCGCCACTGTCCGAGCTGCGGGCCGCCTACGAAAAGGCCTACGACGCAGAGCCATTCGTCTACCTGCTGCCCGAGGGCCAGCTGCCGCGCACCGGCGCCGTGCTCGGCAGCAACGCCGCTCAATTGGCTGTCGCGGTCGATGAGGACGCCGGAGTGCTGGTCGCGGTCTGCGCCATCGACAACCTGGTCAAGGGCACCGCCGGGGCGGCCGTGCAGTCGATGAACCTCGCGCTGGGCTGGCCGGAGACCGAGGGCCTGTCGGTAGTGGGGGTGGCGCCGTGACAGATCTGACGACGCAGCCGCCGGGCCGGATGCTGCGCACCCAGGGCGTCACCGCGCCGGCTGGATTCCGGGCCACCGGTATCGCCGCCGGCATCAAGGCGTCGGGCGGACTGGATCTGGCGCTGGTCTTCAACGAGGGACCCGACCATGCCGCCGCCGGAGTGTTCACCCGCAACCAGGTCAAGGCGGCGCCGGTGCTGTGGACCCAGCAGGCGCTGACCACCGGCCGGCTGCGCGCGGTGATCCTCAACTCCGGCGGCGCCAACGCCTGCACCGGCCCCGGCGGCTTCCAGGACACCCACACCACCGCCGAGACGCTCGCCGCCACCCTGTCCGACTGGGGTACCGAGACCGGGGCCATCGAGGTCGCGGTCTGCTCGACCGGGCTGATCGGTGACCGGCTGCCGATGGACAGGGTGCTGGCCGGGGTGCGTGACATCGTGCACGAGATGGCCGGCGGGCTGACCGGCGGCGCCGAAGCCGCGCAGGCCATCATGACCACCGACACCGTGCCCAAGCAGGTCGCGCTGCACCACCCCGGCAACTGGACGGTCGGCGGAATGGCCAAGGGTGCCGGCATGTTGGCGCCGTCGCTGGCCACCATGCTGTGTGTCATCACCACCGACGCCGTCGCCGACGCCACCGCGCTCGGGCAGGCGCTGCGCAACGCCACCGCGCGGACCTTCGACCGCCTCGACGTGGACGGCAGCTGCTCCACCAACGACACCGTGCTGCTGCTGACCTCCGGCGCGAGCGAAATCGCGCCCAGCCAGGCCGATCTCGACGACGCCGTGCTGCGGGTCTGCGCCGACCTGTGCGCACAGCTGCAGGCCGATGCCGAAGGCGCCACCAAACGCGTCACCGTGACGGTCACCGGCGCGGCCACCGAGCAGGAGGCGGTCGCGGCGGCTCGTGCGATTGCCCGCGACAGCCTGGTCAAGACTGCGCTGTTCGGGTCCGACCCCAACTGGGGGCGGGTACTTGCCGCCGTCGGCATGGCACCGGTGACACTCGACCCGAACCGGATCACAGTGTCGTTCAACGGCTCTCCGGTGTGTGTCGACGGCGCGGGCGCGCCCGGCGCCCGTGATGTGGACCTGTCGGACACCGATATCGACGTCACCGTCGACCTCGGCGTCGGCAGTGCGCAGGCCGCCGTCCGGACCACCGACCTGTCCTATGGCTACGTCGAAGAGAACTCGGCCTACAGCTCATGACGGCCACCAGTACCACCGGGCGGGACGTCAAGGCCAAGGTGCTGGCCGAAGCCCTGCCCTGGCTCAAACAGCTGCACGACAAGATCGTCGTGGTCAAGTACGGCGGCAACGCGATGACCGACGACGTGCTCAAGAGCGCCTTCGCCGCGGACATGGTGTTCCTGCGCAACTGCGGGATCCATCCCGTCGTGGTGCACGGCGGCGGACCGCAGATCAGCGCGATGCTCAAACGCCTCGGTATCGCAGGCGACTTCAAGGGCGGTTTCCGGGTCACCACACCCGAGGTGCTCGATGTTGCCCGGATGGTGCTGTTCGGGCAGGTCGGCCGTGAGCTGGTCAACCTCATCAACGCGCACGGCCCGTACGCGGTCGGCATCACCGGTGAGGACGCCCAGCTGTTCACCGCCGTGCGGCGCAGCGTCACCGTCGACGGGGTGGCCACCGATATCGGCCTGGTCGGCGACGTCGACCAGGTCAACACCGCCGCCGTGCTCGATCTCATTGCCGCCGGGCGTATCCCGGTGGTCTCCACCATCGCGCCGGACAGCGACGGTGTGGTGCACAACATCAACGCCGACACCGCCGCGGCCGCGCTGGCCGAAGCGCTCGGCGCCGAGAAGCTGCTCATGCTCACCGACGTCGAAGGCCTCTACACCCGCTGGCCGGACCGCGATTCGCTGGTGAGCGAGATCGACACCGCGACGCTGACTGGGCTGCTGCCGACGCTGGAGGCGGGCATGGTCCCCAAGGTCGAGGCCTGCCTGCGCGCCGTCGCCGGCGGGGTGCCCAGCGCACACGTCATCGACGGGCGCGTCGAACACTGTGTCCTGGTCGAGCTGTTCACCGACGAAGGCACCGGCACCAAGGTGGTGGGCGCGTGACCCGAACTGAGACCATCCAACAGCGCTGGTCGGCAGTGATGATGAACAACTACGGCACCCCACCGGTCGCCCTGGCCAGCGGCGACGGTGCGGTCGTCACCGACGTCGACGGCAAGTCCTACCTGGACCTGCTCGGCGGCATCGCGGTCAACATCCTCGGGCATCGCCACCCCGCGATCATCGAGGCCGTCACTCATCAGCTGTCCACCCTGGGCCACACCTCCAACCTGTACGCCACCGAACCCGGTATCGCGCTGGCCGAGGCGCTGGTCAACCAGCTGGGCGCCGACGCACAGGTGCGGGTGTTCTTCTGCAACTCGGGCACCGAGGCCAACGAGGTCGCGTTCAAGATCACCCGGCTAACCGGACGAACGAAACTCGTTGCGGCACAAGGTGCTTTCCACGGCCGCACGATGGGCTCACTGGCGCTGACCGGCCAGCCGGCCAAGCAGGCGCCGTTCGAGCCGCTGCCCGGCGACGTCACGCACGTTCCGTACGGCGACACCGAGGCCCTGGCCGCAGCCGTCGACGATGACACCGCTGCGGTGTTCCTGGAGCCGATCATGGGGGAGGGCGGTGTCGTCGTCCCGCCGGCCGGTTACCTGGTCGCGGCCCGCGAACTCACCGCCCGGCACGGCGCGCTGCTGGTCCTCGACGAGGTGCAGACCGGGGTCGGCCGCACCGGCGCGTTCTTCGCCCACCAGCACGACGGCATCACCCCCGATATGGTGACGCTGGCCAAGGGCCTCGGCGGCGGTCTGCCGATCGGAGCCTGTCTGGCCGTCGGTGCTGCCGCGGACCTGCTCACCCCCGGCCTGCACGGCAGCACATTCGGCGGTAACCCGGTCTGCACGGCCGCGGCGCTGGCGGTGTTGCGGGTGCTGGCCGACGAAGACCTGGTCGGGCGCGCCGACGTGCTCGGCAAGGCGCTCAGCCATGGCGTCGAATCGCTGGGGCATCCCCTCGTCGAGCACGTCCGCGGCCGCGGGCTGCTGCGCGGTATCGTGCTGACCGCGCCGGCCGGCAAGGCCGTCGAGACCGCCGCCCGCGACGCCGGCTTCCTGGTCAACGCCGCCACGCCGGAGGTGATCCGGCTGGCGCCACCGCTGGTCATCACCGAGCCGCAGATCGACAGCTTCGTCAACGCGCTGCCCGGCATCCTCGACACGGCTCAGCAGGCGTCG
>CAZDYH010000030.1:19385-21096 GCA_964509355.1 uncultured Mycobacterium sp.
GCCGGACGGCAGGCCCGCATCGTGGTGATCCTGTCGTCCCGGTCGGTGCACAGCCAAAGCGAACTGGCCGCGATGCTGGCCGCCGACGGTATCGAGGTCACCCAGGCCACGCTGTCGCGCGACCTGGAAGAGCTGGGCGCGGTGAAGCTGCGCGGCGCCGACGGCGGCGTCGGTGCCTATATCGTGCCCGAGGACGGCAGCCCGGTGCGCGGCGTATCCGGTGGCACCGAGCGGGTTTCGCGGCTGCTGGGCGAGCTGCTGGTATCCAGTGATGCGAGTGGCAACCTCGCGGTGCTGCGCACCCCGCCGGGTGCGGCGCACTATCTGGCCAGCGGTATCGACCGCGCCGCACTACCGTATGTCGTCGGCACCATCGCCGGCGATGACACCATCTTGGTGGTGGCACGCGAACCGATGACGGGTGCCGAGTTGTCGGCCGTCATCGAGAAGCTGGCCTTCGACAAGCTTCCATAGCAGTTACGAAATAAAGGAGATTGGTTGATGTCCGAACGCGTCATCTTGGCGTACTCCGGCGGTCTGGACACCTCGGTGGCGATCAGCTGGATCGGCAAGGAGACCGGTCGCGAGGTCGTCGCGGTGGCGATCGACCTCGGGCAGGGCGGCGAAGACATGGAGCTGGTGCGCCAGCGGGCACTGGACTGCGGTGCGGTGGAGGCCGTTGTCATCGATGCGCGCGACGAGTTCGCCGACGAATACTGCCTGCCCACCATCCAGTCCAACGGTCTGTATATGGACCGCTATCCGCTGGTGTCGGCGATCAGCCGGCCGCTGATCGTCAAGCATCTGGTGGCGGCCGCCCGCGAGCACGGCGGCGGTATCGTCGCGCACGGCTGCACGGGTAAGGGCAACGACCAGGTCCGCTTCGAAGTCGGGTTCGCCTCGCTGGCACCGGATCTGGAAGTGCTCGCGCCGGTTCGGGACTACGCCTGGACCCGGGAGAAGGCAATCGCCTTCGCCGAGGAGAACGCCATCCCGATCAATGTCACCAAACGCTCGCCGTTCTCGATCGACCAGAACGTCTGGGGCCGAGCGGTGGAAACCGGCTTCCTGGAACACCTGTGGAACGCGCCGACGAAGGACGTCTACGACTACACCGAGGACCCGACGCTCAACTGGAGCACCCCCGATGAGGTGATTATCGGCTTCAATCGCGGTGTGCCGGTGTCGATCGACGGCAAACCGGTGTCGGTGCTGCAGGCCATCGTCGACCTCAACAGCCGCGCCGGCGCCCAGGGTGTCGGGCGTCTTGACGTCGTCGAAGACCGGCTGGTGGGTATCAAGAGCCGCGAGATCTACGAGGCGCCGGGGGCGATGGTGCTCATCACCGCGCACACCGAACTCGAACACATCACGCTGGAGCGCGAACTCGGCCGGTTCAAGCGCCAGACCGATCAGCGTTGGGGCGAGCTGGTGTACGACGGCCTGTGGTACTCGCCGCTGAAGACCGCCCTGGAGACATTCGTCGCCAAGACCCAGGAGCACGTATCCGGTGAGATCCGGATGGTGTTGCACGGCGGGCACATCGCGGTCAACGGACGGCGCAGCGCCGAGTCGCTGTACGACTTCAACCTGGCGACCTACGACGAGGGCGACAGCTTCGATCAGTCCAGCGCCAAGGGCTTCGTGCATGTGCACGGCCTGTCCTCGAAGATCGCAGCCCGCCGGGACCTGGCGACATGAGTAACGATTC
>CAZDYH010000030.1:21196-22574 GCA_964509355.1 uncultured Mycobacterium sp.
TTCGCCGACGGGCCGGCGCCCGCGCTGGCCGCGCTGAGCAAGTCCACGCATTTCGACTGGGTGCTGGCGCCGTACGACATCACCGCGTCCAAGGCGCACGCGGGGGTGTTGTTCCGGGCGGGGCTGCTCACCGAGGAGCAGCGCGACGGGCTGCTGGCCGGCCTGGACAGCCTCGGCGCAGACGTCGACGACGGCAGCTTCCTGCCGCTCGTCACCGACGAAGACGTGCACGGCGCACTGGAGCGCGGGCTGATCGACCGGGTCGGCGCCGATCTCGGCGGGCGGCTGCGGGCCGGCCGCTCACGAAACGATCAGGTGGCCACGCTGTTTCGGATGTGGCTACGGGACGCTGTCCGGCGCGTCGCCGCCGGTGTGTTCGACGTCATCGGCGCGCTGTCCGCCCAGGCTGCCGCCCACCCCGCGGCCATCATGCCCGGCAAGACGCACCTGCAGTCGGCGCAACCCATCCTGCTGGCGCACCACCTATTGGCCCACGCCCATCCGCTGTTGCGCGATATCGACCGGATCGCCGACTTCGACGAGCGCACCGCGGTGTCGCCGTACGGATCCGGCGCGCTGGCCGGCTCGTCACTGGGACTGGACCCCGACTGGATCGCCGGGGAGTTGGGTTTCGCTGCGGCAGCGGACAATTCGATCGACGCCACCGCGGCCCGCGATTTCGCCGCCGAGGCGGCCTTCGTGCTGGCGATGATATCCGTCGACCTGTCGCGGCTGGCCGAGGACATCATCCTTTGGAGCTCAACGGAATTCGGCTACGTCACCCTGCACGACTCGTGGTCGACCGGCAGCTCGATCATGCCGCAGAAGAAGAACCCCGACATCGCCGAACTGGCCCGCGGCAAGTCCGGCCGATTGATCGGCAACCTGACCGGCCTGCTGGCGACGTTGAAGGCGCAGCCGCTGGCCTACAACCGCGACCTGCAGGAAGACAAGGAGCCGGTCTTCGACTCGGTGGCCCAGCTGGAACTGCTGCTCCCGGCGATGGCCGGGCTGGTCAGCACCCTGGTATTCGACGTCGACCGGATGGCGGCCCTGGCCCCGGCGGGCTACACGCTGGCCACCGATATCGCCGAATGGCTGGTACGCCGCGGGGTGCCGTTCCGCGTCGCCCACGAGGCCGCCGGGGCGGCGGTCCGCACCGCCGAGGCGCGTGGTGTCGGACTGGAGGACCTCACCGACGACGAACTGGCCGCCATCAGCCCCGAGCTCACAGCACAGGTGCGTGACGTGCTCACGGTCGACGGCTCGGTGTCGTCCCGCGACGCCCGTGGCGGCACCGCGCCAGTTCAGGTTGCCAGTCAACTCGTCGTGGTCCGGGATACCGCCGACCGGCTGCGGTTGCGACTGCGGCGGTAGC
>CAZDYH010000031.1:0-8990 GCA_964509355.1 uncultured Mycobacterium sp.
TGCGCTGGCATCGAACCCGCTGGTGCTCACGGCCCCAAGGTTACCTGGCGGCCTCAAACCGCTCGTGGATCGACCTCTGAGGCGGAGGTTGGTGCCCAAGTTGCATTCTGAGTGTGCGCCCACGGCGGGATTCCGCGCTCAGACACCGCCCTGAGCGCACACTCGACGCAAGGCCGCCTCAGGCTTCGGTGGCTAACGGCGACGTCGCCACCTCTGTCCCGTCCGCCAGCGTCGCGATGTTGAAATCGGCGAACACCGCCGGGGCGACGTCGACGAGTTGGCGCAGACACGCGATGGCCAGGTGCCGGATCTCGACGTCGGCGTGCTCGCTTGCCCGCATCGCGATGAAGTGACGCCAGGCCCGGTAGTTGCCGGTCACCACGATCCGGGTCTCGGTGGCGTTGGGCAACACCGCGCGCGCGGCCTGCCGGGCCTGCTTACGCCGCAACACGGCGTTGGGCGCATCGGCGAACTTGGCTTCCAGCTTCGCCAGCAGCTCGATATAGGCGGCTCTGCTGGCATCGGCAGCTGCGAGGAAAAGGCGCTCGAGCTCGGGGTCGCCCTGGATACCGGGCGGCACCACGACATCCGAGTCGTTCTCCGGCACGAACCGTTGGGAAAGCTGCGAATAGGAGAAATGCCGATGCCGGATCAGTTCATGCGTGCAGGAGCGGGACACCCCGGTGAGGTAAAACGACACGGAGGCATGCTCCAGCACCGAGAAGTGCCCGACATCGATGATGTGCCTGAGATAGGAGGCGTTGGTCGCGGTCCGCGGATTGGGCTTGGACCAGCTCTGGTAGCAGGCACGACCGGCGAACTCGACGAGCGCCGGACCACCGTCGGCGTCGGTGCTCCACGGCACGTCGGCCGGGGCCAAGAACTCGGTCTTGGCGATCAACTGCACGCGCAGCGGCGCGGTCTCGGCCACGGCTCACCCTAACGTGGACGACGCTGGCGTCAGAGTATGGCTGTATAGCCACATTGATATGGTTAGCAATATGAAAACCACGGTCAACCTTCCCGACGAACTGTTGCGGGAAGCTCAGGAACTGGCTCGCCGTGAGGGCACCACGCTGCGGCAGCTGATCGAGACAGGATTGCGAGCCGTGGTCAAGGAATTCGGTCGCGATGTGGGCTTCACCCTGACCGACGCGAGCGTCGAAGGCCGGGGCCTGCGGCCCGCGTTCCGCGGCGCGTCGTGGGAGCAGATCCGGGACGCGGTCTACGAGAGCCGGAGATGATCGCCGTCGATACGAATGTCCTGGTGTACGCACATCGGCGCGATGCCACGTTCCACCAGGCCGCGGCCAAGAACATCAAGGCGCTCGCCGAAGGAAGGTCGGCATGGGCGATCCCTTGGCCGTGCATTCACGAGTTCTTCGCGATCAGCACACACCCGAAGATCTACGACCCGCCGAGCACGCCAACCCAGGCGATTGCGCAGATCGACGCATGGCTTGAGTCGCCGTCGGTCTCGGTGCTCGGTGAGCCGGCGGGCTACTGGGACCGGCTGAGGGCGCTGCTCACATCGGGAAAGGTGGCTGGTCCGATGGTGCACGATGCGCGGATCGCCGCACTGTGTGCGGTACATGGCGTGCGTGAATTGTGGTCGGCCGATCGAGATTTCAGCCGGTTCGGTTCGACGATCTTCGTGCGGAATCCGTTGGTCGACTGACGCCAAACCGCCTGTCGGCCCCGGACCGGGTCACCGTGCCCTGAGAGCCGCGCCTAACTCCGCCGCCAAATCGCCCCGTCCGCCCACGGCGACCTCGGCCAGGCCCAGCCAGCTCGCCATGCTGCACAGCTCAGCGGCCAGGGCGGACGCCACCCGGGACGGGGCCTGGCCAGGCTCGCCGAACGCGCCGACGACGTGCAACGCGCTGTGTCCTTCCCGGCCGGTCCGGTCGGCCTTGAGGTCGACGCGGCCGACCAGCTGGCCGTCGAGCAGAAACGGCCACACGTAGTAGCCGAACCGGCGCTTGGGCGCCGGGGTGTAGATCTCGATGCGGTAGTGGAAGCCGAACAGTCGCTCGACGCGGGGGCGGAAGAAGATCAGCGGATCGAACGGGCACAACAGCGCCGTCCCGCGGTCGACGCGGGGCACCGTCCGCCCGGCCCGCAGATATCCCGGCGTCGTCCAGCCCTCGACGTCCACCCGTTCCAGTTCCCCGGCCTGCACCAACTCGGCGATGGCCGGCTTGACCGGCTGCGCGGCCAGCCGGAAGTAGTCGCGGATATCAGCCTCGGTGCCGACACCGAGCGCCGTGGCCGCCCGCAGCGTCAGCTCGCGCACCGCGTCCTCGTCGTCGACGTGGCGTGCGATGACCTCGGGTGGCAGGACGTTCTCGGTCAGGTCGTAGTGGCGGGCGAACCCGACCCGGGTGGCCGTCGTCAGCACGCCGGCGGCGAACAGGGCCTCGGCGACCCATTTGGTGTCGCTGCGATCCCACCATGGACCCTTCGCGCCACGCGGCTCGGCGGCCAGATGGGCTTCGATCTGGCCCGCGGTGCTGGGGCCGAGTTCGGCGACAGCGGCCACGACGTCGTCGACCAGTTGCGGGTTCTCGGCGACCACATGGGTGCCCCACCGCCCGTTGCGGTACTGGCGCATCCGCCAGCGCAGCAGCGGCCAGTCGTCGACGGCCATCAGCGCCGCCTCGTGTGCCCAGTACTCGACCAGCAGCCGCGGCGAGCGGGCGCTGTGACTCCACGCGGCGCGGTCGAGCATGTCACGGTCGTACGGGCCGAGTCGGCTGAACACCGGCGCGTAATGGGCCCGCACCGCTACCGACACCGAGTCCAGCTGCAGAACCTGGATCCGCGCCATCAGCCGGCGCAGGTGGGCACGGGTGATCGTGCCGCGCGGCTCGGGCCCGGTGAATCCCTGCGCGGCGACGGCGACCCGGCGCGCCTGAGCCCGGCTCAGCCGCGTCATGGCCGCAGGTAGCTGTGGTATCGGTAGCGCAGCCCGGAGCCGCTGGTCAACCACTCACCGGTGGTGTCGACCCACGCCTCGTCGAGGGTCGGGGCCACTGCGTCGCCGTCCTCGCGGCGCAGGTCGATGTCGATCTCAGTGACCTCGCAGCGGGTGGCCAGCGGCAGGGCGAGCCGGTAGATCTGCTCACCGCCGATCACCCAGGTCTCGCTATCGTCAACGGCCGCATCGATGGTGCCGACGACGTCGGCCCCGGCAGCGGAGTATCCGGCATCCCGGGTCAGCACGACGTTGCGTCGGCCGGGCAGCGGACGCACGCTGGCCGGTAGCGACTCCCAGGTCCGTCGGCCCATCACCACCGTGTGGCCCAGGGTGAGTTCCTTGAAGTGGGCCTGGTCCTCGGGCAGCCGCCAGGGGATACCGCCGTCGCGGCCGATGACACCGGAAGCCGACTGAGCCCAGATCAGGCCAACCGTCATACTGCGACGGGGGCTTTGATCGCCGGATGCGGATCGTAGTTCTTTATCTCGATATCGTCGTAGCTGTAATCGAAGATCGAATCACGCTGCGCGAGAACAAGTTCCGGGTAAGCGCGGGGCTCGCGGCTGAGCTGCTCGGTGACCTGGTCGACATGGTTGTCGTAGATGTGGCAATCGCCGCCGGTCCAGATGAACTCCCCGACGCCGAGCCCTGACTGTGCTGCCATCATGTGGGTCAGCAGCGCGTAGCTGGCGATGTTGAACGGCACACCGAGAAACAGGTCCGCGCTGCGCTGGTAGAGCTGACAGCTCAGTTTCCGGTCGGCCACGTAGAACTGGAAGAACGCGTGACATGGCGGCAGGGCCATCTGGGGGATCTCGCCGACGTTCCACGCCGAGACGATGTTGCGCCGCGAGTCGGGATCGGTCCGCAGCAGCTCCAGCGCGATGCTGATCTGGTCGATGTGCGCACCCGACGGCGTCGGCCACGAGCGCCACTGCACGCCGTACACCGGACCGAGATCGCCTGTCGCGCTGGCCCATTCGTCCCAGATGGTGACGCCGTGCTCGTGCAGCCAGCCGACATTGGAGTCGCCGCGCAGGAACCACAGCAGCTCGTAGATCACCGACTTGAGATGCACTTTCTTGGTGGTGATCAGTGGGAATCCGGCCGCCAGGTCGTAGCGCAGCTGGTGACCGAACAGGCTGCGGGTACCGGTACCGGTGCGGTCGGATTTGGGTGTGCCCCGCTCGAGTACCAGACGCAGCAGATCCTCATAGGGCGTGGCGATCGGCACGCCGGTCAGCTTACTTCCAGCGGCACCGGGTAGAACGGATGCCATGCCGACCATCTCAGACACCGTCACCACCCCTGACGGCACGTGTCCCGTCACGCTGCACACACCGGAAGGCCGTGGCCCCTGGCCTGCCGTGATCATGTATCCCGATGCCGGCGGCGTCCGGCAGACGTTCCGGAACATGGCGGCCAAGCTGGCCGGTTACGGGTACGCAGTGCTGCTGCCCGACGTGTACTACCGGGACGGGCGGTGGGCGCCCTTCGAGATGGCAACGGTGTTCAGCGATCCCGACGAGCGGAATCGGCTGATGTCGATGCTCGGCAGCCTGACGCCGGAGATGATGGCCAGCGACGCGGGAGCGTTCTTCGACTACCTGGCCGGACGGCCGGAGGTCAGCGGTGACACCTTCGGCGCATGCGGCTACTGCATGGGTGGCCGCATGTCACTGATCGTCGCGGGCCGCCAACCGGAGCGCGTCGCGGCCGCCGCGTCGTTCCATGGTGGCGGGCTGGCAGCCGACGATCCCGGCAGCCCTCATCTGCTGGCCGACAAGATGCGCGCGGCGGTGTACGTGGCCGGCGCCGAGAACGACCCGTCCTTCACGCCCGAACAGGCCGAACTGCTGGACAAGGCACTGACGACAGCCGGTGTCGTGCACACCATCGAGATCTACCCGGCCGCGCACGGGTTCGCGGTGCCCGACAACCCACCGTATGACGCGGGCGCCGCCGAGCGGCACTGGACGGCGATGACGGAGTTCTTCGGCGCGACGCTATCCGGCTGAGTGGGAGCTAGGCATCGTGTCGGCGGCTGTGCTTGCGAAGGCTCCTCAGCGCTCTGATCACGCCCCGCCCGGCATAGATGCCCGCTACGACCATCAGCACGATCATGATGATGAACATCGGTAGCCAGTTACTTCGGCTGTGGTTGACGTTCCACCAGATGATGGTGAACAAGATCGCGCAGATGAACACCACGATGTCGCGCCAGTCGCCCTTGTACGACGCGGCTACTTCGCGAAGCTCCCGGCTCTTCTCCGTCGCGATGATCAGGTCGTCAATGCGCTCGTCGATGCTGCGTTGCAGCGCGGCTCGCAGCTTCGTCTGCTCCTCGGGTAGCCGGTCGAGGATGTCGAGATCCTGTTTGATCAGGGCGCGGAAGTCCGGGCCCTTGATGTTGCCCGCGGCGATGCCGAGCAGCGCTCCGCCCGCGATCGGGGCCGCGCCCAGTGCGAGTTCGGCAATACCAGGCATGTCTACTTCTCCTTCGTCACTGAATCAGCGTCGCGGCCAGGGTGCCGCCCAGTTCGTAGGCCCGCTCACGCACCGCGGCGTCGATCGGACCGGTGACCTCCAGCACATCGGCGGCCTTTGCCAGCGCCAGCCCGGTCGCGAGCTTGTCGACGGCGGCCGCGGCGCCGACGGTGTCGTTGTTGCCGTGCACCCACAGACCGTAGGGCCGGCCGGCGACGTGGTCCAGACTGGGGTAGTAGACGGTGTCGAAGAAGTGCTTGAGCGCCCCCGACATATAGCCGAAGTTGGCCGTGGTGCCGAACAGGTAGCCATCGGCATCGAGCATGTCCGGCAGTGTCGCCGCCAGCGCCGGTCGGACCACCACCTCGACGCCCTCGACCTCCGGATCGTGCGCGCCCGCGAGCACGGCCTCGAGCAGCTCACGAGTGGCCGGCGACGGCGTGTGGTGAACCACCAGCAGGGTTCTGGTCATTGCCGGGCCTGTAACTGGACGGCTTTCTTCATGGCTTCGCGCGCACGGCTGCGGTCCCCCGCATAGTCGTAGGCCCGGGCCAGCCGGTACCAGCGCCGCCAATTGTCGGGG
This sequence comes from uncultured Mycobacterium sp., assembly GCA_964509355.1. Lineage (GTDB taxonomy): Bacteria > Actinomycetota > Actinomycetes > Mycobacteriales > Mycobacteriaceae > Mycobacterium. The sequence goes on from CAZDYH010000031.1 coordinate 6,051, forward strand.
TCATCCTCGAGCTCGGCACGAACGGTGTCGAACAGCGCATCGGCCGCGTCGCGTTGAACGCGGCCCGACGGCCGCTTGGGCAATTCGCTGACGTCGAGCTGCATGCCGTCTTCGGCGATGAGCCGGGTGAGTTTCTGGTGGGCGAACCCGGCGCGCAGGGTAGCCATCATCGCCCACAGCCCGATGACGGGCAGGATCAGCACCGCCAGTCCCAGACCGACGGCCGCGGGCCGGCCGGAGCTGATCATCACGATCGCGACGCGGCCCAGCAGCACGAAGTACACCAGCAGGGCCACGCACATGAACCCGATGAGCAGCTGGATACGCAGTACCCGCGCGCCTTTCACAGGTCGAGCAGCGGTTCTATCCCGACCGTCAGCCCGGGACGCTCCCGTACCCGCCGTACCGCCAGTAGCACACCGGGCACGAATGACGTGCGGTCCAGGCTGTCGTGCCGGATGGTCAACGTCTCGCCCTGAGTACCGAACAGCACCTCCTGATGGGCGACTAGCCCGGCCAGCCGTACCGAATGCACCGGGATACCGTCGACGTCGGCGCCGCGCGCTCCCGTCAGACCGGTGCTGGTCGCATCCGGGTTGGGCGGCAGGTCCTTTCGGGCCTGGGCGATCAGCCTCGCCGTGCGGGTAGCGGTGCCGGACGGGGCATCGGCCTTCTGCGGATGATGCAGTTCGATGACCTCCACCGACTCGAAGTAGGGCGCGGCCTGCTGGGCGAAATGCATGGACAGGACCGCGCCGATCGCGAAGTTCGGGGCGATGAGCACCGCCACGCCGGGATGGGCGGACAACCAGGATTCGACCTGCGCCAGGCGCTCGTCGGTGAAACCGGTGGTCCCGACGACTGCGTGGATGTCGTTCTCGATCAGAAACCTCAGGTTGTCCATCACCACATCGGGCTGGGTGAAGTCGATGACGACCTCGGTCTGGTTGTCGGTGAGCAGGCTCAGTGGGTCGCCGGCGTCGACCTCGGCGGACAGGGTCAGGTCGTCAGCGGCCCGCACCGCCTGGACCATCGTCGCACCCACCTTGCCCTTGGCGCCCAGTACCGCGACTCGCATGGCTGGCAGCCTACTGCCGCCCCTTCCGCCCACCAGGGTCGACACCGACCAAACCCGAGAAGTAGTGTGCGGGTGCGAATTTCCTAGAGTGGCGCAGCTCCGCGCAGGTGCTCGAAGATCAGTGACGTCTGCGTTCCGGCGACATCGGCGTCGGCATTGAGGTTCTCGACCACGAACGACCGCAGGTCGTCGGTGTCGCGCGCCGCGACATGCAGGATGAAGTCGTCGGCGCCGGCGAGAAAGTACACATCCATCACCTGTGGCTTCCGACTGATCTGCTGGATGAAGCTGCGGATCTTGCCACGGGCGTTGGACTGCAGGCTGACCGAGATCATCGCCTGCAGCGGCAACCCGATCGCCGCGGGATCGATGTCGGTGTAGAAGCCGCGGATCACGCCGAGATCCTGCAGGCGGCGGACGCGGACGTGGCACGTCGATGCGGCGACGCCGACGCGCTCGGCGAGCGCGCTGTTGGAGATGCGCGCGTCGGCGTGCAGCGTGATCAGGATCCGTCGGTCGACGTCATCAAGATCGGGCGGCCGAACATCCTTCGGCAAGCGGGTGGAACGCGGCGGCGCGCCTGTTGGTTCTTCGGGCACAGACACACGCTATCGAATCATCATCACCTTGATTGATACATGTCCGAAACTTCTTCACACTTCTAGGCAGAATTACACCTTCCACCAAGGAGCGATCATGCGAGTCGGAGTCCCGACCGAGATCAAGAACAACGAGTTTCGGGTGGCCATCACCCCGGCCGGTGTCTCCGAACTGACCCACCGCGGCCATGAGGTCATCATCCAGTCCGGCGCGGGGAAGGGTTCCGCCATCGCCGACGCGGACTTCAAGGCGGCGGGCGCCCAACTGGTCAACAGCGCTGAGCAGGTGTGGGCCGAGGCCGACCTGCTGCTCAAGGTCAAGGAGCCGATCGAGGCCGAGTACTCGCGGATGCGTCGCGGCCAGACACTGTTCACCTACCTGCACCTGGCCGCCTCACGGCCGTGCACCGACGCGCTGCTGGCTTCCGGCACCACGTCGATCGCCTACGAGACGGTCCAGACCGCCGACGGCGCGCTGCCGCTGCTCGCCCCGATGAGCGAGGTCGCCGGCCGGCTGTCCGCTCAGGTCGGCGCATACCACCTGATGCGGACCCAGGGCGGCCGCGGTGAGCTGATGGGCGGCGTGCCCGGGGTGAGCCCGGCCGACGTCGTGGTGATCGGCGGCGGCACCGCCGGCTACAACGGCGCGCGGGTCGCCAGCGGAATGGGCGCCCAGGTAACGATTTTCGACGTGAACATCAACAAGCTGCGCGAACTGGACGCTGAGTTCGGCGGCCGTATCCACACCCGCCACTCGTCGCTGCTGGAGCTCGAGGCTGCGGTCAAGGACGCCGATCTGGTGATCGGCGCCGTCCTGGTGCCCGGCGCGAAGGCGCCCAAGCTGGTGTCGAATTCGCTTGTCTCCCAGATGAGGCCGGGCGCGGTGCTGGTGGACATCGCCATCGATCAGGGTGGCTGCTTCGAGGACTCGCGGCCGACCACGCACGATGAGCCGACTTTCATGGTGCACGACGCGGTGTTCTACTGCGTAGCGAACATGCCCGGTGCGGTGCCGCGCACGTCGACCTTCGCGTTGACCAACGCCACCATGCCCTATGTCCTCAAGCTGGCCAACAAGGGTTGGCGGGCAGCATGCCAGGCGGATCCGGCGCTGGCCAAGGGTCTGTCGACACACGAAGGCACGCTGCTGTCCCAGCAGGTGGCCGCCGACCTCGAACTGCCCTTCACCGATCCGGCGGGCCTGCTCGCCTGAGGCGTCAGCCCTGGCCCGACAGCCAGGGCAGCGCCAGCGTCGTCACCTCG
>CAZDYH010000031.1:9090-12623 GCA_964509355.1 uncultured Mycobacterium sp.
GCAACGCCGACGATCAGCACATGCCGGATCCGTCCGTCCCCCTAGCTTGTGATCGCCCGAAGCTGTTGTGGCAGAAAATGTTTTGAGCGATGTGGACCGAGAACAGCTGCGCCGAAGGGCTTGGTCAGTAGTCGGTGTGCCACGGCATTGACCTCGTCGAGGGTGACCTCGTCGATCTGCTGGAGCGTCTTGGCGATGCTGCGGTGCTCGCCGTAGTTCAACTCGCTGCGGCCGATACGGTTCATCCGCGAACCGGAGTCCTCGAGTCCGAGCACCAGGCCACCGCGCAGCGAACCCTTGGCAATTCGGCACTCCGACTCGGTGATGCCGTCGCGCGCCACGACTTCGAGCACCTCGGTGGTCACCCGCAGCACCTCGGCGAAACGCTCCGGCAGGCAGGCCGCGTACACCGACAGCGCACCGCTGTCGGCGAACGTGTCGACCGTGGAGTAGACCGAGTAGGCCAGGCCCCGTGACTCGCGAACCTGTTGGAACAGCCGCGAACTCAGTCCGCCGCCAAGCGCGCTGTTGAGTACCGACAGCGCCCAGCGGTGCTTCCAGTGCCGCCCGGGCGAGCGCACCCCCAACGCCACATGCGTCTGCTCGGCGTCCCGTTTGACCACCGCCAGGCTGGGCCGGCCCGGCACCCGTCCGCTGCCCTTGCGTGGCGGCTGCGGGTGCAGACCACGGACCAGCCGGGCGCCGAAGTGCTCGCGCACCAGCGCGACCACACTGTCGTGGTCGATATTGCCCGCGACCGCGACGACCATCCGCTCGGGGGTGTAGCGCCGCGAGTGGAATGAGTGCAGCTGGCCACGCGTCATCGCCGAGACCGACTCGACACTGCCGATCACCGGACGCCCCACCGGGTGCTCGCCGAACATCGCCGAAAGGAACAGGTCACCCAGCGCATCCTCGGGATCGTCGTCACGCATGGCGATCTCCTCGAGGACCACGTCGCGTTCCAGTTCGACATCAGCTGCGGCGCAACGACCGTTCAGCACCACATCGGCCACCAGGTCGACGGCCAGCTCCAGGTCGGCGTCGAGCACGTGCGCGTAGTAGCAGGTGTGCTCCTTGGCGGTGAAGGCGTTCAACTCACCGCCGACGGCATCGACCGCCTGCGCGATCTCCACGGCCGTTCGCGTCGGGGTGGACTTGAACAGCAGGTGCTCCAGGAAGTGCGCGGCCCCGGCCACTGTTGCACCCTCGTCGCGGGATCCGACGCCGACCCAGACACCGACCGATGCCGAGTGCACCGAAGGCACATACTCGGTGACCACGCGCAGGCCACCGGGCAGCGTGGTGCGGTGCAGCGCAGCAGACAACTCGTCGCTGCGCCGGCCGCGCCGTAGGGCCCGTCCCCCGGGGCTAGTTGCCGGCGGTCGCGGCATCGACGGGCGCGGCCAGCGAATCAGCAGGAGCTGTGGCTTCAGCGGCCGTGTCGTCTTCGGCCACCAGGACCAGCGAGATCTTGCCGCGGTTGTCGATGTCGGCGATCTCCACGCGCAGTTTGTCGCCGACCTTCGCCACATCCTCGACCCTGGCGATACGCTTGCCCCTGCCGAGCTTGGAGATGTGCACCAGGCCGTCGCGGCCCGGCAGCAGCGAGACGAATGCACCGAAATCAGTCGTCTTGACCACTGTGCCGAGGAACCGCTCGCCGATCTTGGGCAGCTGCGGGTTGGCGATGGCATTGATCCGGTCGATCGCCGCCTGGGCCGACGCGCTGTCGGTGGCACCGACGAACACGGTGCCGTCGTCCTCGATGGAGATGCTCGCACCGGTCTCCTCGGTGATCGAGTTGATCATCTTGCCCTTGGGGCCGATGACCTCGCCGATCTTGTCCACCGGCACCTTGATGGCGGTGACACGCGGCGCGTACGGGCTCATCTCGTCGGGCGACTCGATGGCCTCCGCCATGACCTCCAGAATGGTGATCCGGGCATCCTTGGCCTGCGCGAGCGCACCGGCCAGCACCTGCGAAGGGAGGCCGTCGAGCTTGGTGTCCAGCTGCAGCGCGGTGACGAAGTCCTTCGTCCCGGCGACCTTGAAGTCCATATCGCCGAACGCGTCCTCAGCACCCAGAATGTCGGTCAGGGCGACGAACCGGCGCTCGGTGCCGCCGTCGGCCAGCTCGATATCGTCGGACACCAGGCCCATGGCGATGCCGGCCACCGGCGCCTTCAACGGCACACCGGCGTTCAGGAGCGAGAGCGTCGCTGCGCACACCGACCCCATCGACGTCGAACCGTTCGACCCCAGCGCCTCCGACACCTGACGGATGGCGTACGGGAACTCCTCGATGCTGGGCAACACCGGCACCAGTGCACGCTCGGCAAGCGCGCCGTGCCCGATCTCGCGCCGCTTGGGGGAGCCGACCCGGCCGGTCTCACCGGTGGAGAACGGCGGGAAGTTGTAGTGGTGCATGTAGCGCTTGGACGTTTCCGGCCCCAGCGCGTCGATCTGCTGGGCCATCTTGACCATGTCCAGTGTGGTGACACCGAGGATCTGGGTCTCACCGCGCTCGAACAGCGCGCTGCCGTGTGCCCGGGGGATGACGGCGACCTCTGCCGACAGCGCTCGGATGTCGGTGATGCCACGCCCGTCGATGCGGAACTGATCGGTCAGGATGCGCTGGCGCACCAGCTTCTTGGTCAGCCCGCGGAACGCCGCGCCGATCTCCTTCTCCCGGCCGGCGTAGGTGTCGGAGAGCCGTTCGGCCACCTCGACCTTGATCTCGTCGGTGCGGTCGTTGCGCTCGGCCTTGCCGGCGATCGTCAGCGCCTTGGAGAGCTCCTCGGTGGCCACCGAGGACACCGCGTAGTACACGTCGTCGCCGTACTCGGGGAAGACGGGGTAATCGCCGATGGGCTTGGCGGTGCGGTCGGCCAGCTCCTGCTGGGCGGTGCACAGCGCGGCGATGAACGGCTTCGCGGCCTCGAGCCCCTCGGCCACCACGCTTTCCGTCGGCGCCTGCGCGCCGGCGTCGACGAGCGCGATGACGTTTTCGGGGGCTTCCGCCTCGACCATCATGATCGCGACGTCTTTGTGGGGGTCCGGCCCGTGGACGCGACCGGCGACGACCATGTCGAACACGGCGCGCTCGAGCTGCTCGTTACGCGGGAACGCGACCCAGGTGCCCTCGATGAGCGCGATGCGCACAGCACCGACGGGCCCCGCGAACGGCAGGCCGGAAATCTGGGTTGACGCCGACGCCGCGTTCATGGCCAGCACGTCGTACAGGTCTTCGGGGTCCAGGCTCAGGATGGTCACCACGACCTGGACCTCATTGCGCAGGCCGGAGACGAACGTCGGTCGCAGCGGACGGTCGATGAGCCGACAGGTCAGGATCGCGTCGGTGGACGGGCGTCCCTCGCGGCGGAAGAACGAACCCGGGATGCGCCCGGCGGCGTACATGCGCTCTTCGACGTCGATCGTCAGGGGGAAGAAGTCGAAGTGCTCCTTGGGGCTCTTGCTGGCGGTGGTCGCCGAGAGCAGCATGGTTTCGTCGTCGAGGTAGGCGACGACGG
>CAZDYH010000031.1:12723-22292 GCA_964509355.1 uncultured Mycobacterium sp.
GAGCCCGGCAGCCACTACCGAAGACCGCCCGATCAGGCGGGCCCCCTGTCATGACACGCAGGAACGGCACACGCGGATATGCGTATACCGCACCCCTGTTCGGGCCGAAACGGCTCAGAACGCCCTTACTCTACACTGCCGGCCCAGCGCCTCGGCCTTCGCGCAAGCGCTCATCGGGCGGCTTCGGTTCAGGTGACATCCTCGACGCACACCGTGAACTGGCGCTCGTCGTAGGCGTATCCCAGGCCGCTGGCGCACTGGTCGACGCTGGCGACACCCTTCAGGATCTGGGTCGCACGCTGGCGGTTGGGCACCGTGGTGTCGTTGCAGTCGACACGGAACGGATCCTTGTCGTTTTCGGCGTCGATACTCATGCATCCGCCGACCACCCAGTCGACGTCCATGCAGACGGTGTTGCTCGAGCTGCTGAAGGCGCTGCGCATCGAGTAGTACGAGTCGACGTCGGTGGGGCACCGGTCGCTGCTGGCCACATTGGCCGCGACCTTGAAGTTGGACTCCGGGCTGCCGCACGCCACCTTGGTGGCCTCCGGCCGGTCCGGGGTGCCGCCCACCTTCAGACAGTCCCCCACCTGCATATCGCCGACGTTGGCCGCCGAAGAGCAACCCGTCATACCCCCGAGCGCGATGATCGCGGCAGCCGTGGTCACGGCGGCGGTCAGGGCGCGCATGCCTGCCGCGTCAGCGACGCAGACCCAGCCGGTCGATGAGCGAGCGGTAGCGCTCGACATCGACCTGCGCGACATACTTGAGCAGTCGGCGACGCCGCCCGACCAGCAGCAGCAACCCGCGCCGCGAATGGTGGTCGTGTCTGTGCTCTTTGAGGTGCTCGGTCAGGTCGGCGATCCGCTTGGTCAGCATCGCCACCTGCGCCTCGGGAGACCCGGTGTCGGTCTCATGCAGGCCGTACTGGCCCAGGATGTCCTTCTTCTGCTCGGCTGTCAGCGCCACGAGATATCTCCATCAATTGGTCCGCGAGTAAAGGTGTCATAGGTGCGGCCGCCGCGAACCGCAGCACGCGCCATATCGCCGGGAAGTCTAGCAGTGACGGCACCGGCAGGCCGAATCGTGCGGGGTCACCCGGTCTGGGCGGCCAGGATCTTGCGCGCCTTGTCGGTGTCGGCGTCCATGGCCGCGATGAGGTCGCCGACCGAGTCGAACTTCATCTGCCCCCGGATGCGAGCGATGAAGTCCACGGCGACGTGCTGACCGTACAGGTCGGCGGCGGTGTCGAGCACGAACGCTTCCACGGTGCGGGTACGTCCCGAGAAGGTCGGGTTGGTGCCGACGGACACCGCCGCCTGGTAGCGCTCCCCGGGGATCACCGTGCCCATCATCGGACCGCGGCCCAGCACGGTGAACCATGCCGCGTACACGCCGTCCGCCGGGATCGCCGAGTACATCGGCGGTGCCACATTTGCGGTCGGGAAGCCCAGCACCTTGCCGCGGCCTTCGCCGCGGACCACCACCCCCTCCACGCGGTGTGGCCGGCCCAGCGCCTCGGCGGCGGCCACCACGTCGCCCGCGTCGACACAGGACCGGATGTAGGTCGACGAGAACGTCAGCGTCTCGGTCTGGTGATGCTCGGCCACCAGGGACATCGCCTCGACGGCGAAGCCGAACCGGTCGCCCGCCCTGCGCAGCAGGTCCACCTTTCCCGATGCCTTCTTGCCGAAGGTGAAGTTCTCGCCCACCACGACCTCGATGACGTGGAGACGCTCCACCAGCAGCTCGTGGATGTAGCGGTCCGGGGTCAGCTTCATGAAATCGGACGTGAACGGCATCACCAGAAACACGTCGACGCCGGACTCCTCGGCAAGCTCGGCGCGGCGGGTCAGCGTCGTCAGCTGCGCCGGATGGCTGCCGGGAAACACCACCTCCATCGGATGCGGGTCGAAGGTCATCAGCACTGTCGGAACGCCGCGGGACCTGCCGGTCTTGACCGCACGCGCGATCAGCTCGGCGTGTCCGCGGTGCACTCCGTCGAACACGCCGATGGTGAGTACACATCGGCCCCAGTCCGTGGGGATCTCGTCCTGCCCCCGCCAGCGCTGCACAGCGCTAGCCTACGGCGCGGTCCGGCCGGCGGCCGCGCCAGATCCCCAGATCAGGTGATGATTGCCTAAACTTCGAGGGGTGAGTCCTGACGATGACGTACACGACCTGACGACGGTCGCCCAGGACTACCTGAAGGTCATCTGGACCGCGCAGGAATGGTCGCGGGAGAAGGTCAGCACCAAGATGCTCGCCGAGAAGATCGGGGTGTCGGCCAGCACCGCATCGGAGTCCATCCGCAAGCTCGCCGACCAGGGCCTGGTCGACCACGAGAAGTACGGCGCGGTCACCCTGACCGCACGGGGCCGCCGCGCCGCAGTGTCGGTGGTGCGCAGGCACCGCCTGCTGGAGACGTTCCTGGTTCGCGAGTTGGGCTACAGCTGGGACGAGGTGCACGACGAGGCCGAAGTGCTCGAGCACGCGGTATCCGACCTGATGATGGCGCGGATCGACGCCAAGCTCGGCCACCCGCAGCGCGATCCGCACGGTGATCCGATCCCCGACCTGGACGGGCAGGTGCCGACGCCACCCGCGCAGCAGCTTTCGGCGTGCGCCGACGGCGACCAAGGCTCGGTGGCCCGGATATCCGACGCTGACCCGGAGATGCTGCGCTACTTCGACGCGGTGGGAATCGCGCTGGATTCCCACCTGACGGTGCTGGCCAGGCGGGACTTCGCCGGCACCGTTTCGGTGGCCATCGGTGGGCCCGCCGAGCGCCAGCTGAAGACCGTCGAGCTGGGAAGTCCTGCGGCGGAATCCATCTGGATCGTGCCCTGTTAGGCGGTGAGGCCGGCCGGCCTCTAGAGGGTGGCCGGCCGTACCACGACCACCGACCTGGTCCGCGCGCCGTCGTCCTTCAACAGCGCCACCACCTGCCCATCGGGAGCGGTAGCGGCATAGACGCCATCCAGGCCGGCCGGCGTCAGCGCCCGGCCATGGCTGGCCGCCTCGGCTTCGTCGGTGGTGATGTCGCGGCGCGGGAACGCCAGCAGGCACGCCTCGTCGAGGGTGTGGCTGCACCGCGGCTGCTCGGCGAGTTCGTCCAGCGAGCGGGCCTCATCCAGTCCGAACCGGCCGACGCGGGTCCGCCGCAGCGCGATCAGATGCCCGCCGACACCCAGAGCGGCCCCGATATCGCGGGCCAGCGCCCGGATGTAGGTGCCCGACGAGCAGTCCACCTCGACGTCGATGTCCACAAGTTGGTCGTGGCGCCGGATGGCCGAGATGTCGAACCGGTCGATGCGCACGGCGCGCGCCGCGAGTTCGACGTCGCGGCCTTCGCGGGCCAGTTGGTAGGCGCGCTTGCCGCCGACCTTGATGGCGCTCACCGCGGCGGGCCTCTGCTCGATGACTCCGCGCAGCGCCGCGACCGCGTCGGCAATGGCGGTGTCGGTAACATGATCGGCTGAGACCTCTTGCAGCAGTTCACCTTCGGCATCGTCGGTGGAGGTCGATCGGCCCAGGCGGATGGTGGCCGCATACGATTTCGGAGTCGCGGTGAGCAGGCCGAGGATCTTCGTCGCCCGTTCCAGTCCGATAACAAGCACGCCGGTCGCCATCGGGTCGAGCGTTCCGGCGTGTCCCACCTTGCGGGTGCCGAATATCCGGCGGCAGCGTGCCACGACGTCGTGACTCGTCAGCCCCGCCGGCTTGTCCACGATGACAATGCCCGGACTGACACCGCCCGGGCTTGGCGGGCCATGGGTCACAGCACGATCGCCGTCAGGGCCAGACCGTCGGCCACCGACCAGCGACCGGCAAGTGCGGTCAGTGGCGGCCCGGACTCCGCGGAGCCGTCGATGAGGATCCGGGACACGAATCCACCGGCCGTTCCCGACTCGTCGGTGTCGAAGACGATATGCGCGTCTTCGAAACCGAGCCAGCGGCGGGTCAGCGGAAACCATGCCTTGTACGTCGCTTCCTTGGCGCAGAACAGGATCCGGTCCCAGTGCAGATGCGGGGAAGTCGAGCCGATCGCCGCGATCTCGTGGCGCTCCGCCGGCAGGCTGATCGCGTCGAGGACACCCGTGGGCAGCACGTCGTGGGGTTCGGCGTCGATGCCCACTGATCGCACCTCAACGCTGCGGCCGACGACAGCGCCGCGATAACCCTCGCAGTGTGTGAGGCTGCCGACTACGCCATCGGGCCAGCACGGCTCGCCGTTCTCACCCTTGAGGATCGGGACCGGCGGCACACCGAGCTGTTGCAGAGCCAGTCGGGCGCAATGGCGGACCGTGACGAACTCGTTGCGGCGCTTGACCACTGACCGTGCGATCAGCAGCTCTTCCTCGGGTAACGGCGCCAACTGCGGCGGGTCGTGGTACAGCTCTGCTGCGACAAGGTTCTCACGCCTGCCATCCGGGAGCACCGCGGCGATCAGGTTGTTCATGCTCGTCGGCTGCGCAGCCGCTCCCGGAACATCTCCGACTGGGCCTTCATCTCCGGGGTGATGACGAAGTGGCCGCCGAAGTCGTTGAGGTAGCCCGGCGCATACTGCGGGTCGGGCAGGACCTGACGCAGCCACCGATACGGCTTGCGGCGGCGCCATTCCCGCGGATAGCCGACCGAGACCTCCTCGAACCGCACGCCGTCGTACCAGGTGGTGCGGGGAATGTGCAGATGGCCGTAGACCGAGCAGACCGCGTTGTACCGGGTGTGCCAGTCGGCGGTCTCGACCGTTCCGCACCACAACGAGAACTCCGGGTAGAACAGCACATCGCAGGGCTCCCGCACCAGCGGAAAGTGGTTGACCAGAACCGTCGGTGTGATCCAGTCGAGGTCCTCGAGCCGTTTGCGGGTGTAGGCCACCCGATCGCGGCACCAGGCGTCGCGGGTGGCGTACGGTTCGCTGGACAGCAGGAACTCGTCGGTGGCGACGACACTGCGTTCCTTGGCGATGGCCAGCCCTTCGGCTTTGGTGGTCGCGCCCTCCGGCAGGAACGTGTAGTCGTAGAGCAGGAACATCGACACGATGGTCGCCGGGCCGCCCTGCTCGGTCCACACCGGGTAGGGATGCTCTGGCGTGACCACGCCCATCTCGTCGCACATATTGACCAGATAGTCGTAGCGGGCGCGGCCGAAGACCTGTGCGGGATCCTTGCCGGTGGTCCACAGTTCGTGGTTGCCGGGCACCCAGATCACTTTGGCGAAACGCCGGCGCAACAGATCCAGCGACCACCGGATGTCGTCCGTGCGTTCCGCGACGTCGCCGGCCACGATCAGCCAGTCGTCTGGCGATGACGGATACAGCGATTCGGTGACCGGTTTGTTGCCGGTATGACCCGTATGGAGGTCACTGATCGCCCACAGGGTCGGATGTCGCCGGCCCGGCGGCTCCTGGTGCGTCGCCACGACATCTCAGCCTACTGGGGTGAGGCGCGCCCGGTTCGCCGCCAGAACCAGAACAGGTTCTCACTTCCGCTGTGATGACGGACACGTCACTTGTACACTCCCCCCGCGAGGCTGCCGAGCGCGAAGGGGTGTGATGGCCACCAGGGCGCGTCTGTTGGCGGCGCTGTGCGCGCTGATCACAGCCGTGATCGTGGTGTGGCAGAGCCCGCCACCCGCCGGCATCGGCCACGCCGCGGTGCAACTGCGCTCCACGGACGCGCCGATGACCGAGGTGACGACGATCAAGAGCCCGGTCCTCCCAACGACCAACCCGAGCCCGTTCGACGCGTGCCGGGACATCCCGCTCGACGCCGTCGCGGGGATGGGACTGGCGTACACTCCCCCGACTCCCGAGGAAGGCCTGCGCTGCCACTACGACGCGGGCAACTACCAGCTGGCCGTGGAAGCCATCGTGTGGCGCACCTATGCCGACACGCTGCCGGCCGACGCAATCGAGACCACGGTCAACGGCCACCGCGCTGCGCAGTTCTGGGTGATGAAGCCGACGGACTGGAACAACCGGTGGTGGATCTCCTGCATGGTGGCGTTCCCGACCAGCTACGGACTGATTCAGCAGTCGCTGTTCTACTCCCCGGTCTACTCCGATCCCGACGTCGACTGCCTGTCGGAAAACCTGATGCGGGCCCAGCAGCTTTCGCCGTACTACATCTTCTGAATTTGGTGCCGCCGGTCCGGTCGGCGCAGCGGCGGAACGGTCTTCGAGCAGCCCACGCGGTTCGGTGATGTTTCGGCGTACACCTCGACGGTAGTGCGGTGACAGGGGTGGTTACCGTTGCGATATGACGAGCGACGACATCCTGCTGATCGAGACCGATAACAGGGTGCGGACCCTGACCCTGAATCGCCCCGATTCGCGCAATGCGTTGTCGGCCGCGCTGCGCCGGCGATTCTTCGCCGCGCTGCGCGACGCCGAGGCCGACAACAGCGTCGATGCCGTGATTCTCACCGGCAGCGACCCGGCGTTCTGCGCGGGGCTGGACCTCAAGGAACTCGGCGACCAGTCCGCCCTGCCCGATATCTCGCCGCAATGGCCGCCGATGAGTAAACCGGTGATCGGCGCGATCAACGGCGCCGCCGTCACGGGCGGGCTTGAGCTGGCCCTGTACTGCGACATCCTGATCGCGTCGGATCGGGCGCGGTTCGCCGACACCCACGCCAGGGTGGGACTGCTGCCCACCTGGGGTCTGAGTGTGCGGCTGCCACAGGCCGTCGGCCGGGGTATGGCCCGGCGGATGAGCCTGACCGGCGACTACCTGTCGGCCGACGACGCACTCCGCACGGGCCTGGTCACCGAGGTGGTGCCGCATAACGCTCTGCTGGATGCCGCCCATCGGATCGCGGCATCGATCGTCGGCAACAACCAGGCCGCGGTGCGGGCGCTGCTGGCGTCCTATCACCGCATCGACGACGCGCAGACTGGCGACGGGCTCGCGATCGAGGCCGAGTCGGCCGGCCAGTGGATGAGCACGGCCAGCGGTGACGACATCGCCGCCAACCGGGAAGCGGTGCTCCAGCGCGGCCGGGCTCAGGTGCGTTAGCCCGTCCGCTTCGCTTTCTGGCGCGAGCGTGCGCGAATTGCCAGCACTTTCGGCGTGTCGCTGGCACGACACGCACGTTCGCGGCGAACATCAGCCGGTCCCGGGCACCACCCAGCGACCTCCGCGGTCCCGTCAGCCAAGCGCGGCGACCAGCTCCGCAACCACGTCCTCGATGGGCCCGAACGCGGTGTAACCGGCGGCCAGCCGGTGGCCGCCGCCGCCGAAGCCCGTCGCCATCGAAGCCAGGTCCATCGACTTCGCCCGCATCGACACCGACCACCGATCCGGCTCGATCTCCTTCAACACCGCCGCCACCTCTGCCTGCGCGGTGGTGCGCACGATGTCGACGATGCTCTCGACTTCCTCCGACCGCGCGGCCATCCACTCCTGGTGTCCGACAACGGCATAGACCAGGCCACGACCGCCGGCGGCATCCGACAGCAACGTCGCCGAGCCGAGTACCCGCGACAGCATCGGCAGCCACGAGTAGGGATGGGTATCCAGCAGGGTGCGGCTGATCGTGGCGTTGTCCACGCCGAGTTCCACCAGCCGGGCCGCCAGCCGGTGCGCCCGCGCGGTGGCCCAGCGGAAGGAGCCGGTGTCGGTGATGAGCCCGGCATAGAGGCAGTGCGCCACGTCGGCGTCGATCGGCTTACCCCACACATCGAGAAGCTCAGCGACCAGCATGGTCGTGGAATCCGCCGACGGGTCGACGAAGTTGACGGTGCCGAACAGCCGATTCGAGGCGTGGTGATCGATCACCAGTAACTGGTGGCCGGGACTGGCGATGTCGCGCAGGCTGCCGAGCCGATTCAAGCTCGGACTGTCCACCGTCACAGCGATATCGGCATCACGGCGCATTACGTCGGGGCTGACCAGCAGGTGACCACCCGGCAGCGACCGCAGCGACTCCGGCAGCGTCGCCGGCGCTGCGAAGCTGACCTCTACACTCTTGCCGCAGCGGTCGAGCACCAGCGCCAGCGCCAGCCCCGCACCGATGGTGTCGCCATCGGGATAGACGTGGCACACCACACTTATCGTGTTGGCGGCGGACAGCAGCTCGGCGGCCCCGTAGGCATCCACACGTCTGCCTGCCGCAGCTACCTCAGCCGTCGGGTCGATCGCGGTCACCGGTGTCCTCAGCGTCTGGCTCCCCCCCGCAAGCGGGTGGGGTTCCCTCGCTCACACGGTACGGGTCCGCTTCGCCGGCCGGTTTGGCACCCTGCCGGACCCGGGCCAGATCGGCGTCGGCGGCGCGGGCGCGGGCCAGCAGCTCCTCCATGTGGGCGGCGGTGTCGGGCACCTTGTCCAGAACGAACGCCAGCGTCGGGGTGAATCGCACCCCTGTCCCGGCACCCACCTTGGTGCGCAGAGTTCCCTTGGCACGCTCCAGCGCCGCCGCCGCACCGGCATAGTCGGGTTCGTCGGCCAGCGTGTGCCCGCGCACGGTGTAATACACGGTCGCGTCGTGCAGGTCACCCGTCACCTTCGTGTCCGTGATGGTCACGAAGGCCAACGGGGGATCCTTGATCTCGTATTCGATCGCGGACGCGACGATGGTGCCGATGCGCTTGGAAAGCCGGCGCGCGCGTGCCGGATCAGACATCTCGCTCTTCGCGCCAGCGCTCATCAGCCACGCTAGCTGCGCTCCTTCTCCACGAGTTCGTACGTCTCAACGACGTCGCCTTCTTTGATGTCGTTGTAGGTCAGCGTCAGACCGCACTCGTAACCGTCACGGACCTCGGTGGCATCGTCTTTCTCCCGCCGCAGCGATGACACGGTCAGGTTCTCGGCGACCACGATGTTGTCACGCAGCAGCCGGGCCTTGGAGTTGCGGCGGATGACACCGGAGGTGACGAGGCAGCCGGCGATATTGCCGACCTTCGACGAACGGAAGATCGCCCGGATCTCCGCGCGGCCCAGCTGGACCTCTTCGTAGACCGGCTTGAGCAGGCCGCGCAGGGCCTTCTCGATCTCGTCGATGGCCTGGTAGATCACCGAGTAGTAGCGGATATCGACGCCTTCGCGGTTGGCCAGCTCGGTGGCCTTGCCCTCGGCGCGGACGTTGAACCCGATGATGATGGCGTCCGATGCCGACGCCAGGTTGACGTTGGTCTCCGTGACACCACCGACGCCGCGGTCGATGACGCGCAGCTCCACCTCGTCGTCGATCTGGATGCCCAACAGCGCCTCTTCCAGGGCCTCGACGGTGCCGGCATTGTCGCCCTTGAGGATCAGGTTGAGCTGAGAGGTTTCCCTCAACGCCGAATCCAGGTCCTCCAGGCTGATGCGCTTGCGGGTGCGCGCCGCCAGGGCGTTGCGCTTGCGGGCGCTGCGCCGGTCGGCGATCTGGCGGGCAATCCGGTCCTCGTCGACGACGAGCAGGTTGTCACCGGCGCCCGGCACCGACGTGAAGCCGATGACCTGCACCGGCCTCGACGGCAGCGCCTCCGCGACGTCCTCGCCGTGCTCATCGACCATGCGGCGGACCCGGCCGTAGGCGTCGCCGGCCACCACCGAGTCGCCGACCCGCAGCGTGCCGCGCTG
>CAZDYH010000032.1:0-2694 GCA_964509355.1 uncultured Mycobacterium sp.
CCGGTTCAAATTCGACGGCGACGGCTACTACCTGAAGTCGGCGGCCGAGATGCGCCGGATCTGGGACGGCGAGGTGCCGGGCGCCTGCGACAGCACGCTGTTGATCGCCGAGCGGGTGCAGTCCTACTCCGACGTGTGGAAACCCCGCAACCGGATGCCGGTCTTCCCGGTGCCGGCCGGGCATGATCAGGACTCCTGGCTGCGGCACGAGGTCGACGCGGGCCTGGCCCGCCGGTTCCCGGTCGGGCTGCCCGACGGCTACGCCCCGCGGGCGGCCTACGAGATCGAGGTCGTCTGCAACGCCGGCTTCCCGTCGTACTTCCTGATCGTGGCCGACCTGATCAACTACGCACGTTCGGTGGACATCCGGGTCGGTCCCGGCCGCGGGTCGGCGGCCGGATCGCTGGTCGCCTACGCGCTGGGCATCACCGATATCGACCCCATCCCGCACGGCCTGCTGTTCGAGCGGTTCCTCAATCCCGAGCGCACCTCGATGCCCGATATCGACATCGACTTCGACGACCGCCGCCGCGGCGAGATGGTGCGCTACGCCGCCGACAGGTGGGGCAGCGACCGCGTTGCCCAGGTCATCACCTTCGGCACCATCAAAACCAAAGCGGCGCTGAAGGACTCGGCGCGCATCCATTACGGCCAGCCAGGCTTCGCGATCGCCGACCGGATCACCAAGGCATTGCCGCCGCCCATCATGGCCAAGGACATCCCACTGTCCGGGATCACCAACCCCGAACACGAGCGGTACAAGGAGGCCGCCGAGGTCCGCGGGCTGATCGACACCGACCCCGACGTCCGCACCATCTACGAGACCGCGCGCGGCCTGGAGGGCCTGATCCGCAACGCCGGCGTGCACGCCTGCGCGGTGATCATGAGCTCCGAGCCGCTGACCGAGGCCATCCCGCTGTGGAAACGGCCGCAGGACGGCGCCATCATCACCGGCTGGGACTACCCGTCGTGCGAGGCCATCGGCCTGCTGAAGATGGACTTCCTCGGGCTGCGCAACCTGACGATCATCGGCGACGCGATCGAGAACATCAAGGCCAACAGGGGAATTGACCTCGACCTCGAGTCGCTGGCACTCGACGACGGACCCACCTACGAACTGCTGTCCCGCGGTGACACGCTGGGCGTGTTCCAGCTCGACGGCGGCCCGATGCGCGACCTGCTGCGGCGGCTGGCGCCAACGGGTTTCGAGGACATCGTCGCCGTGCTGGCGCTGTACCGGCCCGGCCCGATGGGCATGAACGCCCACAACGACTACGCCGACCGGAAGAACAACCGGCAGCCGATCAAGCCGATCCACCCCGAGCTGGCCGAGCCGCTACGCGAGATCCTGGCCGAGACCTACGGCCTGATCGTCTACCAGGAACAGATCATGCGCATCGCGCAGAAGGTCGCCGGCTACTCACTGGCCCGAGCTGACATTCTGCGAAAAGCCATGGGCAAGAAGAAGGCCGAGGTGCTGGCCGCGGAGTTCGAAGGCTTCTCCGAGGGGATGCAGGCCAACGGGTTCTCGGCCGGAGCGATCAAGGCCCTGTGGGACACGGTGCTGCCGTTCGCCGGGTACGCGTTCAACAAGTCGCACGCCGCCGGGTACGGAATGGTGTCGTACTGGACGGCCTACCTGAAGGCCAACTACCCGGCCGAGTACATGGCCGGCTTGCTGACCTCGGTCGGCGACGACAAGGACAAGGCCGCGGTCTACCTGGCCGACTGCCGCAAGCTGGGCATCACCGTGCTACCACCCGACGTGAACGAGTCGGGGCTCAACTTCGCCTCGGTCGGCACCGACATCCGCTACGGCCTGGGCGCGGTGCGCAATGTCGGCGCCAACGTCGTCGGCTCGCTGATCAACACGCGCAGCCAGAAGGGCAAGTTCACCGAGTTCTCCGACTACCTGAACAAGGTCGACATCGCGGCCTGCAACAAGAAGGTCACCGAGTCGCTGATCAAGGCGGGCGCATTCGACTCGCTGGGCCACCCCCGCAAGGGGTTGTTCCTGGTGCACACGGACGCCGTCGACTCGGTGCTCGGCACCAAGAAGGCCGAGGCGATGGGCCAGTTCGACCTGTTCGGCGGCTCCGAGGACGACGGCGCCGATGCGGTGTTCACCATCAAGGTGCCCGACGAGGAATGGGACGACAAGCACAAGCTGGCCCTGGAGCGAGAGATGCTGGGGCTCTACGTGTCCGGCCACCCGCTCAACGGCGTCGCTCACTTGCTGACCACCCAGGTGGACACGGCGATTCCGGCGATCCTCGACGGCGACATCCCCAACGACACCCAGGTGAGGGTGGGCGGCATCCTGGCGTCGGTGAACCGGCGGGTGAACAAGAACGGGATGCCATGGGCCTCAGCGCAGTTGGAGGACCTGACCGGTGGCATCGAGGTGATGTTCTTCCCGCACACCTACTCCAACTACGGCGCCGAGATCGCCGACGACGCGGTGGTGCTGGTCAACGCCAAGGTGGCGGTGCGCGACGACCGCATCTCGCTGATTGCCAACGAGCTTGTGGTGCCGGACTTTTCGAATGCCCGGATCGACCGTCCGCTCGCGGTCAGCCTGCCGACCCGGCAGTGCACCATTGACAAGGTGAATGCGCTCAAGCAGGTGCTGGCGCGTCACCCGGGCACATCGCAGGTACACCTGCGGCTCATCAGCGGCGACCGGATCACCAC
>CAZDYH010000032.1:2794-9458 GCA_964509355.1 uncultured Mycobacterium sp.
ACGAAGAATGCGCCTACCAGGCAGACGGCGGCAGCGGTCAGGGAGCCGGCGTGCAGACCGGAGACAAAGGCGTCACTGACGGCGTCGCGGAGGTCGCCGGCCATCGTGGCCGGTGACTGCGCGGCGACCTGCAGGCCCTGTGCCAGCCCTTCGCGCGCCGTTGCCTGCGCGGCTTCCGGCGCCGCGCGCAGCACGTCGCTGTCGGCCAGGTGGCGGATGTAGAGGGTGGAGAAGATGCTGCCGACCACCGCCACCCCGAGCGTGCCGCCGATCTGACGGGTCGCGTCGTTGACGGCCGAGCCGGCGCCGGCCTGTTCGGGCCGGACCACCCCCATGATCGAGTCGGTGGCCGGCGCTGTCGTCAGGCCGAGCCCACCGCCGAGCAGCACCATCTGCGCGGCCATCTCGAGGTAGCGGACGTCGGTGTCGATGGTGGCCACCCAGGCGAAGGCGGCGGTCAGCATCAACAGTCCGATGAACACGACGGCCTTGGTGCCGAACCGGGTCACCGCAATTCGGGTGCCCAGCACCGAACCGATCGCGATGGAAAGGGCCACCGGCAGAATGCGTACGCCGGTCTCCAGCGGGCTGGACCCCTGAAGCAACTGCATGAATTGGGTGATCAGGAAGATGAAGCCGAACAGGGCGAAGAACGCCACGGTCACCGCACCGCTGGCCGCGCTGAACCGCAGATTGGTGAACAGCCGGACGTCGATCAGCGGATCGGTCTGTCGACGTTCCCACCAGGCGAAGGCCACGGCGGCGGCCAGGGCCACACCGAATCCCGTCAGCGTCAGAGCAGACGTCCACCCGCGGTCCGGCGCCTCGATGATCGTGTACACCAGCGCGCCGAGCATTACCACCGACAGCAGCAGTCCGCCCCGGTCGAGCCGTGACTGGGTCTCGCGGGTGGAGGGCGGCACGAGGAACGCGGCTCCGATGGCCGCGACGATCGCGATGGGCGCCAGGGCCAGGAACAGGCTGCCCCACCAGAATGTCTCCAACAGCACGCCGCCGAGGATCGGCCCGATGGCGACACCCAGCCCGGTGACCGCACCCCAGACGCCGATCGCCGCCGCCCGCTGCCTGGGATCGCGGAAGGTGTCGGTGATGATCGCCAGGGTGGTGGGGTAGATCAGCGCCGCGGACACGCCCATCACCAGGCGCATCCCGATGAGCGCTCCGGTCGAGGTGCACAGCGCGGCCGCGACACTGCTGGCCGCGAACAGCGTCAGGCCGGCGATCAGCGTGCCGCGCCGGCCGAACTTGTCGCCGACCGTGCCGCCGGCCAGGACCAGCGCGGCGAACGCGAGGTTGTAGGCGTCGACGATCCACTGCAGTCCGCGGGTGGACGCGCCCAGCGCCGAGTTCAGCGTGGGCAGCGCCACATTCACGATGGTGGTTTCCACGTTGATCGCCAGCGCCGCAACCAGCACGACGGCGAGGACGAGGACGGGCCGCACTCGCGGGGCGGCGGCATGCGCTCCGTGGGTGGGACGGGGCCGGGTGTCGATGATCATGGGCTGGACCGCCTTAGATGTTGACGTCGCTAACATGCTGAGCATGGCACACCATGTTAGTGCTGTCAACATCAAGACCGGGTGCGTCCGGATCTACTTGAGGCCGCCCTCCATGACGTCCAGCAGCCGGTCGGTGATCAGCTGCTTTCGCCCGGCGTCAAGCGCACTCAGCGGGCCGTCGAGAAACAGTGTGGACAGACCGTGCACCGCGGCCCACGCGGCTTCGTCCAGACCGTCCCGTCGATCGGGCGAGAGCACGCCGGTGGCGACGAGGTCGTCGATGCACCGGATCAGGATCTGGAACGGATGACGGTCACTGACGTTGCCTCCGTCGTCGGCAGGGCGTGAGTGGCCGCCCCGCGACGGGTCGGCGGCGGCGAAGGCGGTCCGGAACAGGCCCGGTTCGGCGAGTGCGAAGTCGACGTAGCCCTGTCCGGTTGCGCGGAAGCGTGCGACCGCCCGCCGGGTCTTGGGGCCACGGTTGGACACGGTGCCCAGCGACGCTGTCATGGTGTCGGCCAGTCGCGTCTCCGCGTACTCGGTCACCGCGGCCAGCAGCGCGTCCCGGTCGGCGTAGTGCCGGTAGGCCGCGGAGTTGCTCACCCCGGCCATACGCTGGACATCGCGCAACACCACCGCATCCGGCCCGCCCGCCCTGGCCAGTTCGACGGCGTGCTCGAGGAGCGCCTGCCGCAGATTGCCGTGGTGGTAGCCGTCGGCGGGGCGGGATCGTCGGGTGCTCAGTAGATACCCCCTTGGTTGATGTTGACGATACTAACATTGCGCGCCGTATCGCGGCCGGGAACTAGGGTGGGGGTCATGCCGCTCACCGGAGAATACGAACCCAGCACGTCGGATTGGGCCCGCGAGAACGCCGAGCAGTACATCGCCTCGGGCGGTACCGAGGGCACCGAGTTGCAGGGGAAGCCGGTCGTCCTGCTGACCACCATCGGGGCCAAGACCGGCAAAATCCGCAAGACGCCGCTGATGCGGGTCGAGCACGCCGGCGAATACGCCATCGTGGCATCGTTGGGCGGCGCGCCGAGGCACCCGGTGTGGTACCACAACGTCAAGGCCAACCGGCGGGTGGAGCTGCAGGACGGCACGGTCACCGGCGACTATGAGGCCCGCGAGGTCGTCGGCGACGAGAAGGCCCGCTGGTGGGAGCGGGCGGTAGAGGTGTGGCCGGACTACGCCGACTACCAGCAGAAGACCGACCGGGAGATCCCGGTGTTCGTCCTGACCCCGGTGAACTGAACGCCCTGCCCTAGGGAAAAACGACAAGTGGCACCATTAACCGGTGTCCGCCGAACTGAGCAACAGGCCCCAGCCCGTGGCTGGGCAGTCCGCTCTGCGCGCAAACGGCTCATCATCGCCGCTGCGCGCGGCCGACATCGACGCCGCGGCGGACCGAATCGCCGGGGTGGTCTCGCCGAGCCCACTGCAGCTGAGCGACCGGCTGTCGGACGCCACCGGCGCCAAGGTCCACCTGAAGCGCGAGGACCTGCAAGCGGTGCGGTCGTACAAACTGCGCGGCGCCTACAACCTGCTGATGCAGCTCTCCGACGCTGAGATCAGCGCCGGAGTGGTGTGTTCTTCGGCGGGCAACCACGCCCAGGGTTTCGCTCTGGCCTGCCGGTCGATGGGTATCCGCGGCCGTGTCTACGTGCCGGCGAAGACGCCCAAGCAGAAACGGGACCGCATCCGCTACCACGGCGGGGAGTTCATCGAGCTCATCGTGAGCGGATCGACCTATGACCTGGCGGCCGCGGCCGCGCTCGAGGATGTCGCCCGCACCGGCGCCACGCTGGTGCCGCCTTACGACGATCTGCGGACGATGGCCGGGCAGGGGACGATCGCGGTCGAACTGCTCGCCCAGCTCGACAACGAACCCGACCTGGTGGTGGTACCCGTCGGTGGTGGCGGGTGCATCTCCGGGATCACCACCTATCTGGCCGAGCGCACGACCAACACCTCCGTTCTCGGTGTGGAGCCCGCGGGCGCGGCGGCGATGATCGCCGCGCTGGCCGCCGGCGGGCCGGTCACCCTCGACTCTGTCGACCAGTTCGTCGACGGTGCCGCGGTCAACCGCGCCGGGACCCTGACGTACGCCGCGCTGGCGGCGGCCGGTGACATGGTGTCGATCACCACGGTCGACGAGGGCGCGGTGTGCACCGCGATGCTTGACCTGTACCAGAACGAGGGCATCATCGCCGAGCCGGCGGGCGCGTTGTCAGTGGCCGGGCTGGTGGAAGCCGATATCGAACCGGGGTCGACGGTGGTCTGCCTGATTTCGGGCGGGAACAACGACGTTTCCCGCTACGGCGAAGTCCTGGAGCGCTCGCTGGTGCACCTGGGGCTCAAGCACTATTTCCTGGTCGACTTTCCCCAGGAGCCGGGCGCGTTGCGCCGGTTCCTCGACGAGGTGCTGGGACCGAACGACGACATCACGCTGTTCGAATACGTCAAGCGCAACAACCGGGAGACCGGTGAGGCGCTGGTCGGCATCGAGCTGGGTTCGGCCGCCGAGCTGGACGGCCTGCTCGCCCGTATGCACGCATCGGGGCTCCATGTCGAAGCGCTCGAACCCGGATCGCCGGCCTACCGCTATCTGACCTGACCTGCCCGCTGTCCCGACGAGCGTGCGTGCAATGCCACCTACAGCGGCGTGTCGCTGTCGCGACACGCACGCTCGCGGCAGAGGGGGCTACGTCCGCAGGATCGCGAACGAATGTCCTGCCAGTTCGGTGGCTTCGGCACCGACGGTGGGCTCACCCCAGGCCAGTACCACCTCGCCGTGAACCGGCACGGCCACCGCCGCGGTGCCGAGGTTGCAGGCGACGGCGAGCCGGCCGCGGCGCATCGTGATCCAGCGTGCCGCTTCGTCGTAGTCCACCATCAGGTGGTCCAGCCAGGGGTCGGCGAAGTCAGCCTCGTTGTGCCGCAACGCGATCAGGTCGCGGTAGAGCCGGTGCAACCGGGCGTGGTCGCCGGTGTCGACCTCGTCCCAGTCCAGTTTGGATCGCAGGAAAGTCTCGGGATCCTGCGGATCGGGGATCTCGGCGGCGCCCCAGCCGTGGTCGGCGAATTCCGACATGCGGCCCTCGGCGGTGGCTTTCGCGAGCTCAGGTTCCGGATGTGCGGTGAAGAACTGGAACGGCCGCGACGAACCCCACTCTTCGCCCATGAAAAGCATTGCCGTATAAGGTGATCCGAGTGCAAGCGCGGCCTTGACGGCGAGCTGGCCGTAGCTGAGGTTCTGCGAGGGGCGGTCGCCCACAGCACGGTTGCCGACCTGATCGTGGGTACAGGTGTAGGCCATCAGTCGGGTCGCGGGTATCAGGGACTTGTCCAGCGGCCGACCATGCCGACGATGGCGGAACGACGAGTACGTGCCGGCGTGGAAGTACCCGTTCTGCAGTGTCTGGGCCAGCACATCAAGCGAGCCGAAATCGGAGTAGTAGCCCTGCCGTTCCCCGGACACCGCGCTGTGGATGGCGTGGTGGATGTCGTCGTCCCATTGCGCCGTCAGGCCGTAACCGCCGCGGTCGCGGGGGGTGATCAGCCGCGGATCGTTCAGGTCGCTCTCCGCGATCAACGACAGTGGACGCCCCAACTGCTCGGACAGCTCGTCGGTTGCGGCGGCGAGCTCTTCGAGAATGTGGATGGCGGTGGTGTCGACCAGCGCGTGCACGGCATCGAGCCGCAGCCCGTCGGCGTGGAAGTCGCGCATCCAGCGCAACGCGCAGTCGAGGATGTAGCGCCGCACCTCGTCGGCCTCCGGACCGGAGAGGTTGATGCCCTGACCC
The DNA here is from genome assembly GCA_964509355.1 of uncultured Mycobacterium sp. Taxonomy (GTDB): domain Bacteria; phylum Actinomycetota; class Actinomycetes; order Mycobacteriales; family Mycobacteriaceae; genus Mycobacterium. The sequence goes on from CAZDYH010000032.1 coordinate 8,124, forward strand.
CACGTGTTGCTCGCCGATGCCAGATACGGCCCGAACCTGGGCAGGTAATTGCCGGACGGCCCGAGATGGTTGAACACCGCGTCGATCAGCACACCCAGGCCGCGGGCGTGACAGGCATCGACGAGCCGGACCAGCCCGTCGGGCCCGCCGTAGGGTTCGTGCACGCAGTACCACAGCACGCCGTCGTAACCCCAGCCGTGTGGGCCGTTGAACCCGTTGACCGGCATCAGCTCGACGAAGTCGACGCCGAGATCGACCAGGTAGTCCAGCTTTTCGATTGCGGAGTCGAAGGTGCCGCCGGGGGTGAAGGTGCCCACATGGAGCTCGTAGATCACCGTGCCCGCGATCGACCGGCCCTGCCACGCCTGATCGGACCACGGCACCGAGGCGGCGTCCCAGAGCTGTGAGCGGTCGTGCACACCGTCGGGCTGGCGCGGGGAGCGCGGGTCGGGCAGCACTGCGGGGTCGTCATCGAGGACGAAGCCGTAGCGGGCGTCGGGTGCGGCGTCGACGGTGGCTTGCCACCACCCGTCGTCGGATCGGGTCATCGAGTGCCGGGTGCCGTCGACGTCGAGGCGCACCAGCGCGGGCCAGGGTGCCCACACCGCGAACTCGTGGTCAGCCACCGTGCTTCTCCAGCAGCGCAACCGGCAGGGTGGCGAACAGGTCGGCGGCCGCCGTCGGCCCGGCCCACGTCGCCCCCGTCAGCCGGTCGGTCCAGGTGCCGTCGGGTAGCGGCAGAGTGGTTTCGCCCCAGCCGGTTTCGTCCAACCGGACGGTCCAGCGGGTGACCGCGACCAGGACGTCGTCGCCGCGCAGGAATGCGACGATATGGTCGGCGGCCGCACCGGCGGCAAGCACGGGGAGGTAGCCGCCCTGCAGAAAGCTGTCGGGTCGCTCGCGCCGCAGCCGCAGCGCGGCGGTGACGACGCGCATCTTGGGGTGGCTCAACGATGTCAGCGCCGCCCGCCGGGAGGCATAGTCGACCGGGCGCCGGTTGTCCGGGTCGACCAGGCTGTCCTCCCACAGCTCGGTGCCCTGGTAGACGTCGGGCACGCCGGGGACGGTGAGCGCGAGCAGTTTCTGGCCCAGCCCGTCGTTCTGCGCGTGCGGGGCGAGCTGCGCGACGAGACCGGTGAGCTCGGCGGCGACCGGACCGTCGAGCACGGTGTCGAGCCAGCCGTGCACCGCGTCCTCGAAGTCCTGGTCGGGATCGTTCCACGACGTGTGCCAGCCGGCCTCCCGGATGGCCTTCTCGGCATAGGCGTGCAACCGTTCGCGGAGCTCGACGTTGACCGGCCCGCCAGGGCCTGATGTCGCCGGCCCAGCGGCTCC
>CAZDYH010000032.1:9558-11277 GCA_964509355.1 uncultured Mycobacterium sp.
GGAGCTCGACGTTGACCGGCCCGCCAGGGCCTGATGTCGCCGGCCCAGCGGCTCCGGGGCCTGATGTCGCCGGCCCAGCGGCTCCGGGGCCTGATGTCGCAGCCGGCCAGACGCCGAAGATGTTCTGCCACAGGAACAGTCCGGTCGCGACGTCGGGGGACGGGGCCAGTTCCTCCCAGCGCGCGACGAACTCGGCCCACAGCGATGGCACCTGGGAGAGCACACCGATACGGGCGCGGACATCCTCGCCACGTTTGGTGTCGTGGGTGGACAGCGCCGTCATCGCGTGCGGCCACAGCCGGGCCCGCACGGCGGCACTGTGGTGGAACTCCGCCGCCCCGACGCCGAACCGCTGCGGCTCACCGCCGACCTCGTTCAGGGACACCAGCCGGGCATCCCGGTAGAACAGGCAGTCCTCGACTGCCTTGGCGGTGACCGCACCGCACAGCTGTTGTAGCCGGACCGCCGGTTCACCTCCGCCGGCCAGTGCGGCGGCGACCAGCTGCAGCGGCGCGGCGAGCTCGGGAGCGGCGGAAGCTGTTTCGGCCAGCGCGGTGGACAGCACCGCGGCCAGGCCACGGTAGTCGCACCGGTAGACCCCGATGTGGGAAAGCAGGGCGGCCAGCGCGTCGGGCAGCCGCGGGTGATCCGCGCCGGCCGCCGCCACCACCGACCGCCGCAGCCTGCCCAGTTCACTGGACAGCATGCCGGTGGCTACGGTGACCTTCAGCTGTCCGAGCATCGTCGGCATTGCGCGGTAGTCAATGCCGCCGGACTCGACGAGCGCCGTCAACGCCGCCTCGCCGGACGGGTCGACGAACACCCCGCCGACCTCGCGCAACGCGTCATACCCGGTCGTACCGGCCACCGGCAGCGTCGGCTCCAGCGCCTCGTCGACCGCCAGGATCTTCTCGATGACGATCCAGGCCCGCGGCCCGACCAGCTCGCGCAGCCAGGTCAGGTATCCGGACGGATCGGAGAGCCCGTCGGGATGGTCGACGCGCACACCGTCGACGAGGTCCTCGGCGAACCAGCGGGCGACCTCGACATGACTGGCGTCGAATACGGCGCGGTCCTCCTGGCGCAGACCGGCCAACGACGTGATCGAGAAGAACCGCCGGTACCCGCACAGCCCGCGTCGCCAGCCGATCAGCCGGTAATGCTGGCGGTCATGCACTTGCGGGCCCGAGGCAGCACCCCCCGTGCCCGGCGCGATCGGCAATGCCAGTTCGCCCAGCCGCAGCAGGCCGCCGTCCACCGTCAAGTCAGCCACTTCTTCGTCAGAACGTAACAGGGGCAACGCAATTCGTCCGTTGGCGCCGTTGTCGGGCGCCCAGTCGATATCGAAGAACGAGGCATAGCGCGACTGGCGGCCATACCGCAGCACGTCCCACCACCACGGGTTCTGTTCGGGGTTGTCCACCCCGACGTGGTTGGGGACGATGTCGACGACCAGTCCCATGCCGCGTGCGCGTGCGGCGGCCGACAGCCGCGCCAGCCCGTCGGCACCGCCGAGTTCTGCTGACACGACGGTCGGATCGGTGACGTCGTAGCCGTGCGTGGACCCGGGCACCGCGGTCAGGATGGGGGACAGGTACAGGTGCGAGACGCCGAGTTCGTCGAGGTAGTCGACCAGGTTCTCGGCATCGGCAAGGGTGAACATCGGCCCGTTCCGGGAGCCCCCCAGCTGCAACCGGTAGGTGGACAGCAGTGGCCGGG
>CAZDYH010000032.1:11377-15773 GCA_964509355.1 uncultured Mycobacterium sp.
GATCTTTTCGCCGGCCTTGACCACCAGATCCGTCGCGCCGGCCGGGTCGGCGGTGTCCAGCGCCGCGGTCCACTCCCGGGCGTAGTCGCCATCCGGGGTCACGAAGTCCAGCGCTTGGTCGTGGGCGTTGAAGCACAGCAGGAACGAGTCGTCAACCACCCGCTCGCCGCGGGCGTTGGGTTCGGGGATGGCCTCGCCGTTGAGGAAGACCGCTACGCTCTTGCCGAATCCGCTGCCCCAGTCCGCCGGCGTCATCTCCTGGCCGACCGGTGTCAGCCAGGCGATGTCGCGGGCCTGATTGCCGGTGCGGATCGGTGTGCCGTCGAAAAAGCGGCGGCGCCGGAACACCGGATGGACCTTGCGCAGACCGGTGACCGTGCGGGCGAACGTCAACAGGTCGGCATTCTCCTCGCTCAGCGACCAGTCCATCCAGGACAGCTCCGAATCCTGGCAGTAGACGTTGTTGTTGCCCAGCTGGGTGCGACCGATCTCATCGCCGTGCGCGATCATCGGGGTGCCCTGACTGACCATCAGGGTGGCCATGATGTTGCGCATCTGCTTTGACCGCAGCGCCAGGATGTCCGGGTCGTCGGTCGGACCCTCGACGCCGCAGTTCCACGATCGGTTGTGGCTCTCGCCGTCCTGGTTGTCTTCGCCGTTGGCTTCGTTGTGCTTCTCGTTGTAGGACACCAGGTCGGCCAGCGTGAAGCCGTCGTGGGCGACGACGAAGTTGATACTGGCACCGGGCCGGCGTCCGGTGTCCTCATACAGGTCCGATGACCCGGTAAGCCGCGAGGCGAACTCGCCGAGGGTCGCGGGCTCGCCCCGCCAGTAGTCGCGCACGGTGTCGCGGTACTTCCCGTTCCACTCGGTCCACAAACCCGGGAAGTTGCCGACCTGGTAGCCGCCTTCGCCGACATCCCACGGTTCGGCGATCAGCTTGACCTGGCTGATCACCGGATCCTGTTGCACCAGGTCGAAGAAGGCCGAGAGCCGGTCGACGTCGTAGAACTCACGGGCCAGCGTCGACGCCAGGTCGAAGCGGAACCCGTCGACGTGCATCTCCAGCACCCAGTACCGCAGCGAGTCCATGATCAGCTGCAGCGTGTGCGGGTGGCGGGCGTTGAGGCTGTTACCGGTTCCGGTGAAGTCTTTGTAGAACCTCAGGTCGCTGTCGAGGAGCCGGTAGTAGGCGGAGTTGTCGATGCCGCGGAAGTTGATTGTCGGGCCCAGGTGGTTGCCCTCAGCGGTGTGGTTGTAGACGACGTCGAGGATGACCTCGATACCGGCTTCGTGAAACGCGCGGACCATGGCCTTGAACTCAGCCACCGCCCCGCCGGCATTGCGGGTCGCCGCGTACTGATAGTGCGGAGCGAAGAATCCAAATGTGTTGTAGCCCCAGTAGTTACGCAGGCCAAGGTCGAGCAGCCGGTGGTCGTGCAGAAACTGGTGCACTGGCATCAGTTCGATCGCGGTGACGTTGAGCGACTTGAGGTGGTCGATGACCGCCGGATGGGCCAGGCCGGCGTACGTCCCGCGCAGTTCCTCGGGGATAGCGGGATGGGTCTGAGTCATGCCCTTGACGTGCGCCTCGTAGATGATCGTCTCGTGGTAGGGCGTGCGCGGCGAGCGGTCGGAGGCCCAGTTGAAGAACGGGTTGATCACCACGCTGGTCATGGTGTGGCCGAGCGAGTCGACCATCGGCGGAGTTCCCGTCGCCGAAGGGTCGGCCGCCGCGGCCGCCAGGTCATAGGAGTACAGCGCCTGGCCGAAGTCGAAGTCACCGTGGAACGACTTCCCGTACGGGTCCAGCAGCAGCTTGCTCGGGTCACACCGATGGCCGGCGTCCGGGTCGAACGGCCCGTGCACGCGAAACCCGTACCGCTGACCTGGGGCGATGGTCGGCAGGTAGCAATGCCAGACGTAGCCGTCGACCTCGTCGAGGTTGATCCGCGTCTCGGTCCCGTCCTTGGCGATCAGGCACAGCTCAACCTTCTCGGCGACCTCGGAGAACAGCGAGAAGTTGGTGCCCGCGCCGTCATAGGTGGCGCCGAGCGGATAGGCGGTGCCCGGCCACACCGTGGTCAGGGCGGGCGGCGCCGAGGTCGGGCCGCGACCTGCAGGCACCCTGGCTGGCTCGCTGGCTGACATCATTCGACCTTATCGGCGCGGGGGTCAGGCTGCTCGGGATCTCACCACCAGTCGGTGGCGAGGGCGATCTGGCGCCCCAGCTCATTGGTCATGGTTCGCATGTAGGTGGCTGTCAGGTGGTGGGAGTCGTGGTAGAGCAGTACATTTCCCTCCACGGCGCGGCAGATGTCCGGACGGCACACCGCGTTGCTCATGTCCAGCGGCTTGAGCAGCGGGAACTGCGCCACGAAGTCGAGGGTGGGGTTGCGATCGGCGAGGGCGTCGGAGCGCTTCATCCCGCACGAGACGGCGTCGCCACCGTCAGCCAGGCAGTCGGCTGGTTCGAAGGGCTCGCCGTCATTCAGCAGCCATGGCGTGTCGCGCATGCCAAGGATGGGAATATTGTTCTCCGACAACGTCTTCCAGATCCCGACGTAGCTGGCGGGCATCACGTCACCGGGCTTGATATTCCACGGCCGGGTGGCGGTGGTGAAGACATAGTCCGGGTGATCGACGACCAGCTTGGTCATGGTCTTCTCCACCCAGTCGTGGCATTGGGGATACGGCCTGTTGTCACCCATGACGAGCGGCACCTTTTCGGTGGACAGCGGGCAGCCCATCTTGAGATACGTCACGACCTTGAAGTCGTGCATGCGCCCGAGCAGGTCAAGCGCGGTGATCCAGTGCTCGGCGTGTGATCCGCCGGCGAGCGCGATGGTCCGGGTGGCTTCCTTGTCACCGTAGGTGCAGTTGATCACCGACAGGTCGCCGAAGTCGCTGATACAGCCGTCGGCGGTGGTGTCGGGCAGGTCATTCTTGGCCTCCAGCACGGTGGGCCGCATCGGTAGCTTGGGCACCCGCACGTGGTTGATCAGGGCGCGGGCGCCGGGATAGTCGCGCGAGCTCAGCCCGGACAGCTCCTTGCCGTTGGCGCGTTGCACGGTGACGTGCTCGCGCCAGGTGAAGGACGTGGCCGTCAGCGCCACGCCGAGCAGGGCCACCACGGACCCCAGGACGATCGTCGGCCGCCGTAGCCGTTTCCGCCATGGCGCGGCCGTCACCTCGGCGCCCGGCGCCGAGGTGCGATAGCGCAGCGGATTCTCGACAAACCGGGTGGTCAGATAGGCCAGCACGCCGGATGCCAGCAGCACGCCGGCACCCTCGAGAAAGTTGGCGTGGGCATGCCCGCTGTAGGCGAGCCAGAAGATGAGCAGCGGCCAATGCCACAGGTACAGCGAGTAGGCCATCGCGCCGAGGGCCACCAGAGGTGCGGTGGCCAGCAGCCGGTTGGGCAGTGGCAATCGGCCGTGGGTGCTGGGATCGGCCTGACGGTTCGCCGCGGCCAGGATGAACAGCACCGTCGCACCGACCGGGACCAGCGCCCAGGGGCCGGGGAACTGCCTGACGCCGTCGATGAGCGCGCCGCAGGACAGGATCGCCGCCAGCGCCACCGTCGCGGCCATTGTGCGCAGCCACATGGGCCAGCGAATGTAGGAAACCAGGGCGCCGATGAGCGCGCCCAGCAGCAACTCCCAGGCACGCGCGAAGCTGTTGTAGTACGCGGTCGACTGGTTGGCCTGATGAGCAAAAATGGCGAAGACGAATGAGGCGATCGTCAGCGAGCTCAGCAGCATGACGAATGCAATCCGCAGGTATTTGCCGAAGAACCGCCGGAACAGAACGGTGAACAGGAAGACGAGCGCAAGGAACGCGACATAGAACTGGCCCTGAACGGACATCGACCAGATGTGCTGCAGCGGGCTGACCGCCTCACCCGCGCGCAGATAGTCCGACGCGGTATTCGCCAATTCCCAATTCTGGTAATAGCCGAGGCTTGCCAGACTTTGATCAGCAAATGTTTCCCAGCGCGTCTCCGGCTGCACGAGAATTGTCAGTACGGCGGACGCAGCAAGCACGACAACGAGAGCCGGCAATAGCCGGCGGACCAGCCGGACCACCTCCGGCCCGGGTGAGAGCGATGCCTGTGGGTTGAGCGCGGTGCGCAACAGCTTGCTGCCGAAGAAGAAGCCCGACAGCACCAGGAAGACGTCCACACCGCCGGAAACACGGCCGAACCAGATGTGGAAGACGGCGACGAGCGCGATGGCGATACCGCGCAGGCCATCGAGATCGTGTCGGTAGAAGCCCGATTTCCGGTCACCCATCGCGGCGCGGGGGGCAGGGGCCGGAAGGATAGTTGGCGCCGGCCTGGTCGGGGTCAGGGTCATCATGGTCGAACGACAATCTACCTAACCCGGTCCGAGCG
>CAZDYH010000032.1:15873-21497 GCA_964509355.1 uncultured Mycobacterium sp.
GCCGCCCACCTCTGGCACCCGTACAGCACGATCGGCGCCGAAGCCCGGCCGCCCGTGGTGGCCGTTGCGGCACGCGGCGCCTGGCTGACCCTGATCCGCGACGGCCGCCCGGTGCAGGTCCTCGACGCGATGAGCTCGTGGTGGACCGCGATCCACGGCCATGGCCATCCCGACCTCGACGCCGCGCTGACCCGGCAGCTGGCCACCATGAACCACGTCATGTTCGGCGGGCTGACCCATGAGCCGGCCGCGCGGCTCGGGCAGTTGCTCGTGCAGATCACGCCCGACGGGCTGGAGACCGTGTTCTTCAGCGACTCCGGATCGGTGTCGGTGGAGGTGGCGGTCAAGATGGCGCTGCAGTACTGGCGCAGCCGTGGCCGGTTCGGGAAACGGCGCCTGATGACCTGGCGCGGCGGGTACCACGGCGACACGTTCACCCCCATGAGCGTCTGCGACCCGGACGGCGGTATGCATGAGCTATGGGCCTCCGGGGAACATTCAGTGCTGGTGCCGCAGGTTTTCGCGCCGCAGGTCCCCACCAGCTACGAGCCGGCCTACAGCGCGGCGTTCGAGGCGCAGCTGGCCGATCACGCGGCCGAACTGGCCGCTGTGGTGGTGGAACCGGTGGTTCAGGGCGCCGGCGGGATGCGGTTCCATGACCCGCGCTACCTGCGCGACCTGCGCGATATCTGCCGGCGGCACGACGTACTGCTGATCTTCGACGAGATCGCCACCGGTTTCGGCCGCACCGGCGAACTGTTCGCCGCCGACCATGCCGGGGTGAGCCCGGACATCATGTGCGTGGGCAAGGCGCTCAGCGGCGGATACATCACGCTGGCCGCCACGTTGTGCACGCTCGATATCGCCCGGACGATCAGCAACGGCGAAGCCGGCGCGCTGATGCACGGGCCGACGTTCATGGCGAACCCGCTGGCGTGCGCGGTATCGGTGGCCAGCATCGAGCTGTTGCTCGGCCAGGACTGGCGAGCACGGGTCGCGGAGATCAGCACCGGCCTGCACGCCGGTCTGGAGCCGGCAAGGTCACTGCCCGGCGTCGCGGATGTGCGGGTGTGCGGGGCCGTCGGCGTCATCGAGATGCACCGGCCGGTGGACCTCGCCGTCGCGACCCCGGCCGCGCTGGATCACGCCGTCTGGCTGCGGCCGTTCCGTAACCTCATCTACGCGATGCCGCCTTTCATCTGCCCGCCCGCCGAGATCGCGCAGATCACCTCGGCGATGGTCGCGGTTGCCCGGCTCGTAGGCTGATTGCCGATGACAAGCACCGACACGCCCCCGCTGGCCTGGTTGGGCGCGGTGGAAAAGCAGCGCCGCAGGGCGGGGCTGCGCCGGTCGCTGCGTCCGCGTCCCGCTGTCGCCACCGAATTGGATCTGGCGTCCAACGACTATCTGGGCCTGTCGCAGCACCCCGCTGTCATCGAGGGCGGCGTGCGGGCGCTGCGTACCTGGGGTGCGGGGTCGACCGGATCCCGCCTGGTGACCGGTGACACCGAACTGCACGAGGAGTTCGAGTCCGTCCTCGCCGAGTTCGTCGGCGCGCCTGCGGGTTTGGTGTTCTCCTCGGGCTACACGGCCAACCTCGGCGCCGTCGTCGGGCTGTCCGGGCCGGGCTCGTTGCTGGTGTCGGACGCCCACTCGCACGCGTCACTGGTCGATGCGTGCCGGCTGTCACGGGCACGTGTGGTGGTGACACCGCACCGCGACGTCGACGCCGTGGACGCCGCGCTGAGCTCCCGCGACGAGGACCGTGCCGTCGTCATCACCGACTCGGTGTTCAGCGCGGACGGGGCGCTGGCGCCGCTTCGGGAACTGCATGAGGTGTGCCGACGCCACCGTGCGCTGCTGGTGGTCGACGAGGCGCACGGGCTCGGGGTGCGCGGCGTGGGTGGTCGCGGGTTGCTGCACGAGGTCGGCCTGGCCGGCGCACCGGATGTGGTGATGACGACGACGCTGTCCAAGGCACTGGGCAGTCAGGGTGGTGCCGTACTGGGCCCGATCGCCGTGCGCGATCACCTGATCGACGCCGCCCGGCCGTTCATCTTCGACACCGGCCTGGCGCCCGCGGCGGTGGGGGCGGCGCTGGCCGCGCTGCGCGTGCTCGGTGACGAACCGTGGCGCGCGCAGGCCGTTCTCCGCAACGCCCGCTCGCTGGCGGAGATGTGTGACGCGCCCGAGCGGCCGGAATCGGCCGTGGTGTCCGTCATCCTCGGCGACCCCGAAGTCGCGCTGGCGGCCGCGACGGCCTGCCTCGATGCCGGCGTGCGGGTGGGCTGCTTCCGTCCCCCGACGGTGCCGGCGGGCACCTCGCGGCTGCGGCTCACCGCGCGGGCGTCGCTGAGTGCGGACGAACTGGACTCGGCGCGGCGGGTGCTGACGGAAGTGCTGACAGCGGCACGCCGGGGCCCGTGACATGGGCATAGTCGTCGTCACCGGAACCGGCACCGGCGTCGGCAAGACGGTCGCCACCGCCGCGCTCGCGTGCCACGCCCGATCGGCCGGCTTCGACACCGCGGTGTGCAAACCGGTCCAGACCGGCACGGTGGACGGTGATGACGACCTCGCCGAGGTGGCTCGGCTGTCCGGGGTGACCGAGCTGACCGGCGTGGCGCGCTTCCCGCAGCCGCTGGCGCCGCTGGCCGCCGCCGAGCAGGCCGGGTTGCCGTTGCCCACCCGTGACGAGCTGCTGACCGCCGTGCAGCAGCTGGACCGTCCGCGCCGGCTGACTCTGGTGGAAGGCGCCGGCGGGCTACTTGTCGAGCTTGGCGCCGACGGGATGACGCTGCGTGACCTGGCCGCCGAGCTTGCCGCCCCGGTCCTGGTGGTGACCTCAGCCGAGCTCGGAACGCTCAACTACACCGCGTTGACGCTGGAAGCCATTGCTGCAAAACAGCTTTCGTGCACGGGACTGGTCATCGGCGCGTGGCCGGCACAGCCGGGCCCGGCGCAGACGTCCAACCGGCAGGCGCTTGCCCGGCTGGCGCCGGTGCGGGCGGCGCTGCCCGCCGGCGCGGGCACCCTGGCCAGCGGGGACTTCGCCGCGATGAGTGCCCGGGCCTTCGACCGTGACTGGGTAACCGCGCTGGTTAGTTGAGATGGCACATTCGATCGAATTACTTCTCGACCCCGACAGTGACGCGGCCATCCGCTGCGCGTGGGACGCGCTGGCCGATGCCGGTCTGCCGAGTCAGGCGCGGGTGACGACGCCGACCAACCGCCCCCACATCACGTTGACGGTGGCCGACCGCATTGCGCCCGACGTCGACGCCCTGCTGAGTCCGCTGCATGAGCGGTTGCCGTTCGGATGTGTGGTCGGCGCGCCGCTGCTGTTCGCCGGCTCACGGTTCACACTGGCCCGGCTGCTGGTGCCGTCGGCCGACCTGCTGTCGCTGCACGAGCAGGTGTATCGGTCGTGCCTGCCGCATATGGCGCCAGGGCCGGCACCGCACTGCGCTCCGGGTCGGTGGACCCCGCACGTCACGCTGTGCCGGCGGATCGGTCCGGACCAGCTCGCGCAGGCATTTGCGCTGCTCCGGGATGTTTCCGGTGATGTCGACGCGGCCGTGGTGGGGTTACGCCGCTGGGACGGTGATGCCCGCGTCGAGCATGTGCTGATCAGCTGACCGACTGGGCGCTCTGCACGGCGATCCCGTCCACGAGCAATCGGAGCCCGAAGGCGAAGCCACTGCCCGGATCGGCAGACGGCTCGATCACCGACTGCCGCTCGGGCAGCGCCCCCGCAACGTCCCACTGCATCCGGGACTGCTCGTCGGCAGTGGCTCCCAGCACGTAGTAGACGATGGTGCGCGCGGCCGGCCCGGACTGCTCGGCCGCGATCCCGGCCTCAGCTGCCGCTCCGGCAAGCACGGTGACGATGTGCTCGACGCTGCGGGACTGACCGGCCGCGAAGCTCGCCGAGACCAGTTCGGCCCCGTCGGTGTGCGACAACAGCGCGTCGCGCAGCCGGGCACACACCACGCGGATGCGCTGGCGCCAGTCGGTCGAGGGGACGTCGGTGCAGGCCGGACGCAGAACCTGGTCGGCGACCGCGCCGAGCAGCTGCTGCTTGTTGGCGAAATGCCAGTACAGCGCACCCGGGGTGACGTCGAGCTCGCGCGCCAGCCGGCGCATCGTCAGGTCGGCGATCCCGTAGCCGTCCAGGATCGCGGTGGCCTTGTCGACCACGTCGCGTTTGTGCAGCTGCACGCCGCTACCCTAACCTGAACACCGTTCAAGTCAGGCGATGAGCCTGCTGGGCGAAGAGCATCAGACACGACCTAGGGAGTACCGGCGTGACTCAGGCGGCTGTTCGGCCGGAGATCGACACCGACGACATCTTGGCGATGGCCCGCGAGCAGGTGCTGGAGCGCGGCGAGGGACTTGACCAGGGCCGGGTGCTGAGGGTGCTCCAACTGCCCGACGAGCGCCTCGAGGAGTTACTGGCGCTGGCCCACGAGGTGCGGATGCGTTGGTGTGGCCCAGAGGTCGAGGTCGAGGGCATCATCAGCCTCAAGACCGGCGGCTGCCCAGAGGATTGCCACTTCTGCTCGCAGTCGGGTCTGTTCGCCTCGCCGGTGCGCAGCGCGTGGCTCGACATCCCGAGCCTTGTCGAGGCCGCCAAGCAGACCGCCAAGTCCGGCGCCACCGAGTTCTGCATCGTCGCCGCCGTGCGCGGACCCGACGAGCGGCTGCTGGCTCAGGTCGCCGCGGGCATCGAGGCGATCCGCAACGAGGTGGAGATCCAGATCGCCTGCTCGCTGGGGATGCTCACGTCCGAGCAGGTCGACCGCCTCTCGGCGATGGGCGTGCACCGCTACAACCACAATCTGGAGACCGCGCGCTCGTTCTTCCCCCATGTCGTCACCACCCATACCTGGGAGGAGCGCTGGGACACCCTGTCGATGGTTCGCGACGCGGGCATGGAGGTGTGCTGCGGCGGCATCCTCGGCATGGGCGAGTCGCTGGAACAGCGCGCCGAGTTCGCCGCGAACCTGGCCGAACTGGACCCGCACGAAGTGCCGCTGAACTTCCTCAACCCGCGCCCGGGCACGCCGTTCGGCGACCTGGAGGTCCTGCCGGCCGCGGAGGCGCTCAAGTCAGTGGCCGCCTTCCGGCTCGCGCTGCCGCGCACCATGCTGAGGTTCGCGGGCGGCCGCGAGATCACCCTCGGTGATCTGGGCGCCAAGCAGGGAATCCTGGGCGGCATCAACGCCGTCATCATCGGCAATTACCTGACCACCCTGGGCCGGCCCGCCGAAGCCGACCTGGAGTTGCTCGACGATCTGCAGATGCCCATCAAGGCTCTGAACGCAAGCCTGTAGAAACCAGGTGATGGTTCACGAACTGCCGGCGCCCGTCGCAGCCGGTGCCTACAACGTCTACACCGGCGTCCGCCTGGATTCAGGACCCGCCGCCGTGCCGACCGCCGCCCGACTGGGCCTGGAGCCGCCGCGCTTCTGCGCCGAGTGCGGCCGACGGATGATCGTGCAGGTCCGTCCGGATGGTTGGTGGGCGAAATGCTCGCGGCACGGGCGGGTGGACTCGACCGACCTCGAGGGGCAGCGATGAGCCTCTCGGGCGAAGAGCCGATGGCAGCGATGAGCCTCTCG
>CAZDYH010000033.1:0-14206 GCA_964509355.1 uncultured Mycobacterium sp.
GCCACCAGATTTCCCCAGACATAAGGCAATTCGGTGGCGTGCGCCGCACCGATACGGATCAGCCTGAGCATCGGTGTGGTCCAGTCGAATCGGTAGAGATATACCGGCGCAACGGAACTGTGGCCTTCGGCGAACCACACGGTCGGCATCCGGAACGCGACATCGCGCGCCACCCCCAGACTCCGCGCCTTGGGGCGCATCCCAGAGTACGCCGATCCGATCTGCGCCTCGGACGGCAGCTCCAGACCGGGTTGTTCGGCGGCGATCTCGGCGAACATCGCGCGAATGGTCTTGGGCGCTATGGGCATCATGGGCGACTTGATGAACTTGAACAGCGCAGCCTCGTCCTTGTTGGTACCGATGATCAACGGCACCGGGTGCGTGCGGCCCTCGCGCGCCAGCTTCACCGGATAGTCCGGTACCAGGTCCCCGTCGACGGTCGGTGCGAACGCCAGTGTGCCCGGGGTGGCTGTCGGAACATGGTCGAATGCATGGGCTACGGCGGCAACCAGGGCATCCACCGGTGCCGCGATCGCGTCGGTGACAGCGGACTTTGGTACATCCAGGTGGTCCAGCACCAGTTCGGCGACCCGACGGGCACGAGCCCCGTCGTACACCGAGGTGGCCGGGGAGCTCTGCGCGATGGCCCGGTCGAACAGCCCGGCCGCAGCCGGCGCGGCCAGCAGTGTGGTGACGATCCCCGCACCGGCGGACTCGCCGAACAGTGTCACCCGGTCGGGGTCGCCGCCGAACGCGGCAATGTTGTCGCGCACCCACTGCAAAGCCAGCAAGACGTCGCGCAGCGCAAGGTTCGAGTCGAATTGCCGCCGCGCGCTGCTGAATGACGAAAGATCGAGGAAGCCCAGCGCGCCGAGCCGGTAGTTCACCGTGACGACCACGACGTCGCCGTCGGTGACCAGGGCGCGGCCGTCGTAGAGCGGCTGACTGGACGAGCCGAACACGTAGGCCCCGCCGTGCAGCCACACCATGACCGGTTTGCGGCCGCCCGGCACTGCCGCCGACGGCGCCCAGACGTTCAGGAACAGGCAGTCCTCCGATTGGCGTGCACCCGGGTCCAACGGAATCGGGCTCGGCGGTTGCGGGCTGATCGGTGCGAACCGGGTCGCGTCCGCCGGCTCGGTCCACGGCCGCGGCGGCTCGGGTGCCCGCCAGCGCAGATCGCCCGTGGGCGGCGCCGCGTACCGAACTCCCTTCCACGCCTTCACGCGACCGTCGTCGACACCACGGACGGGGCCGTGACTCGTCTGCACCACAAGGTCGTCGCTTGTCATACGTCTTCCAGTTGCACGTCGTTGGGTCCCCGTTGCATGTTACCGACGGGTAGGCGGAGGGCTATCCTGGCCGAGACTGGAGGCGGACCGGAGGTGCGGCAGTCGTGCGGAGATGGGCGCTGCTGGCCGGGGCCATCGGGACCGAGGTCGCGGCGACGCTGTCCCTGCGGGCCTCCCTGGACAACGCGGGGTGGCTCGCGGTCGTCGTGGCCGGCTATTTCAGCGCGTTCGCCCTGCTCACCCTGGTGCTCCGGGCAGGTGTTCCGGTCGGCGTGGCCTACGGCATCTGGGGTGCGCTCGGCACGGCGGTCACCGCGGTGCTGGCAGCGATCATCTTCGGGGATCCGTTCACCCGGCCGATCATCATCGGGATCGTGCTGATCATCGCCGGTGTGCTGCTCGTCGAGTTCGGGTCGCAGACAACAACCGATGAGGCCGCGCCATGATGTGGTTGGCCCTGGCCGGCGCCATCCTGGTCGAAGTCATCGCCACCCTGTCGCTGCGTGCCTCCGACGGGTTCCGCAAGAGAGCATGGATCGTTCCGGTCACTGCCGGCTACCTGGCGTCGTTCTCGTTGTTGTGGGTGTCGCTGTCGCTGGGCATGCCGGTGGGCATCGCCTACGGCATATGGTCGGCATGCGGCGTCGCGCTGGTCGCCGTGATCGCCAGGTTCCTGTTCCACGAGCCGCTGACCTGGGTGATGGCAGCGGGCATCGCTTTGATCATCGGTGGTGTCTTGACCATCGAGTTGACCGGATCAGTGCGCTGAGCGCCGCGCTCGTGCGTACTTGAGCAACAATCGGGAGATGACTGCCCCAGTTGTCGAGGACCTGCTCGGCCTGTTTCCGCCCGGTTCGCGGCTGGACGACGACGGCATGCTGATGGTCGGCGGCTGCCGGCTCGACGCGCTGGCCGCGGAATTCGGCACCCCCGCGATCGTGGTGGCCGAGGACGCGTTGCGTCAGCGCGCGCGTGACTACCTGAGCGCATTCCGTCGCCGCTGGCCGCGCTCCGATGTTGCGTTTGCCTCAAAGTCGTTTCCCTGCACGGCTGTTCAGCGGGTGATGAGCCAGGAGGGCCTGCACCTCGATGTTGCCGGCGCCGGCGAGATCGTCACAGCGCTGGCCGCCGGGGCGGATCCGGCCCGGCTCGTGTTGCACGGCAACGCCAAATCCGACGAGGAGCTGGAGCTTGCGGTCCGCAACGGCGTGGGCCTGATCGTCGTCGACAACTTCGACGATATCGACCGGCTGGAGCGGATCGTGCCACTCGGCAGGCGTCAGCCTTGCCTGGTGCGGGTCATTCCCGGCGTCGAGGCCGCCACCCACGCCTCGCAGGCCACCGGGCACGTCGGCTCCAAATTCGGGCTGATGCCGCAGGACGCCCGCGATGCCATCGGCCGCATCAACCGCAGTACCGTGCTGCGGTGCGACGGTGTGCACACCCATGTCGGTTCGCAGCTGCTCGATGCCGAGCAGCTGGCCGCCGCCGTCGAGCCAATTTCGAAACTCGGCACATTCGAGGTGTACGACCTCGGCGGCGGACTGGGGGTGCGCTACACCTACGCCGAACAGCCGCCAACCCTGGACGCCTATGCCGAGGCGATGGTGGACCAGGCCCGGGCACTGCTGCCCGAGGGCAGCCGCATCATCGTCGAGCCGGGCCGCAGCATGGTCGCCGCGAGCGCGTGCACCCTCTACCGGGTGACAACGGTCAAGCGCGGGGCGGTCACCCACGTCGCGGTGGACGGTGGCATGGGTGACAACCTCGAGGTGTCGCTGACGGGCCAGCGTTTCGAGGCGACGATCGCCGACCGGGTCGGCGGTGGCGAGACGGTCACCGTCGTCGGGCGGCACTGCGAGTCCGGCGATCAGCTCGTCGACGGCGTCCCGCTGCGTGATCCGGTGGTCGGCGATCTGCTGGCGGTCCCGGTGACCGGTGCGTACTGCTACACGATGTCCAACCAGTACAACGGCGCTCGCCGGGTCCCGGTGGTCTTCGCCTCCGGAGCCGCCGGACCGGCGACATCAAACATGCGCGGCGCGGCCCGGCTGGTGGTGCGCCGCGACACCTGGGACGACCTGCTGTCGCGTGATGTGGTGTGAACCGGACATGACTGAGCTGGACACGTCACTGGTCGAACTGGCCCGTCGCTGCGGCGTCGCCACCGAGTACGACGACTGGACGGGACGTCGTGTCGGTGTTTCCGAGCACACCCTGGTGGCCGTGCTGGCTGCCCTGGGGCTGCCGGCGTCCACCGGGGACGAGCGCGCATCGGCCCTGGCCGCCCGCGACCGGGACTATTGGTCACATTCGCTGCCCCCGACGATCGTCGGGCGGGCCGGCACCGAGACGCCGTTCTGGGCGCATGTGACACACGGCGATCCCGCTCACATCTGGGTCCGCCTCGAGGACGGCACGGTTCGCTCCGGCGTTCAGCAGCGCGACAACTTCACTCCCCCATTCGATCTCGACGGGCGCTGGGTCGGCGAGGCGACTTTCGTGCTGCCCAGTGACCTGCCGCTGGGCTACCACCGTGTGCATTTGCGCTCCGGCGACCACGAGACCAGCACCGCACTGATCGTGTCGCCCGGATGGCTGGGACTGCCGCCGAAGCTCGGCGCCCGCCGGACCTGGGGCCTGTCGACCCAGCTGTACAGCGTGCGGTCGCAACAGTCCTGGGGCGTGGGCGATTTGACCGATCTCGGCGACCTCGCCGTGTGGTCGGGATCGCGTCACGGGGCCGGCTTCATCCTGGTCAACCCGCTGCACGCCGCCGCCCCGACCACACCGATGGAACCGTCGCCGTATCTGCCGACGTCGCGGCGGTTCGTCAATCCGTTGTACCTGCGCGTCGAGGCGATCCCCGAATTCGGCTATCTGCGCAAGCGCGGCCGGGTCCGGAAGCTGGCGGCGGAGGTGCAGGCATACGCTCGCGGGCTCGACTCCATCGACCGCGACACGTCGTGGGCAGCCAAGCGCAAGGCCCTGAAGCTGGTCTACCGCGTGCAGCGCTCGGCGGGCCGCGAGCTGGCGTATGCGGCTTTCCGCGACCGGGAAGGTCAGGCCCTCGACGACTTCGCCGCCTGGTGCGCGCTGGCCGAGAAGTACGGCAGCGACTGGCATCAGTGGCCCGAGTCGCTGCAACATCCCGCCGGCGCGGGAGTCGCCCACTTCGTCGACAAGCATGCCGGCGCGGTCGATTTTCACCGTTGGTTGCAGTGGCAGCTCGATGAGCAACTCGCGGCGGCGCAGTCGCAGGCGCTGCAGGCCGGTATGTCGCTGGGCATCATGCACGACCTCGCCGTGGGCGTGCACCCCCACGGTGCCGACGCCTGGGCACTGCAGGACGTGTTGGCGCGCGGTGCGACCACAGGCGCGCCCCCCGATGAGTTCAATCAGCTCGGCCAGGACTGGTCGCAGCCGCCGTGGCGCCCGGACCAGCTCGACGAGCTGGGCTACCAGCCGTTCCGCGCGCTGATCCGGTCGGTGCTGCGGCACGCCGGCGGTGTGCGCATCGACCACATCATCGGGCTGTTCCGGCTGTGGTGGATCCCCGCGGACTCGCCGCCCACCGAGGGGACGTATGTGCGCTACGACCACGAGGCGATGATCGGAATCGTCGCGCTGGAGGCGTACCGGGCCGGGGCGCTCGTGGTTGGCGAGGACCTCGGCACTGTCGAGCCGTGGGTGCGGGATTATCTGCGGGCCCGGGGCGTGCTCGGGACATCCATTCTGTGGTTCGAGCTTGACCGCGACGGCCCGGCCCCAGCACCACTGCAGGCTGAGCGCTGGCGTGAGTACTGCCTGTCGTCGGTCACCACCCACGATCTGCCGCCGACCGCCGGCTACCTCGCCGGAGATCATGTGCGCCTTCGGGATTCGCTGGGCCTACTGACCTGCCCGATCGCCGATGAGTTGGCGGGCGATCAGGCCGAGCAGGCGGCCTGGATGGCGGAACTGCGTCGGGTCGGTCTGCTTCCCGACGACGCTGACGTCGAACAGACCGTGCTGGCCCTGTATCGGTACCTGGGCCGGACGCCGTCGCGGCTGCTCGCGCTTGCGCTGACCGACGCCGTCGGTGATCGACGCACCCAGAACCAGCCCGGCACCTCCGACGAGTACCCGAACTGGCGGGTTCCGCTCGCCGGCCCGGACGGCAGACCGCTGCCGCTCGAGGACGTCTTCTCCCAACCACGGGCGACGACCCTGGCCGAAGCCATGCGCGCCGAGACCCGGTCGGGCGCGGGCTGAGCGGCCCTGAATGCCGGTACTCAGCGCAGGTCTACTTCTTTATCGCGTCACCGATGAGGTTGTCGAGGTTCTCATCGCTCACCCCGGCGGTCCGTTCTGGGCCAGGAAGGACGACGGCGCATGGTCTATCCCCAAGGGCGAGTACGCGGCCGGAGAGGATCCTTGGGCAGCCGCTCAGCGCGAGTTCGTCGAAGAGATCGGGCTGGAGCCGCCGACAGCTGCCCGCATCGACCTCGGGACGGTGAAACAGCCGAGCGGAAAGATTCTCACGGTGTTCGCCGTGCCCGGCGATCTCGACGTCGAGGAGGCCCGCAGCAATACTTTCCAGATCGAGTGGCCCAGGGGCACCGGCAAGCGCAGCGATTTCCCCGAGGTCGACCGGGTGGACTGGTTCCCGGTCGCCGACGCGCGGCTGAAGTTGTTGAAGGGCCACGTCCCGTTCCTTGATCACCTGATGGCGCACCCGAGGATGGCGGGTCTCCACGAGACACCCACCTCCGGCTAGCCTCAGTTGCCATGAAGGTCGCGGTGGTCGCCCCGGTCGCGGCCCGGGTCACCGCCGACCCGGCGTGGATGGCGGCGTTTTCGCGACACCTCGAAGCCTGTGGGTACGAGTCGATCATCGCGGTCGAGCACACCGTCCTGATGACGCGCTACGACAGCGTCTATCCCTATGACACGTCCGGGCGGGTCGAGTTGACGGCCGACTGTCCGGTTCCGGATCCGATTGACCTGCTGGCGTTTCTGGCCGGGCAGACCCAGACCCTCGGATTGGCCACCGGTGTTCTCGTCCTGCCCAACCACCATCCGGTCGTCCTCGCCAAGCGGGTCGCCACGGTCGATGCGCTCTCGGCGGGCCGGCTTCGCCTCTGTGTCGGCGTGGGATGGCTGAAGGAGGAGATCGAGGCGTGCGGTGCCGCGTTCGACAGCCGGGGCCGGCGGGCCGACGAACAGCTGGAGATACTGCGTGCGCTCTGGGCGGACCGCGAGGACGGTGTCACCCACCATGGCGAGTTCTTCGACTTCGACGACGCCATGTGCTATCCGAAGCCGGTGGCGGCCCGCCTGCCGATCCACATCGGTGGGCACAGTCGCGCGGCCGCGCGACGGGCCGGCCGCTTCGGTGACGGCTTTCAACCGTTGGGCGTGACGGGAGCGCAACTGACGTCCCTCATCGCGGTCATGCGGGCGGAGGCGGCTGCTGCCGGGCGTGATCCGGACGCCCTGGAAATCTCGCTGGGACACCTCGTCACCAAGATCGACGCCGAGCGCGCCGCAAGGCTGGCTGAGCTGGGTGCGGACCGCATCGTGTTGGCGATGCCGCCGATCACCGACATCGGGCACGCGAAGGACGTGCTGTCGGCCTGCGCAGACCGGCTGTCGCTGGGCGCATGACCCTCACCGTCGCCGATAGGCAGGCTCTCGCGGATCTGGTGCACCGGTACGCGGCCGCGGTCGATGACCGCCGGTTCCATGACGTGGTCGAATTGTTCACGGAAACAGCAGAACTGAGGCTGCCCGATCCTCCACATGTCCTGGAGCCGAACCGTGAGTACCGCGGGCCCGCCGCCATCGGCGCTGCGATGGCTCCGCTGGTCGCGATCGCCCGCACCGAACACGCGATCATCGGCGAGGTCTACTCCGCGGGATCCGGGCCCAACCACGCGCTCGGCCGGATCGCGTGCATCGCGCACCACTGGAGCCGAAGTGCAGAACACATCACCGACCTGGTCTGGCATCTGCGCTACGACGACGAATACCTGCTGACCGAGGCCGGTTGGCGGATTCACCGCCGGGCACTGACGGTCAACGCCATGGAGACCAGACCCGTTCGCCGGCTCAGATAGGTGCTGCCGGGCCCCGAGCATGACGTCGCGGTTTCCCCAACTGTCACATCTGCGATATCTTTCACACTGCAGACACAGACGGAGGGTGCCGTGAAGAAGTTCGTTGTTCTGGCCGCTGGCGCATCCGCGGCAGCCGCGATGGTCGTCATCGGCTCCGGCATGGCGGATGCAAGCCCGGGGGCCAACACGCTTGATGTGACCGGGGAACCCTATGCCAAGGCCGTCGCGATACTGCAAAGCCAAGGCTATTCGGCCTCGTTCGGCGGCTCCGTCGGTAGTGCCGTGCCGCAGAACAAATGCATCGTGACGAGCGAGAAGATGCTGTCCAGCGGCAGGATTCAGCTGATGCTCAACTGCACCGATGCCGCCCAACCGGAAGCACCAGCTGCCACTCCGGTGACGTCCGGTGCGCAGGCTCCTGATGGCGGTACCCGGCCTACCCCCGGGGCGCCCGGTGTCGTCACGGTGATCCCGACGCCCGTGGGCGTCGGCTGACGCTGCGCACTCTTCCGTAGACTCCGGGGCAATCAGTAGCCGGACCACTCGACACGCGCGCCGGCGTGGGCGAGGATGCTGGATTGATGACGCGTTCGAGATCGCTCGGTCGGTGGGACCCGTTCGACATGCTGACCTCGCTTTGGTCGTCTGCGGCCGCCGCCCCGCCGATTTCTTCCGGCGCAGCGGCCACCTACCAGACGCTGTTCGTGACGTTGCGCCGCCTGATCGTGGGCCGCACGCTCGTGGTGCGGCTCGACAACGGTGACGTCAGGCTGACGGTGACGAAGTTCGATTCCCGGTTCGATGTGCGGCGGCTGGCCGTCGGCCAACTCAACGATGTCCGGGTCATCGCCAAAGACATCTGGTGGGACGAGAGCCGGTTCGTGCAGGGCACCGCCGTGCTGCACAACGTCCACCTGCGTCCGAGTTCGCGGCCCGTGTTGGTGGCTGCCCCGGTTGAGATGTCGCTGGAAATGCCCGGCGCGGCCCTCGACAGTCTGTTCCGCTGGGCCATGCCGCGGTTGGCCGGCGAGGTTGACACCGACGGAGTCGCCCGCCTGCGCTGGGCGCGCCGGCCCGCCATGGGAAACCTGGAGGTCGACGTCCGGTTGGACGGATCGACGCTGTGGTTGAAGCCCCGTGGGCTGGCGCTGCGGCGACGGCGATGGGCACTGCCGTCGCGGGTGCCCGCCTATCCGGTGCGCCTGCGCGACCTTCCGCGTGGACTTCAGCTGACGAATGTCGACCTTTCGCCCGGGTTGTTGCGGGTGTCCGGCACTTTGCCGGAGTGGCGCATGGAAGTCTCACGAAAGCACTTGGAAGACATCCTCACCCAGCTCAGTTCGGTGGGCCGGACACTGAATCTCACGAAACCTGGCCGCCGTCGATGACCATGCCGCCGCGTTTCGCAATGCCGCTTCGTGTTCGGTACGTGGAATGCGATATGCAAGGCAAAGTGTTCAACGGCCACTACCTGACGTGGGTGGACATGGCGCACATCGAGATGATGCGCGAAGTCGTCGGTGACGATTCGGCGCTGACCGCCGCGGGTATTGATTTCGTGGTTGCCGCAGCGGATCTGAGGTTTAGGCGACCAGCGCTGTACGACGATGAGCTCGTCATCCGGGTGTCGATCGACCCACCGGGTACAACGTCGCTGCGCAGCGAGTACGCGATCATGCGCGGTGCCGAACTGATCGCGGAGTGCACGATGACCCACGTCTGCGTCGACGCGACGACCTTTACGAAAAGCCCATGGCCGGAATGGATTCGCGCTCGGCTGGTCGGGTGGATCGACGCATCCGACCCGACCGCTATCGGCGGATCTTCGCGTTAGTCGGGTCGTAGATCGCCTTGAGCGAGATCGAGACGGGGTAAAGCCGGCCACCGACGTTGACC
This sequence comes from uncultured Mycobacterium sp., assembly GCA_964509355.1. Lineage (GTDB taxonomy): Bacteria > Actinomycetota > Actinomycetes > Mycobacteriales > Mycobacteriaceae > Mycobacterium. The sequence goes on from CAZDYH010000033.1 coordinate 9,290, forward strand.
CGGTAGTCCCCCGCCCTGACCCAGTCAGCGTTGATCGCGGCGTTGTCCGCTGAGCGGATGTATGCCAGGCCGACGCATGACCCGGTTGTTGCACCCCAGGCGGCGGAGGTGACCTGTCCGGCGACGACGCCGTTGCGAAGAACCAGCTCTCCACCCCACAGCATCGCCTCGGCAGAGTCGACCGAGAACCCGACGAGCTTGCGCCGCGGGCCTGCTGCCTTCGCCTTCTCCAGCGCTTCGCGACCCAGGAACGCGATATCGGTCTTGAGCTTGCAGGCGAACAGCAGTCCCGCCTCGACGGGGTTGTCGTCGGGCGTCAACTCGCGTCCGAACGCGCGGTAGCCCTTCTCCAGCCGCATCGACTCGATCGCGTAGTAGCCCCCGCGGGCGATGCCGAACTCGGCGCCGGCCGCCAGCAGGTCCTCGTAGACTCCGACCGCGAACTCCGCGGGTACATACAGTTCCCAGCCCAGTTCGCCGACGTAGGTGATCCGGGTGGCCCGGATGGTCGAGTAGCCCAGCGGAATCTGCTGACTCGTCCCGAACGGGAAGGCCTCGTCGCTCAGGTCCACCGGGGTGAGCGTGGCGAGGAGATCCCGCGATTTGGGTCCCATCACACCGAACACCGCCAGCGACGAGGTCGCGTCGACCAGCGTTGCTCGCGCGCCGGCGGGCAGGTTCTTGCGGATGTGGTCCTTGTCGCGCTCCGTGGTGGCGGCACTGCTGACGATGAAGAACTCGTCGTCGCCGGTGCGCGTGACGGTGACGTCCGACTCGTAGCTGCCGCGCGCGTTGAGCATCCCGGTGTACACCGACTTCCCGATCTCGACGGCCACGTCGGCGGTGCACAGCCATTGCAGCGCGCTTTCGGCGTCCGCCCCGACAAGGAGGTACTTCGAGAACGAGGTCTGGTCGAAAATGGTGACGCCTGCGCGGGTGTTGGTCTGCTCTTCGGCCGACCACGGCAGCCAGTTCGGCTTGCCCCAGGAGTACTCGATGGTGGGTTCGCAGCCTTGCGGGGCGAAGAAGTTGGCGCGCTCCCACCCCATCCGGCTGCCGAAGTTTGCGTTGGCCGCTTCCAGCAGGTGATGGACCGGTGAGCGCCGGAACGGGCGGGCGGTCTTCATTTCCCTGTTGGGCCAGGGAATCTCGTAGTGCAGGCCGAGGATCTCGGCGACCCGGTCGTGCAGCCAGCGGACGTTACCGTTGAACGGCGCGAAGCGCCGGATGTCGACACTGGTGAGATCGGTGGTCGGTGCGCCGTTGACGATCCATTCGGCCAGCGCCCGCCCGGCCCCGCCGGCCGAGGCGATGCCGACCGAGTTGAATCCGGCGCCGACGAAGAAGTTCGCGAGTCCGGGTGCCTCGCCGAGGATGAACTGGTTGTCGGGTGTGAAGCTTTCCGGTCCGTTGTAGAACTTCTTGATGCCGGTCTCGGCGAGGGCCGGGATCCTCAGCAACGCGCTGTTCATCAGGATCTCGAAGTGGTCCCAATCTTCGTCCAGGAGCTGGAACTCGAACGGGTAGGGGATCTTGTCCGGGGCGACCCACGGCTTGGCTTCGGGCTCGAATCCACCGATGACCAGACCGCCCACTTCTTCCTTGAAGTAGGTGTAGCCGTCAGGGTCGCGGAGAATCGGCAGGTCGGTGTGCACACCGTCGATGGTTTCGGTGACGACGTAGAAGTGCTCCGCCGAGTGCAGGGGTACATTGACTCCGGCCATCGCGCCGACCTGTTTGGCCCACTGCCCGGCGCAGTTGACCACAATCTCGGCTTCGATATCGCCGGCGTCGGTGCGCACACCGGTCACCCGTCCGCCCGCGGACAGCACATCGAGTACCCGGGTGTGTTCGATGATCCGGGTACCGCGCATCCGGGCGCCCTTCGCGAGCGCACCGGTGAGGTCGGTCGGATTGGCTTTGCCGTCGGCGGGCAGCCAGATCGCACCGACCAGGTCGTCGACCCGCATCACCGGATAGCGTTCACGTGCCTGCTCGGGCGTCAGCAGTTCACACTCGAGGTCGAATGCTGCGGCGTTGGCGGCGGTACGGCGCAACTGGACCATCCGGTCTTCGGTGCGGGCGACTGTCACGCCTCCGCATTGTTTGTACCCGGCCGACAGACCCGTCTCGTTTTCAAGCTCAGCGTAGAGCTGCGTGGAGTACTGCACGAGCCGGGTGCCGCTTTCCGAGGCACGCAGCTGACCGACCAGCCCGGCTGCGTGCCATGTTGTGCCAGAGGACAATTGGCCCTGTTCCAGCAGCACGATATCGGTGCAGGCGAGCTTGGTCAGATGGTAGGCGACGCTGGTTCCGATGACGCCACCGCCGATGATGACGATGTGCGCGCGGTCGGGAAGCGGCTTGGTTGGCATGTGTTGTTGTCCTCAGTCCGGTGCCTGCGCGTCGTCGAGCAATCTCGTGAAGTCGGGTCCTTTGAACTCGGCGACCGCACCCTCATAGCGCTCCATACCCCACTCCCAGAAGTCGAAGTCCAGTGGGCTGGAGGCGTTCTGGATACAGCCCCAGAGCGTCCAGCCGTACTTGCCGACGATGCCCTGCAGGCGGGCACGGGCGATCTTGTGCCGCAGCCGGCGGCCGTAGTAGGCGGTCACCAGCTCGTCGAGCTGATCCAGGGAGAGCTGACATTCGGCCCAGGTGTTGCCCAGTTCGAAGCAGGGATCGTTGTTGCCGGAGTATTCGTAGTCGATCAACCAGATCTTGTCGCCGTCTTCGACGAAGTTGCCGGCCAGCAGGTCGTTGTTGCAGGGAACGGTGGTCTGGTCGGTTGCCTCCAGCACCTTCTTAATGCTGTCGAACCCGTCGGCGAAGTCCAGATAGTCGTCGGGCAGCCGGAAGCCCCTGTCGTGCACAATCGTCAGGTACTCAGGCTGGAGTTTGAACATGTCAAAGCGCCCGCGGAACCGTGGTCCCGAATGCAGCGCCCGACATGCTGCCGCGACCTTGCCCACGACACCCGAGCGCTGAAAGTCCTGGTTGCACAGTGTGGTGCCGTTCAGGTAGCCGATCAGCAGGATCCCCAGATCGGGCCGATAGTCGATAACCGGTGCGCCCACTCCTGCCTGCTCGGCCGCCTTGGAGTTGTAGTACTCCCGATCGCGATCAATGCCGAGGAGATTCGCGGTCGTGGCGGAACACCGGGCGACGTAGACGCCGCGCGGTGTGGTGACCTTCACATTGCGGTTGGTGAGGCCCCCGGAGAGATCCTCGAGGCGGCGCGGTTGCCCGGCCAGGATCGGCATCTTGTCGAGCAGTGCGTTCAGCTGAGCATCAGTGAGCGAGAACGACATACGGACCTCCTTGCGGGCCTTGCCGGTCACGCGCTTCGGTGTCGGATTGCATCACAGTCGCCACGAACGCTACCGAACTCACGCTGCCACAGGGCCGATGCACGGGATGGCGCGCTCGGAGCGGGGGGTGACCTGCGCCTTGGAATGGGCCGGCCGAACGGCGTGGCGGTCCGCTGGGGCTGGTGGTGTGTTTGACTGGCGTTGTGAAGGCAACGGGACTGAGAAATCCGCCCTCGTGAGGTGTCGATGAGTACCGACTGCACAATCCGGGGGCAGGTCTGGCGCAAGGGCCACAAGACCGACGAGTTCGAGTTTTCGCAGATCTCCGACTACCTCACCCAGGACGACGCTGTGGTGTGGGTCGATCTTTGCGAACCCGACCACGAATCCTTGTCAGGGCTCGCTGATGAGTTGGGCCTCAACGAGTGGGCGGTCGAGGACGCCGTCGCCCCCGAGCACGAGCGGGTCAAGGCAGCGGTCTACCCGACGCACACATTCTGCACGGTCTACGCGGTACAGGTTGACACCGATGCGGTCGCCAGTCCGGACCGTTCGGCACTGTCCACGCACCGCATCTCGGCGTTCGTGCTGGCCAACACGCTGATCACGGTACGGCTGTCGCCGCTTTTCGACATGAATGTGGTCGTGCAACGGTGGGATGAAATCAACGCCCAGCACTACGGGGTCGGCGCCCTGTTACATGGTCTGCTCGATGTCGTCGTGGACGGGCATTTCGATGCCGTGCAGGCTCTCGACGACGGGCTGGACTCAATCGAAGAAGAGTTGTTCGACGACAGCGGATCCAGGGGTAACCTGCAGCGGCGCACCTATCGGGTCCGCAAGGACCTCGTCGACTTTCGCCGGGTGGTGTTGCCGATGCGCGAAGTGATCACCTCCATTCAACACAGTCGCCTCGACACCCAGAGCGCACCGGAACTCGACCCGCACTTCACCGACCTTTATGACCACGTGATGCGTGTGTCGGAGTGGACGGAATCGTTGCGAGACCTGGTGACCACCGTGTTCGAGACGAACCTTTCGCTGCAGGATGCCCGGTTGAACATCGTGATGAAGAAGCTGACCGGCTGGGCGGCAATCATCGCCGTGCCCACCGCGATCACCGGGTTCTACGGGCAGAACGTGCCCTATCCCGGGTATGACTCGCCGTGGGGATTCGTCGCCAGCACCACGATCATCGCCGTCATCATCGTCGGTTTGTACATCATGTTCCGACGACGCGACTGGCTCTGAACTACTGCACCGTGACATTGGCCTTGAACGTCCAGGCCCCTTTGGTCCCGCCCGGCCAGGGCTGGTTGTAGTCCGTCGCGATGGTCGTGGTCCCGGCCTTCAACGCCGTGAATGTCCAGACTTCGGTGCCGGATGCTCCCGGCATCGCAGCGGCCGGTCCTGCGCTCTCGTGATTGGTTTGCTGCACGATGGCGGAATCGCCGATCTGTGTCTGCGCCGTCCAACTGAAACCGGTGGAGGCGTTAGAGGCCAAGGTCACCTTCAGCGTGTCGCCGACTGCCAGCGTGATGTCCCGGGTGATGAATTCCTGGTTCAGCAGATCGTCATAAGAGACCTCGATGGTCTTCGTCTGCGG
>CAZDYH010000033.1:14306-21450 GCA_964509355.1 uncultured Mycobacterium sp.
GTTCCAATACATGAACGGCAGTCCGTATTTCTTCAGGTACCAGTACGCCCGGTGCGGCTTCGTCGGGTCGAGCAGCGGAATCGACGGCGTCATCTGCAGCGAGTAGTCGAACTCGGCCAGCAGCATCGCGTGGGACGAGGTGACGATCGGGCACGACGCGTAGCCCTGGTACTCGGCGTGCAGCGGCTGGTTCTTCAGGAACGAGTCGACGTTGTCGGCGACGACCGGGGCCTGCTTGCGGATCGCGGCGCCGGTCTTCGAGTTCGGCGACGAACCGGCGTCGCCGAGGCTGAAGACGTTCGAGTACCGCACATGCTGCATGGTGTGCTTGTCGATGTCGACGTACCCGTTGGCGTCGCCGGTCGACAGCGGGCTCGACTTGATCCAGTCCGGTGCCGACTGGCACGGTACGACGTGCAGCATGTCGTAGGGCAGCGTGGTGTCGGTCCCGCCCTCGCCGACGCTGGTGACCGCGACCTTGTGACCCGCCGCGTCGACGGACGTCACCTCGGAGTTGGTGTGCAGGTGAATGCCGTAGTCGGCGATGATCGCGTCCAGGTTGTCGGCGATCGCCGGGATGCCGAAGATCCGCGGTGTCGGCACGACGAGGTGGACGTCGATGTCGTTGAGCACGCCTTCCTTTCGCCAGTGGTCGCAGGCCAGGTAGGCGATCTTCTGTGGCGCGCCGGCGCACTTGATCGGCCCGGACGGCATGGTGAACACCGCGGTGCCCGATCGGGTGGACCGGATGAAGTCCCAGGTGCGCGGGGCGAGGTCGAACCGGTAGTTCGACGACACGCCGTCCCGGCCGAGCGCGTCCTCGAGTCCCTCGGTGCGGTTCCAGTCGAGCTGGATGCCCGGACAGACCACCAGCACGTCGTAGGAGTAGGTCGCCCCGTCGGCACACGTGACGGTGTTGTCGTCCGGGTCGAAGGCCGAGGCGGCGTTCTTGATCCAGGTCGCCTTCTTGGGCATCACCGAGGATTCGGTGCGCTCGGTCGTCGACGCCTTCGCCTGGCCGCCGCCGACGAGGGTCCACAGCGGCTGGTAGTAGTGCATGCTCGACGGCTCGATGACCGCGACGTCGGCATACCCCTTACGGAGCAGGCGGGCCGCGACCGAGATGCCGGCCGTGCCGCCACCGACGATCAGGATCTGGTGCTTGGCGGTGGTCATGGTGTTCCTCCTCGGTAGCGGCTCAGGCGCTCTGGACGGCTTCTTCCCAGGCGCAGTAGCCGCCCAGGATATCGCTGACGTCGGCGAAGCCGCGCTGCCGGAGCAGACTCGCCGCGACCGACGACCGGTAGCCGCCGGCGCAGTACACGACGGTCGGCAAGGTGGCGTCGAGCTCGCCGAGCCGGCCGGGCAGCTCGCCGACCGGGATGTTGACGGCGTTCGGAATCGTGCCGGCCGCGGCCTCGCCCGGATTGCGGACGTCGACGACCTGGAGATCGGTCATCTCCGACGCCCGCTCATCGAAGGCCTTGGCCGTCAACCGCGATGCGACCCGGACGGCGTCGCGGTGCTCGAACATCGCCTGATAAGGCTGGTCGAGGTAGCCGATCACCCGGTCAAAGCCGATCCGGGCGAGCCGGTTCTTGCCCTCGAGCTCCTGACCAGGCTCGGTGAGGAGCACGATGTCGACGTCAGGCGGGAGCACCGAACCGGCGAACTCGGCGTAGCGGCCCTCGAGTCCGATGTTGACGGCGTTGCGGAGGTGGCCCATGGCGAACTCCTCCGGATTGCGCCCGTCGACCAGCATGGCGCCGCGGTCGATCGCTTCGAGCACCTGCTCGTAGGTCATCGACGTCGGCATCTTGGTCTCGTCCAGCAGCCCACGATCCTTGCGGTTGAGGATCGCGTCGTAGACGAAGTAACCCGGCGCGGGTGGCTGTCCCTCGGTGACGAGCCCCACGAACGTCGGCTTGTCGGGGGCACGCAGGGCGTAGTTCGTCAGCTTCTGGTCGCCGATCGTCGACCACAGGTCGGTCGACAGGTTCTTGCCACACGCCGAGCCCGCGCCGTGGGCGGGGTACACCCGGGTCGCGTCGGGAAGCGTCATCAGCTTGTCGTGCAGCGAGTCGTAGAGCTTGTCGGCGAGCTCGTCACGGGTGAAGCCGATCGAGGCCAGCAGGTCGGGCCGGCCCACGTCACCGATGAACAGGGTGTCGCCGGTGAGCACGCCGTACGGGATCTCATCGTCTGCGTGCTCGTAGATCACGATGGACAGCGACTCGGGTGTATGCCCGGGGGTGTGGCGGAACTCGAGCGTGACATCGCCCAGCGAATAGCGTTCCCCGTCATCGACGCCCATCGACTCGAACTCGGTCTCAGCGACCGACGAGTAGACGATCTTCGCGCCGGTCGCCTTCGCCAGTTCGAGGTGGCCGGACAGGAAGTCGGCGTGGAAGTGGGTCTCGATGACGAGTTCTATGGTCAAGCCGAGCTCCTTGGCGTCGGCGACGTACTCGGACACGTCACGCTGCGGATCGACGACGACGGCCCGTCCGGTCGTCTCGTCGCCGATCAGGTACGACGCGTGGGAGAGACACTCCAGGTAGTACTGGTTGAACTTCATTGGGCCTTCCTTCTCTTCGGCTGCGGCTAGTCCGTCTTGCATATACCGCCCGGGGTATATAGCGTATATGATGAATATACCCCCGGTGGTATCAGAGTCAAGAGCCCGCCACCCACGGACCAGACGGAAAGGCCTTCATGAACACCTCGATCCCCGCCACCATCGAATCGCAGGATCTGCGGGAACTGCTGGATTCCGGCACGCCCCCGCGGCTGCTCGACGTGCGGACTCCTGCCGAGTTCGAGACCGCGCACATCCCCGGCGCCTACAACGTCCCGCTGGATCTACTGCGCGAACACCGCGACGAGATCGTCGAGCACCTCGACCAAGATGTTGTGCTGGTGTGCCGCTCCGGTCAACGTGCCGCCCAGGCCGAGGAGGCACTGCAGAACGCCGGCCTGGCCAACGTGCACATCCTGGCGGGCGGCATCAACGCCTGGGAGGCCAGGGGTTTAGCGGTCAACCGCGGCGCCCAACGCTGGGATCTGGAGCGCCAGGTCCGCCTCGTCGCGGGTTCGATCGTGCTCTCCAGCATCCTCGGCAGCATCGCGGTGCCCAAGCTCAAATGGCTGGCCGCCGGGATCGGCGGCGGATTGGCGGTTGCGGCCGTGTCCAACACGTGCGCGATGGGCACCCTGCTGTCGCGGCTGCCCTACAACCGTGGTGCCTCGTGTGATCCGCAGACGGTCGTGGCCCAGCTCGTCGACTCCCCCGCTGCCCGGGCCAACGTGAGCTGACCGACATGATCGCATTGACCATCGCCCTGGCGGTCATCGTCGGGATTTCGCTTGGCTTGCTGGGCGGCGGCGGTTCGATCCTGACCGTGCCGCTGTTGGCGTACGTGGCCGGCCTCGAGGCCAAGCAGGCCATCGCAACCTCGCTGTTGGTGGTGGGCGTGACCGCGGCGGTCGGCGCGATCACCCACGCGCGGGCCGGCCGGGTGCGGTGGCGCACCGCGGTGCTGTTCGGCTCCGCGGCCATGGCCGGGGCCTACGGCGGCGGCCTGCTGGCCCAGTTCATCCCGGGAACGGTGCTGATGGTCGCGTTCGCGGCGATCATGATCGTCGCCGCGATCGCGATGCTGCGCGGCCGCAAGAACGACGATGCAGCCGCCGGTACCGGCCAACAGCTGCCGGTGCTCAAGATTGCGGTGATGGGAGTGGGGGTGGGGATGTTGAGCGGCCTCGTCGGCGCCGGTGGCGGCTTCCTGCTGGTGCCCGCCCTGGTGCTGCTGGCCGGGCTGCCGATGCCCGCCGCGGTCGGCACCTCGCTGGTCGTCATCGCCATGCAGTCCTTCGCCGGCCTGGCCGGGCACCTGGCCAGTGACCCCATCGACTGGCGGCTGGCGGGCATGGTGACCGCCGCCGCCGTCATCGGCGGCCTGATCGGCGGGCGCCTCACCGCGATGGTCGACCCCGACGCGTTGCGCAAGCTGTTCGGGTGGTTCGTGCTCCTCATGGCCTCGGTGATCCTCGCCGAAGAGGTCCATCCCGCGGTCGGTGCCGCGGTCGCGGGCCTGATCCTGATTGCCGCGGGCATGTCCTTTGCATGCAGCAGGTACTCGTACTGCCCGCTGCGCCGGCTCTTCCGGCGCCCGATGGGTAGCAAGAATGCAGCCCCGAAAAACGAAGGGACACAACAATGGTTGGTGACGAAGACAGCATGGCCGCGGTCCTGAATCGGCTGCGGCGCGCACAGGGACAACTCGGCGGAGTGATCTCGATGATCGAGCAGGGCCGAGACTGCAGGGACGTGGTCACCCAACTCGCCGCGGTCTCCCGTGCCCTGGACCGGGCCGGCTTCAAGATCGTCGCTGCCGGGCTTCGTGAATGTGCCAGCGGCGCAGGGCCGGACGGCAACCGGCCGATGACCGAAACCGAACTGGAAAAGCTCTTCCTCGCCCTCGCCTGACAGCGGCCGCGGGGTCAGATGAGGGTCACCGAGATCGGCCCGGCGTCTCTTCTCGCCTTGTCGCTCGAGCCCTCGAGGTTCTCCACGGTCACGTACGTCATCTCATCGGGCGCGAGGCCGAGCGCGGCTGCGTTCTCCCGTCCAAGCCGCTCGATCAGCTGCTTCGACGCCAGCGCGGTGCCCCCTTTGGCCGCGCTCTCGATCCGGGCGGCTTCGTTCATCTCGTCGCCGAGTGCAGTGACTTCGAGTCGGCCCCCGGTTGCCACTTGGCCGACCGTGAGGGTGGAGCCCCAGTGCACACCGATGTTCACTTTGACGTCGACGTCGGGCGGTCCCAACCGTGAGCCTCCGTCGCGGATCAACCGCGCGGCATGAATTGCGGCGGCAGCGGTGTCTGCCTCCGAGTGGCCGAGCTGTTCCACCAGGAACAGGGCCGATGCCCCGTCGCCGGCATGCTTGCCGACGATGCCGCCGAGCTTGATCACCTCCGAGTCGATCAGGTCGGTGAGGCTTCTGACCAGTTCGAAGTAGGCGCGCGACGACAGCCGCCGGGACAACTCCCCCGATGCCTCCAGGTCGGCGAACAGGATGCTGGCGGGCCGTCGGGCCGGCCGCATCACTGCGTGCATCCGTTCGTACATGCCGCGGTCGCCGCGCGCCATACGTGCGAGCAGGCTGGCCGGTGCATCAGGCGAGGCAAACCGGAGCACCCCGACGAATTCGCCCGAGTCGGCGTTGATCCGCACATCGAGGAAGGTCAGGTCGCCGAGCCAGGACGTACGCAGGCCTTCCTGTTCGCCGAACGACAGCGTCGAGGCCCAGGCGCGCACCGGCACTCCGGGTTCGACCCGTGCACCGGCCGCCGCCAGAGGGCCGAACACGGCGTCGAAGGCATCATCGGAGGGATCGAGCGTGGCGCGCATCATCGGCACGTTGACCCGCCACCACTCACGACTGCTCGCGAGGGTGGTCGCCCAGTACTCGCCGTCTTCGGTTTGGCGTCTCGGCAGGCCCTTGCCGTAGAACCGGCCGACCTCCGAGGGCGGGACGCCGATCACCCGCGCCTCCTCGCTCGAGATGAAGACGATGCGCCAGTGGGCATCGAGAATCTCGCCGGCAAACTTGGCGTTCTCGAGCGCCTCGGCAAGCACCCGCAGCTCAGGGTGCTCCGGGAGGGGCGGGCCGCTCTCCATGAGTCGAACGATAATCCGTCGCGAAATGGCGCGCGTGGCCCGGGTTCGACTGCCGCGCCCCCAGCTTGACTCGGCTCGATCTCGACACCATCGAGGCTGAGGTGATCACCACCTACGCCGACTCGGTCGACGCAGGGCCATTCGGCACCGATACCCTTTTGGAGGAACGGCAAAGATGTCGCGGGGATGATGGACGCAACGCCCGACACACCGGGCAAGGAATCATTTTGGCACTCTCCTCTCTTGGTGGAAGCGTCCTAGCGCTCCGCGGCGCATCGAGGAGGAACGCATGGCAAAGCATCGAGCACCCACAGCCCCGTCGAGGCCCGGGAAGGCGTTGGCGGGCGGCATGAAGCGCGCCGTGACGCCGACGGTCGTCGGTGGGTTCGCCATGGCTACCGCGGCCGCGGTAGGCGGCGTGGCAACCACGGTGCCCGAATCGATTTCAGCGTCCCAGGTCGACCTGAGCGCGGTCATCACACCCGGCAGCGCGACCAACTGGGAAGCCGACGGTATCGACAAGTTCTACGGCATACCGTGGAACACCAAGTACGGCGAGACCGAAATTGTGTCATTCCGGCTGGTGCGGTTCTGGGTGCAGCCGATCGGCATCGTCGAGGCTGTCCGCACCCCCGACCCCGACTACCCGAACGTGGTCGTCAGCTCGGGGCGCGGCGCCGGCAACGCCAGCCTGGCGATCACCTACCTCGACGCGACCGGTGATGACGACGCGTTGACGGACCCGTCGGTCTGGATTCTCGACAACAACGTGGATCGTCCCAACGGCGGCTACGCGTCGCGGTATCCGTTCTTCGCCCTCGTCGGAGTCAACCCCATACCGACGCCGACCGACACGGGCGCGAAGGTGCTGGACGTCGGTTACGAGTACGCCTGGAACTCCAGCGCCCCGGCCTACGTCTCCAACCTCCCCGCCCTGCTGAACGCGATCATCGCGTACGCATATCGCTACCAGAAGCAGGACAGTTTGGATCTGCCTGAAGAGGTGATGGCCCCCGATGGGACCTTGAATTCAACAGCGTCGGGTCACTATGTCGTGGGGACGAACGGCGAGGTGGTTCGTCATGACCAGACTGCCCCCGGAGTCACCACCGTGTACGTCACCTATAAGGCGCCGGGCCTGCCGCTGCTGCAGCCGCTGAAGGACGTCGGCGGCAAGGTCGGCAACGTGATCGCCGACGGGGTAGAGCCGGCCCTGACGGTGATCATCAATGCCAGCTACCCAGACAACGATCCGACCGCCAACCCGGAGGTGTACACACCCATGCGGTTGTTCGCGCCACCCAGCGTCATAAAGAAGGCCGCTCAGCAACTACCCGATGCCATCCGGGAAGGTATCGACAACGTCAAGAGCGACCTCTCGGCGACGTCGACCAACTCGGTGGCGGCGAAACCCATTGCGGCGGAACAGACTCCGGCCGACAAGCCGGAGGTTGAGAAACCG
>CAZDYH010000034.1:0-3020 GCA_964509355.1 uncultured Mycobacterium sp.
TTACCAAGTTCTTTCCGGCAACCGATGTTGCGATTCTGTCGCGGCTGGGTTGTCGGTCCTTCGGCGAATCGCGGGAACAGGAGGCTGCGGCGAAGGCCGTGCAGCTGAGCGAGCTGGTCAGTGAACCGGTGCAGTGGCACATGGTCGGTCAGATTCAGCGGAACAAGGCCCGGTCGCTGGCGGGCTGGGCGCATACCGCGCATTCGGTCAGCAGCACCAGGGTGGTAGCCGCGCTCGACCGGGCGGTCGGGCAGGCACTGGCCGAGGGCCGGCGGGCGGATCCGCTGCGCGTCTACATCCAGATCAGCCTCGACGGCGACGTCTCGCGGGGCGGCGTCGACATGTCCCGGCCCGGCGCGGTCGACGAGATCTGCGGGCAGGTCGAGTCCTGCGCGGCGCTGCGACTTGTCGGGCTGATGGGCATTCCGCCGCTGGAATGGGATCTCGAGGCGGCGTTCTCCCGGCTGGCGGCGGAACACCGCCGGGTGCGCGACACCTACCCCGACGCGGTCGGCCTGTCGGCCGGTATGTCCAGCGACCTCGAAATCGCTGTGAAACATGGTTCGACATGTGTGCGTGTCGGTACCGCGCTGATGGGGCCTCGACCGCTAACGTCACCGTGAGTAGTCACTCCAGTCACATCTTCATCACAGACACCCAAATCTTGAGATCGTGGGAAGGCTAAGCGATGAGCACACTGCATAAGGTCAAGGCCTACTTCGGTATGGCGCCGATCGAGGACTACGACGACGAGTACTACGACGACGACGACCGCACCGCGTCGCGTAGCTACTCACGCCGGGGTGAGCGCTTCGCCGAGGACGGTTTCGGTCGCTATGAAGGGCGCGATTACGACGACCCGCGTGGCGAGCCGGCCGACTATCCCCCGGGCAGCTACCGCGGTGGCTACGGCGAAGAGGCCCGTTTCCGGCCCCGCGAGTTCGACCGGCCCGCGCCCCGGTTCGGTTCGCCGCGCGGATCCACCCGCGGCGCTCTGGCGATGGACCCCCGCAGGATGGCGATGCTGTTCGAGGAGGGCAGCCCGCTGTCGAAGATCACCACACTGCGGCCCAAGGACTACAGCGAAGCCCGTACGATCGGCGAACGGTTCCGCGACGGCACCCCGGTGATCATGGACCTGGTGTCGATGGACAACGCCGACGCTAAACGTCTGGTCGACTTCGCGGCCGGTCTGGCCTTCGCGCTGCGCGGCTCATTCGACAAGGTCGCGACCAAGGTTTTCCTGCTGTCGCCCGCTGATGTCGATGTCACGCCCGAGGAACGTCGCCGGATCGCCGAGACCGGCTTCTACGCCTACCAGTAGTCAGCGGCGACGGGCCGATTCCCGGCCCGGTGGGCCCGCGTCCGTCGAGTCGGTAGGCTGGCGAGCGTCACGCGCTGGGCGGCAACCAGCGATGTCGTCGATGTCATATCCGCATCCAGTAAGGTCGGGCTCTAGTTGGCGCTGTTCTTCGAAATCCTCGGATTCGCGCTGTTTGTCTTCTGGCTGCTGCTGATCGCCAGGATCGTCGTCGAGTTCATCCGCTCATTCAGCCGAGACTGGCGTCCACGCGGCGTCACCGTGGTGGTCCTGGAAGTCATCATGACAGTCACCGACCCTCCGGTGAAACTGCTGCGTCGGCTCATCCCGCAGCTCACCATCGGCGCGGTCCGATTCGACCTGTCCATCATGGTGCTGCTGCTGGTCGCCTTCATCGGAATGCAATTGGCTTTCGGCGCCGCTGCGTAAACGCCGCACCGCGTTCGGACGCCGTCCGCTACGCCGCTCTGACCCTCCCAGAAGTTTGAAATTCGCTCTTAATTATTGCCCTCGCGCGCAACCGACGGTTCTGGTGTGACAGGATGGGCGCCAGTTACAGCACGGCTACCCTGTCTTGTATAGCTTTACACTTTGAGATCGCTTCGACCGTCCAGACTTGAGGGGGCAGACAATGCCACTTACACCAGCCGACGTGCACAATGTGGCGTTCAGCAAGCCGCCGATCGGTAAGCGCGGCTACAACGAGGACGAGGTGGATGCCTTCCTCGATCTGGTGGAGAACGAGCTGACCCGGCTCATCGAGGAGAACTCGGATCTTCGCCAGCGGGTGAACGAACTGGACCAGGAACTGGCAAGCGCCCGCGCCGGCGGCGGAGTCCAGGCCACCCAGGCGATCCCGCTGTATCAGCCCGAACCCGAACCGGAGCCCGTGCAGCGCGTTTACGAGACGCCGCCGGTGCAGCCCGCGGTGGTCAGCGAGGAGCAGCACCTGAAGGCCGCCCGGGTGCTGAGCCTGGCCCAGGACACCGCGGACCGGCTGACCAGCACTGCCCAGGCCGAGTCGGACAAGTTGATGTCCGATGCGCGCGCCAATGCCGACCAGATCCTCAGCGAGGCCCGGTACACCGCGGAAGCCACCGTCGCCGAGGCCCGTCAGCGTGCCGACGCGATGCTGGCCGACGCGCAGACCCGCTCCGAGTCCCAGCTGCGCCAGGCTCAGGAGAAGGCCGACGCACTGCAGGCCGACGCCGAGCGCAAGCATTCCGAGATCATGGGCACCATCAACCAGCAGCGGACGGTGCTCGAAGGCCGCCTTGAACAACTCCGGACCTTCGAGCGCGAGTACCGTACCCGTCTCAAGACCTACCTGGAGTCCCAGTTGGAGGAGCTCAGTCAGCGTGGATCGGCGGCACCGGTCGATTCCAGTGCGCACACCGACGCCAGCACCTTAAATCAGTACAACCGGGGCAATAATTAGCCCGGATGCCCGCCGCCCAGGCTGGTGATGACAGCCCTGCTCGTTGGGTGGGAGGATGAGCGATGCTGATCGTTGCGCTGGTACTAGCGGTAGTGGGTCTCGCCGCGCTGGTAACCGCGGTCGTCACCAGCAATGAGGTGGTGGCCTGGGTATGTATCGCCGCCAGCCTGCTTGGCGTGGTACTGCTGATCGTCGATGCGCTGCGAGAACGCCAGCGGCGCGATACCGGCGAGGCGGGAGTCGACTCGGTCGCCTACGCCG
>CAZDYH010000034.1:3120-7979 GCA_964509355.1 uncultured Mycobacterium sp.
GAAGCCGAAGAAGTGCCCGAGACCGCGGCGACCGGTGACGCAGCGGTAGAGGCAACCTACAAGAACTTCGACGCCGACTATCCCGACGACCATCCGGACGAGGTCGTCTCCGATGATCCGACGGCCGATATCCCCGATGATGACGAGCCCGAGTACCCGCAGTTGGCTGAGGAGGAGGCGGTCCACGTGGTGGACGAGTCTGCCACCGGAGATGAAGCGGCCGATGCTGACACCGATCGGGGTTCGGGCTAGTCGGCAGTGCGTTCTTAGGCTAGTAATGCTCTGCCAGTTGCGCGTGGACGAAGTCGGCGGTGAGCCGGTGCCACTCGCGGACCTGCCGCATCATGTAATGCCCGGCCCCGTCCAGGCCCACCCATCGTGCATCGACACCGCGCTCCCGGGCGCGCCGGACCTGCGCGCGCGACGAGCCCGGATCGGTCCAGCGATCGTCGGTGCCGTGCACCACCAGCAGTCGGCAACCCGTGGGCACCAGATCGGCGTCGTCGTCCGGCCACCACGGGGCCAGGGCGGCGACGGCGTGCACGTCGGGGTGCCGGGACAGATGCGCGGCCACCCGGCCACCCATCGAGTGGCCCACCAGTACGAAACGGGATCGGACATAGCGGTCCCGAGCATCGTCGAGGGCTGACTCGGCGTCGCGGAGCGCGTCGAGGCGCGGGCTGTTCCAGCCGCGCCGGCCGTATTGCACGCGGCGCACGACCACGTCGTCGTCGGAGAGTTTCCGCAGCGAGCCGGCCAGCAGGGCCATCCGCAGGTTCGCCAGCTGCCAGGCGCGCGACGACGCGCGGCTCTCCGGTTTGCCGCCGGGAAGGACGAGAACGCACAACCGACCGCGGTTTACGGTTATCACCAGAGTCATTCGGCGCCGACCGGCCGCCGGACGGGGTCGATCACACCAATCCGGGCGCGGATCGGCTCCGAATGCCCATCACGCTGCAAACCGCCGCCGGATACTGTGATCCGGCAGGGAGGGACCATGGGGATCGAGTACTCGAGTGTCGTCGACGCGCCGCTGGCCGAGGTGTTCGCCTGGCACACCCGGCCCGGCGCAATCTTCCGGCTGATCCCGCCCTGGCAACCGATGAAGGCGCTGGCCGAGACCGACTCGCTGGCCGACGGGCGGGCGATCCTCCAACTGCCCGGCGGCTTGCGCTGGGTCGCCCAGCACGACCCCGCGAGCTACGACCCGCCGCACCGTTTCGCCGACGAACTGGTCTCCGACGGACTGGCATCCTGGCCGCCGCGCGCCATCGGGTACTGGCGGCACGTCCACGAGTTCGCCGACGCCGGCGACGACACCACGCTGATGACCGACCGTCTCGACACCCCGGTGCCGGGTCGGCTGCTGCGTTCGACCTTCGTCTACCGTCACCGCCAGGTCGCCGATGACCTGGCGGCACACCGGGATGCCCGGGAACTGCGGGCAACGCCGATGGTCGTCGCGGTCACCGGTGCATCCGGGCTGATCGGATCCGCGCTCAGCGCGTTCCTCACCACGGGCGGTCATCGGGTGGTCCGGCTGGTCCGTCACACGGCCCGTGGTGCCGACGAACGCGAATGGAATCCGGACCGCCCGGCGCCAGACCTGCTGTCGGGGGTGGACGCCGTGGTTCACCTTGCCGGTGCGTCCATCGCCGGCAGGTTCACATCGGCGCACAAGACCGCGATCCGCGACAGCCGCATCGGCCCCACGCGGCGGCTCGCCGAAGTTGCCGCGCGCAGCGACGACGGCCCGGGCACCTTCGTCAGCGCATCGGCGATCGGTTTCTACGGGTTCGATCGTGGCGATGCGCTGCTGCACGAGGACAGCGGCCGCGGTGACGGCTTCCTGGCCGACGTCGTCGCCGACTGGGAGGCTGCGACCGGCCCGGCCGCCGACGCCGGGTTGCGGGTGGTGACGGTCCGGACCGGCATCGTGCAGGCGGCGCGGGGCGGCACCCTGAAGTTACTGCGCCCGCTGTTCGCCGCCGGACTCGGCGGCCGCCTCGGCAGCGGCCGGCAGTGGCTGTCGTGGATCGGTCTCGACGATCTGATCGACGTGTACTACCGCGCGCTCTACGACGCCCGGCTGGTCGGCCCGGTCAATGCCGTGGGCCCCGAGCCGGTGCGCAACACCGACTACACCGCAGCGCTTGCGCACGTGTTGCATCGCCCGGCCGTGCTGCCAGTGCCCGCGATCGGCCCGCGGCTGCTGCTGGGTGTGCAGGGGGCTCGCGAACTCGCCGAGGCCAACCAGCGCGTGTTACCCACCAAACTGCAGGCTCTTGACCATCGGTTTCGCCATCCCACGGTGACCGACGCGCTGGCGCATCAATTGGGCCACGACCCGTTCTAGACGCTCCTCACCCCGATCGGGGCGGGTCACCGGCCACCTTGTCAAGGAAGCCCTGGACCAGCGCGCGGATCCTGCGTGCCGCGCTGTCTTGCAATTCGTTTGTGCGGGTGCGTAACTGGTCGGGATCCACACCGAGACCGGCTGCTTCGCCGCCCAGGTCGTCCGCCACCCACTGTTCGAGGAGCGGGCGGTCGAGTTCGGGGTGGAACTGCAGCGCTAGCGTGCGGCCGAGGACGAAAGCCTGTGATGCGTTGCGGTTTCGCGCGAGCTCGGTGGCCCCGGGCGGCAACGTCCAGCGATCGAAGTGCCACTGGAACCAGTGGCCGTCTGGCACCAGATCGGTGTCGTCGCTTTCGATCGGGTGCCACCCGATCTCCGGAGCGGTCGATCGTTCGACTGATCCGCCGTGTGCCTGGGCGAGCAGCTGACCGCCGAAGCAGATACCGAGCGTGGCCACTCCGGCGGCCTCCGCATCCCGCATCATCTGCATCTCCGAACCGACCCAGGTACGGCACAGCGCGTCGTCGTACACCGGCCAGCGCGCGCCAAGGGGAACGACGACGTCATATCCGGTTGGCTCGGGAAACACCACCTCGGCGACCGGGTCTTCGGTTCGCTCGAACGGGACGACCTCGAAGGTCTCGACGTCGAACCCGCACTCGGTGAACGCCTCGCCGAGCAGAGCCTCAGTCGCGGTGGGGTCGTTCACGATGAACAGCACTTTGCGCATCACAACGGTCCATTCTGCCGCACACGAGATTACGGCTCGTCCGCCGATGGGCGGCAGGCGCAGCTAGCTGGCGGCCCGCCACGAATGCAGGGTGCGCAGCAGGGCGTTCTTCTTGTAGTGGTGGCCCGCCATCCGGCGCAGAATGCTGTCGAGTGCAACGACCGCTTCGTTGACGTACGGCCCCTTGTTGAGCATCACGCACTCGGCGCGTTCACTCATCGCCGCATCGCTGATTTCGGCGCGGGACGGCAGACCGGTCGTGGCGAGCTGTTCGAGCACCTGCGTGGCCCAGATCACCGGCAGGTGCGCGGCTTCACACAGCCAGAGCATCTCCTCTTGCAGTTCGGCCATCCGCTCGTAGCCGGATTCGACAGCGAGGTCGCCGCGCGCGATCATCACGCCGACACGGCGGCGGCGCATGGCGGTCAGCACAAGCTGCGGCAGCTGTTCGAAGGCCTGCCGGGTTTCAATCTTGAGCACGACGCCCGTGTCCCCGTCGCCGCGGCGTCGCAACTCGTCGAGCAGTTGCCGGACGTCGGACGGGTCACGCACGAACGACAGCTCCACCAGGTCGGCCAGTTCGACGACGGTGGACAGATCCGCCAGGTCCTTGTCGGTAATCGCCGAGATCAGCAGGTCAGTGTCGGGCAAGTTGATGCCCTTGCCGGCCCGCAGTTTCGCCTCGCCGTGCGCCGGGTGGTCGATGCGCGCTTTAAGCTCATCCGGCTCGACCGACACGATCTCGCCGCTGAGCTTTCCGTCGTCGAAGAAGATCTTCTCGCCGACGCGGACGTGGTCGAAGACCTCGGGCAGGGTGCAGCCGATGCGCGGCGCGCCGTCGGCGCCGACCGGGGCGGGTGTGCAATCGCGGGTGACCGTCAAGATGTCGCCGGCGCGCAACCGTAGGCTCTGCTCGATCGGCGCCAGCTCGCCCAGTGCGGTCGGGTCGTCGGCGCCCTTGACACCCAACACCGTGCCGGTGGCCAGGTAGGTGGTCTTGTCGGTGGTTGCTACCAGCCCGCCCGCGTCTTCGCCGCGGGTCAGCACCAGGTGGCGTTTGGAACCGCGGGTGTCATGCAGGACCAGCACGCCGCCGCCGCGCCGCCGGCCGAGCCAGTCCCCGGGCACGGGAAGCGACACCATCCCGGACTCCGGCGGCGCGGCCGGGTTCTGTGCCGAGGTCACCCAGGCGCGCGCCGGGGCCACCACCTGGCCGAGTTTGTTCCTGCTGGGACGCAGCCGAACGACGCGGGGCCCCGGCTCGAGCGGGCCGGTGCGCAGCTTCGGTCCCGCGAGGTCCATTGCGATCAGGCAGCTTCGGTTGGTCGCCTCGGCGGCCTCGTGGACGTGGTCGGCCATCGTGCGCCACGCCTCGGCGTCGTCATGCGCGCAGTTGATGCGCGCGATGTTCATCCCACGCTCGACCAGCTCGCGGACGAGCTCCGGGTCTGTCGCGGCCTCGGACGGCAACGTCACCATGATGCGGGCGGCGCGGCGGGCCGGGACGGGACCGAGGAGGTCGACGGCGTTTCGCCGCGACAGGGTTGCGCCGGCATCGACGCTCACCGCGACGTCGTCCGGCGGTCGCCACCCCCGGCCCCGCATCGCCGCGATCGCGGCGGAGACCAGCCGCAGCGTTGCCTGCACATGCGGTTCGCTGCGACCCAGCGACGACAGCCCGAACGCGGCGAGCTGGGCCTGCAGACCGCGCAGGTCCACCTGGCGGATCGCCCAGTAGTGCACGAGATTGCGTGCGCTGCAGCGATTTTCGGG
>CAZDYH010000034.1:8079-16011 GCA_964509355.1 uncultured Mycobacterium sp.
CCTGGCGGATCGCCCAGTAGTGCACGAGATTGCGTGCGCTGCAGCGATTTTCGGGTGCCACCTGGTCAGTCCACCGCGACCAGGAGGATTCGGCCTCGGACAATCGGGCCAGCAGTCTCTCGACGTCGCCATGCAGGCGGCCCAGCCTGTCCATGGCGTCGTCGTTCGCGCCTGTCGGTGTCACGTGGTGACGCTACGGGGCCTAGGTTGCGCCTTCATGAACACGGCGTGTCGCCGGGGGAGGCGCCTTTGTGACCTTTGGTAGGCCGATAAGGGACCCAATGGCCTACCCAAGAACCCCGCGATAAGGGCAACATATACACGTGATTGGACAGGGCAACGCGGTGCTGGACATTGCAGGCTTGCGACGGCTCGTCGACGAACTCATCGGGCGCGGCTATCGGGTCGTCGGACCGACGCGCAGCGACAACGCCATCGTGCTGGCCGAACTGGCCTCCGCCGATGACCTGCCCCGGGGCTGGGGCGTCGATGTGGGTCCGGGCCACTACCGGCTGCGCCGCCGTGACGACGAGGCGCTGTTCGGTCATTCGGCCGGACCGCAGTCGTGGAAGCAGTTCCTGCATCCACCCCGGCAGCGGGTGTGGTCAAGCAGCCGGGACGCCGAGCCGGAAGAGGTCCCGCGGTATGCGTTCATCGGGGTGCGGGGCTGCGACCTGGCGGCCATCGGCATGCTGGACCGGGTGCTGACTGGCGGGGCGTACCCGGACGGATCGTATGGCGGTCGTCGGCGGCAGATCTTCGTTGTCGCGGTGAACTGCACCGAACCCGGCGGACTGTGCTTCTGCGCGTCGATGGGGACCGGCCCGGCGGTCGGCCCCGGCTATGATCTCGCGCTCACCGAACGAATCGAGGGCGGTGCCTGCCGCTATCTTGTCGACGTCGGCAGCGAGGACGGGGCCGAGGTTCTCGCGGCGGTGCCGCGCCGGGACGCCGCCGATGCAGAGATCGACGCTGCGCGAAGCGATGTCGCCGAGGCCGCACACCATATGGGGCGCCAGATGCCCGAAGGGGACCTGCGGGCGCTGCTAGTCCAGTCGCGGGAGTCGCCGCACTGGGAAGAAGTCGCCAGCCGTTGCCTGACCTGCGGGAACTGCACGATGGTATGCCCGACCTGTTTCTGCACCAGCACCGAGGACGTCACCGACCTGACCGGTGAGCACGCCGAACGGTGGTCGCACTGGGCCTCGTGCTTCGAGTTCGACTTCACCTTCGTGCACGAGGGCAGCGTCCGGCAATCCGGATCGTCGCGCTACCGGCACTGGCTGACCCACAAGTTGGGTACCTGGCACGACCAGTTCGGCAGCTCGGGCTGCGTGGGCTGCGGGCGTTGTATCGCCTGGTGCCCCACCGGCATTGACATCACCGCCGAGATGACGACCTTGGCCGGACTGGCGGAGACCGGGGATGACTGACGCCATGACGTCGGCCCCGCCGGTGGCGTCGGCGATGGCCCCGGTCCCGTACCGGGTGCGCACCCGGGTCACCGAGAACCGTGATTCGGTTACGCTGTGCCTGGAACCGGTCGGCGAGGCGCTGCCGACGCCGCGACCGGGCGAGTTCATGATGCTGTCCGCGTTCGGCGTCGGCGAGGTGGCGATCTCGGTGAGCGGTGACCCGTCGGTCACCGACGGGTCGATCACCCACACCATCCGCTCGGTCGGTGCGGTGAGCGATGCGCTGTGTAACGCGCAGCCCGGCACCGTGTTGGGTGTCCGCGGCCCATTCGGGACCAGTTGGGGACTCGTGGAGGCGGTCGGCCGTGACCTCGTCATCGTCGCCGGCGGGGTGGGCCTGGCGCCGCTGCGCCCGGTGGTGCTCGGTGCGCTGGCCGACCGCGCGAGCTATGGCCGGGTGGTGCTGATCGCGGGCGCGCGGTCCCGCGACGATTTCCTGTTTGAGGGTGAACTCGCCGACTGGGCGCAGGAGCGGCCAGTCGAGGTGCACCTGACCGTTGACGTCCCGATCCAGGGCTGGCCCGGCGAGGTCGGCTTTGTCACCCAGCCGCTGGTCAAACTCGCGTTGGATGCCGATCACACCACCGCGTTCCTGTGCGGTCCGGAGCAGATGATGTCCCGCGGTGCGCAGGTGCTGGTGGGCAAGGGTATGGCGGCAGAAGACATCCGCGTCTCGTTGGAACGCAACATGCAGTGCGGGATCGGCTGGTGCGGGCACTGCCAGCTGGGTCCCCTGCTGCTGTGCCGGGACGGGCCGGTGGTCGGTTACGACGTTGCCGAACCACTGCTGCGGGTCAAGGAGCTGTAGATGGGAACACCCACCCTCGCCGTGTGGAAGTTCGCCTCGTGTGACGGTTGCCAGCTGACGCTGCTGGACTGCGAGGACGAGCTGCTCACGCTGGCCGGACAGGTGAAGATCGCGGCCTTCGCCGAGGCGTCCAGTGCGGTCCTCGGCGGGCCCTACGACGTGTCGCTCGTCGAGGGCTCGGTCACCACCGAGGCCGACGAGCGGCGGATCCGCGAAATTCGCGCCCAGTCCAAAGTTCTGGTCGCGATCGGCGCCTGCGCCACCGCGGGCGGCATCCAGGCGCTGCGTAACCTCGCCGACGTGGCCGAATTCACGTCCGTCGTCTACGCGCGGCCGGACTACATCGACACGCTGGCCACCTCGACGCCGGCGTCGGCGCACGTCACGGTGGACTACGAGCTGCGCGGCTGCCCGATCGACCGTGGCCAGCTGCTGGAAACCCTCGCCGCGCTGCTGATCGGGCGCAAACCGCGGCTGCCGGCAGCGACCGTGTGCACCGAATGCAAGCGCCGCGGACTGACCTGCGTGACGGTCGCCGAAGGCATCCCGTGCCTGGGGCCGGTAACCCACGCCGGGTGCGGGGCGTTGTGCCCGGCTTACCACCGCGGCTGCTACGGCTGTTTCGGCCCCGCGGCCACGCCGAACACCGCGATCCTGATCCCACTGCTGCGCCGCGACGGGATGTCCGGTCGCGACGTCGACCGGGTGTTCGCCACCTTCAACGCCGCCGCGCCGGAGTTCGCCGATCGGGCCGACACGTGACCCCGGGTACCCGCACGATCAAGGTCGGAGCGCTCACCCGCGTCGAGGGTGAAGGCGCCCTGCACGTCACGCTCAAGGACGGGGTCGCCGAACGCGTCGAGCTGAACATCTATGAGCCGCCGAGGTTCTTCGAGGCATTCCTGCGTGGGCGGGCCCACACCGAGCCGCCCGATATCACCGCGCGGATCTGCGGTATCTGCCCCGTCGCCTATCAGGTGAGCGCCTGCAACGCGATCGAAGACGCGTGCGGGGTGCGGTTGGATGCCGCCCTGACCGAGTTGCGGCGACTGCTGTACTGCGGCGAGTGGATCCACAGCCACACCCTGCACATCTACCTGTTGCACGCACCGGACTTCTTCGGGTACCCCGACGTCATCAGCCTGGCCCGCGACCACCGCGCGGCGGTCGAGCGCGGGCTGGCGCTGAAGAAGGCGGGCAACCGGCTGATGGAACAGCTCGGCGGACGGGCGATCCATCCGGTCAACGTCCGGCTGGGCGGCTTCTACGCGGTGCCCACCCGGGCCGAGCTCAGGCCACTGACCGAGCAGCTGCGCCGTGCGATGGACGACGCGCTGGCCACGGTCCGATGGGTGTCGGGGTTCGAATTCCCCGACTATGAACTCGATCACGAACTGCTCGCGCTCACCGAGCCGGACCGCTATGCCATCGAGAACGGCGCGATCCGGCGCAGCGACGGACCACCCTTTCCGGTGGCCGAATTCACCGATCATGTTGTCGAGTCACAGGTACCGCATTCCACCGCCTTGCACGCGACGCTGGACGGTGCCCGCCATCTGACGGGCCCGCTGGCGAGGTATTCGCTGAACTCGGCTCAGCTGTCACCGATCGCCCGCCAGGCGGCGGCCGAGGCCGGGCTGGGGGAGGAATGCCGTAATCCGTTCCGCAGCATCATCGTTCGCGCCGTGGAGGTGGTGTACGCGGTCGAGGAGGCATTGCGGATCATCGATGATTACGAGCCGCCGCCGCGGCCGTTCGTCGAGGTGCCCGCCCGCGCCGGCGTCGGTCACGGGGTCAGCGAGGCACCGCGCGGGCTGCTCTATCACCGCTACGAGATCGGCGAAGACCGGCTGATCCGGGCTGCGACGATTACGCCGCCCACCTCGCAGAACCAGGCGGCCATCGAATACGACCTCGCTCGGGTGGTCACCGCCAACGTCGGGCTTGACGACGAGGCGCTGACCACGATGTGCGAGCGAACGATCCGCAACTACGACCCGTGTATTTCCTGTGCGACGCACTTCCTGACGCTCACAGTGGAGCGGCGATGAGCCGCGACGTCATCGTCATCGGCATCGGAAACGAGTACCGCCGGGACGACGGGGTCGGCCACGCCGTCGCCGCGGAGATCGCCGCGCGCGAGCTGCCCGGCGTGCGGGTGGTCACCACGCTCGGCGAACCCACCGCGATCCTCGAGGCCTGGAGGGGCGCCACGCTGGCGGTGCTGGTGGATGCCGCGGTGAGTACCGAATCGACGCCGGGTCGGGTGCGCCGCTGCACCATCGGCGACCTCACGTGCCAGGCCGGGCTGAGTTCGCACGCCCTGGACATCACGCAGACGTTCGCGTTGGGCCAGGCCCTGGGTATGGTTCCGGACCGGTTGGTGATCTTCACCGTTGAAGCCGCCGATACGGGCCACGGCATCGGGCTGACGACCGACGTCGCCGCAGCGGTTGGCGATGTGGTCGCCGGCGTGCTCGCCGAACTCGCCACGCGTGTTGAGCCGCGGTGACTATTTCCGCGGCGGCACGGGCGGCGCATCGTCGGGGGCCAGTTCGGCCCCGATCTTGCGGAACAGCGGGTCAGCCTCGTTCTGGTAGCCGCCCTGGTCGTCGAATGCGGCCGGGTCGTAGGTGACCGCGACGGCGATCGCGATCTTCTGCGCCGGCAGGTAGGCCTCGACTGCGGCATAGCCGGAGAAGAGCGGGTTCTGCAGCAGCCAGTCGCCGGAGATGACGATCCCCAGCCCGTAGGTGTAGAACTCCGACTGCGCGGCGCAGGTCGAGCAGCCGGGCAGCACGGTCGTCTTGCCGCGAAGTTCAGTGGACACCATCGCCTTGTACGACTCCGATGAGAGCAGCTTGCCGGAACCGATACCGACCGCCGTGGCCTCCAGGTCGTAGATGTTGCTGGTTTGGATGGCGCCGTGGGTGATCGTCCAGGACGGATTCCAGTAGGTGGACTCCTCGTAGAACGGTGTGCCGGCCGGAATCTTGAGGGCTTCGCGGCGCTCCGAGCTGAACGCGTGCAGCACGGGCGCCGGGATCTCCGGTGTAAATGAGTTCGCGGTGTTGGTCAGCCCCAGTGGCCCAAGTACCTTGTCCTGCAATAATTCCGGCATCTGCTCACCGGTGGCCTTCTCCAGCGCCAGGCCGAGCAGGACGTAGTTGGTGTGCGCGTAGTTCCAGTTCGTTCCCGGTTCGTAGAGAAGCGGCTTCGAGGTCGCGTAGCGCAGTAGCTCGTCGGTTGTCCACTGGTGGAACGGGTCGGCGTACACGGCGGCGTTCATCTCCTCATTGCCGATGACATAGTCGACGTAGCCCGAAGTCATCTGGGCGAGTTGGCGAAGCGTCACCCGATCCGCATTCGGGATCTCGGGCAGCCATTTCGACAGCTTGTCGTCGAGGCTCACCTTCTTCTCTTCGGCGAGCTTGAGCAGCAGCGTCGACACGTACGAGATCGCCACCGCGCCGTTGCGAAAATGCATGACCGGGGTCGCGGGCACGCCGGTCATGGATTCGCCGACGGCCTGTGTGACGACCTCCTTGCCGCCGACCGTGACGCGGACGATGACGGACTTGAGGTGGGCCTGCGCCATGGTGTCGCCAACGATCTTCATGATCGCGTCTGCCTTGGCGGAATCAGCTGACGGAGCGGCGGCGGGCGGAGACGTCTGGTTCGGCGGCGAGATGCAGGCGGTCAGCAGACCCAGTGCGCACACCAGGGCGACGAGGCGTGTCTTGGGCATAGCTGAGCTTGGCAGTTTCGGCGCCACCGGGCGACATCATTGTCGGTATCGTTGGGGAGGGCGCCGACAATCCGGGAAAGCAGAATGCGACTCAATCGATGAACGGCCTGTACGCAATCGTTGTGGCGCTCACGATGGTCGCCCACTTTGCTTTCCTGGCCTACCTGGTGGTCGGCGGATTCCTCGCCCTGCGCTTTCCGCGGACCATCTGGCTGCATGTGCCGGTGGTCTTGTGGGGGATCGGCACCGTCTGGATGCATTTGGAGTGCCCGCTGACCTGGCTGGAACGGTGGGCGCGCAGCCGCGCGGGGATGGATCCCCTTCCGTCTCAGGGGTTCATCGATCACTACATCACCGGTGTGCTGTATCCGGCCGGCGCGGTCGGCGTGGTGGAGACCGTCGTCTTCTCGACGGTCTGCGTGTCATGGCTGGCCTACTTCGCCGCTCGGCGCGGTAGCGCCGCTCGGCCGGCCGGACCTGATCCGAGCTTCTCGACCCGCAACAGCTAGCGTGGCATTCATGAACGTCTCGGCTCTGGTTTGGCTGATCACCTGTGCAGTGATTGTCGGCCTGTTCGTCTTCGACTTCGTGACGCACGTCCGTGTGCCACACGCCCCGACATTCCGCGAATCCGCGCTCTGGTCAACGTTTTACATCGCGCTGGCAATCGGTTTCGGCTTGTTGGTGATCTGGAAGTGGGGCGGAGAGTTCGGCGGCGAGTACTTCGCCGGCTACATCACCGAGAAGGCGCTGTCGGTGGACAACCTATTCGTGTTCACCATCATCATGACGTCGTTCGCGGTGCCGCGGGAGTTCCAGCAGAAGGTGCTGCTGATCGGGATTGTGATGGCGCTGATCATGCGCGGTGCTTTCATCGCCGTGGGCGCGGCCGCGATCAGCGCGTTCAGCTGGGTCTTCTATGTGTTCGGCGTGTTCCTGGTCTACACGGCCTACAAGCTGGCCCGCGAAAGCGGCCACGAGCGAGAGGTCGAAGAGAAGCGCGAAAGCAGAATCATCGCCGCGGTGCGCCGCTTCGTGCCGACGACCGACAGCTACGACGGCGACAAGCTGGTGACCAAGATCGACGGCAAGCGCATGGTCACACCAATGCTGTTGGCGCTGGTGGCGATCGGCTTCACCGACCTCCTGTTCGCCCTCGACTCAATCCCGGCGATCTACGGGCTCACCGAGCAGCCCTATATCGTCTTCACCGCCAACGCTTTCGCGCTGATGGGGCTGCGGCAGCTGTACTTCCTCATCGGCGGGCTGCTCGACCGGCTCATCTACCTGTCCTACGGGCTGTCGCTCATCCTGGCATTCATCGGGGTCAAACTCGTCCTGCACGCCCTGCACGAGAACACCCTGCCGTTCATCAACGGCGGCGAACACGTCAAGGTCCCCGAGATCTCCACGGCGACGTCACTGGCCGTCATCGGCGGTGTGCTGGTGGTCACCACCGTCGCCAGCCTGCTGCGGACCCGTCATGTGCAGAGCCGGCGTTGACGCGCGGGCACCCTCCTGAGACGTTGATTGCGGTAGGTTTGGCCTGGTCCGTTCCACCGCCGATGGACCCGACCTGGAGGTATCCGTGGCTGAGTCCACCACCCTGCGCGCGTTGGCCGGTCTGTCTGTAGCGCCGCCCAGCTTGGCCGACTCGACCCTGATCATGATCGACTGCCAGAACACCTACACCCGGGGCGTCATGGAGCTCGAGGGCGTGCCCGGCTCGCTGTATGACACCGACGGCGAGAGTGGGGCGATCGTCGCCCGGGTGGCACCGCGCGACGGTGAGACGGTGGTAGCCGCCGCTACCGCGACCCGCGCACTGCCCGGTTCGGGTGGGACCACGGTGTCGGCGGCGGCGATGCAGGCCGCCAGCCTGGCCGCCCTGGCCGACCTGT
>CAZDYH010000034.1:16111-20764 GCA_964509355.1 uncultured Mycobacterium sp.
ACGGTGTCGGCGGCGGCGATGCAGGCCGCCAGCCTGGCCGCCCTGGCCGACCTGTTCGCGGTAGTGGTGCCCGGCGCCGCGGCCATCCCCGACTGACTCCCGGCACGGCACCAGGAGTACCGGAAGGGGATCGGGTGACCAACCTCAGCAAGGACCTGCCGGCGCGCGCCCGCGTCGTCATCGTGGGTGGCGGCGTGACGGGGTGCAGCATCGCCTACCACCTCGCGCACCTGGGGTGGACCGACGTCGTGCTGCTCGAACGCCACGAACTCACGGCGGGGACGACCTGGCACGCCGCCGGCCTGATCACGTCCGCGGGCATGACCGACGAGACTGCGCTGTTCATGAGCCGGTACTCGCGCGACCTGTACGCCCGCCTCGAGGAGGAGACCGGCCACTCGACCGGGTTCCGGCCGGTCGGCCACGTCAGCGTGGCCACCAACCCGCAGCGGCTGGACGCACTGCGCCGCTCCTCGGCCTGGATGCACGGGTTCGGTGTCGACGAGCACGAGATCTCCGCGCGCGAGCTGCAGGACATGTGGCCGTTGATGGACACCTCGGATGTCCTCGCCGGCTTCTACGTGCCCGACGAGGGTCGCGCCGATCCGGTCGGCGTCGCCACCTCGATGGCGAAGGGGGCCAAGGCCCTTGGCGTGCGCGTCGTCGAGGGCGTCTCCGTCGCCGGCGTCGAGACGAGCCGGGGCCGGGTGACCGGGGTCATGACCGACCAAGGTCGCATCGACACCGAGATCGTCGTGAACGCAGCGGGCATGTGGGCCCGTCAGCTCGGCGCGCGCAACGGTGTCTGCATCCCGCTCCAGGCGGCCGAGCACTACTACCTCATCACCGACACCGTCCCGGGCATGGACCGCGACCTCGCCGTGATCGAGGAGCCTGACCGCTACAGCTACTACCGGCCCGAGGGCGACGGCATGTTGGTCGGCCTCTTCGAGCCGGTCGCTGCCCCGTGGTCGTTGGACGGCGTCCCGGACACCTTCGCCTTCGGCACCATGCCGCCTGACTGGAACCGGCTGGGACCGTACCTCGGCGCCGCGCTCGAGCGCATTCCGTCCCTGTCCGACGTGGGTGTGCGCATGTTCTTCTGCGGTCCCGAGTCCTTCACCCCGGACATCCGGCCGATGCTGGGTCCCGCCCCCGAGCTGGACGGCTACTTCGTGGCGGCGGGCATGAACTCGCTGGGAATCCTGCTCGGCGGTGGCGTGGGCACCGTCATGGCGCACTGGATCGCCGACGGCGTGCCTCCGGTCGACGTCACCGGTTACGCCGTCGACCGTGCCGCCGGTCACGAGACCTCCCGCCGGTTCCGCGCGGAACGCACCGTGGAGCAGCTCGGTGTCCTGTTCGGCGATGCGGTCTGGCCCGCGTGGAAACCGACCACCGCCCGCAACGTGCGTCGCTCGGTGATCCACGACCGACTCGTCGCGGCCGGCGGGCACTTCAACACGTCGGTCGGCTGGGAGTTCGCCGAGTGGTACGACGCGGACGAGGCTCATCCGGGCACGACGTCCGCGTTCGGCAGGCAGGACTCGTTCGCCATCGTGGGCGAGGAGCACCGGACGGTGCGCGAGGACGTCGGCGTCCTGGACATGAGCCTGATGGCGAAGCTCCTCGTGCAGGGACCGGATGCGGCACGGGTGCTCGACCGGCTCTCGGTCAGCGCCATCGACCGCGAGGTCGGCCGGCTGGTCTACACGCAGTGGCTGGACACCCACGGCGGCATCGCCGCCGACGTGACCGTCACCCGCCTCGATGAGGAGAAGTTCCTGGTCGTGGCCAGCGACCTCATCCACCGCCGTATCGAACCGATGATCCGCCGCGAAGCTCTGCCGCATGAGGTCGTGGTGGTCACCGACATCACCTCCGGGACGACACTGCTCTCCGTTCAGGGACCGAAGTCGCGCACGCTGCTGTCCCGGCTCACCGACGCAGACCTCTCGAACGCCGCGTTCGGGTATCTCACGGCCAAACACATCCACGTCGGGTACGCGCCGGTGCTGGCCCTTCGCGTGACGTACGTCGGCGAGCTCGGCTGGGAGCTGCACGTGCCCGCGGAGTACGCGGTCCACGTCTTCGACGAGCTGACCGCGGCTGGTGCCGACCTGGGGTTGCGACCGGTCGGGCTGGCGGCGATGTCGAGCCTGCGCCTGGAGAAGGGCTACCGGGACATCGGCGTCGATATCGACAACACCGACAATCCGATCGAGGCGGGGCTCGGGTTCACGATCGCGTGGGACAAGCCGGGCGGGTTCGTCGGTCGTGACGCGCTGCTGGAGGTCAAGGCGAAGGGCAGCCCGGCGAACCGCGTCGTGAGCCTGTTCGTGGACGACTCGTCGGCCGACCTGTTCGGCAACGAGCCCGTCCTGGTCGACGGTCGGTGGGTCGGCTACGTCCGGACCGCGGCGTACGGGTACACGCTGGGAGGGCCGGTGGGTCTGGCGCAGGTATCCCACGACGGCGGCGTCACCGGCGACTGGCTGCGGGAGCAGTCGTTTTCGGTGCGCACGCCGGGCGGCGACCATCCCGCCCGGCTGCAGATCGGGCCGCTGTACGACCCCAAGCGCATTCGCATCCTCGACCAATCAGCATGAACGCCGCCTTCCCGCAGCTGTTCGCCGCACTGCGGCTCGGGCCGGCAGAGCTGCCGAACCGGGTCGTGTCCTCCGGCCACGACACCAGGCTCATCCACGACGGCCTGGTGAACGACGCCCTCATCGCCTACCACCGCGCACGCGCCGAGGGCGGGGCGGGGCTGGTCGTCGTCCAGGTGGCCGAGGTCGACCGGGACGAGCACAGTGACGGCTCGGCGCTGCGGGTCTGGGACGACGACTGTATTCCGGGGTACTCCCGGCTGGCGGAGGCGTTGCATCCATCCGGGACACTCGTGTTCGCCCAGCTGTTCCACGGCGGTCGGGAGTCCGGCACCCGAGGCGACGGGACGCTGTCCGTTGCGGTGGCTCCCTCCGTCGTTCCCAACGAGCGGTTCAAGGTGATGCCGCGAGCCCTGTCGAGCAGCCGGATCGAACGGATCCTGACCGGGTACCGCGACGGCGCCGACCGGATGCGCCGTGCCGGGCTGGACGGTGTGGAGGTGGTGGCGAGCCACGGCTACCTCCCGGCGCAGTTCCTCAACCCGGTGACCAACCGTCGCGACGACGGGTACGGAGGTGATGCTGTCCGCCGGCTGCGCTTCCTGGCCGAGGCGCTTGCCGCCGCCCGCGACGGCGCAGGCCCGGGGCTCGCGGTCGGGGTGCGTATCTCGGTCGACGAGGTGAGTGCTGACGGGCTCGACCCGCGGGCGGCGGTGGATGCGGTGGCCGCTCTGGAGTCCGAGGGGCTGGTCGACTACGTCAGCGTGGTGAGCGGGTCGTCCTCGACATACCTCGGCTCCCACCACATCGTCCCCTCTATGCACCATGGGGCGGGCTATGTGGCCGCACGGGCTGCCCAGGTCAAGGCGCGTGTCTCGGTCCCGGTGATGGTGGCGGGACGGATCAACCAGCCGCAGGAGGCGGAGGCGATCATCGCCTCGGGGCAGGCGGACGCCTGCGTGATGACGCGGGCGATGATCTGCGACCCGGAGATGGCGGGCAAGGCCAAGGCCGGACGCGTCGAGGACATCCGGGCGTGCATCGGCTGCAACCAGGCGTGCATCGGGCACTACCTCGGGGGCCACCCGATCTCCTGCATCCAGCACCCGGAGACCGGGAGAGAACTGACCTACGCCATCCGGGCGCCGGCCGCCGTGCCGCGCCGGGTCCTTGTCGTCGGGGGCGGCCCCGGCGGCCTCAAAGCCGCGGCCGTCGCTGCTGAGCGGGGTCATGTCGTGGTCCTGCACGAGTCCGGCCCGAGGGTCGGCGGACAGGCGCTGCTGGCGCAGCTGCTCCCGGGCCGCGCTGAGTTCGGTGGGATCGTGACCAACCTGGAGCACGAGGCGCGCTCGGCCGGGGTCGAGATCAGAACGCGGTCGCGGGTTACTCCCGAGACCATCGACGCCGAGAATCCCGAGGTCGTGGTCGTGGCCACCGGGGCCCGCCCCCATCGCCCCGATCTCGTGATCGGGGGGAGCCTGCCGGTGCTCGATGCCTGGGACGTGGTCCGGGGCGCGGAGATCCGGCCCGGACGCGTCGTCGTCGCCGACTGGCGCGGCGACTGGATCGGCGTCGGCGTCGCGATCGCGTTGGCCGAGCGCGGACACAAGGTCACCTTGGCCGTGACCGCGCCGCACGCGGCGGCATCGCTCATGCAGTACCTGCGTGACGAGATGACCGCTGAAGCCCTGCGCCGCAAGGTCGAGATCGCCCCGTTCACCCGCCCGTACGGCGTGGACGACGACAGCGTCTATCTCCAGCACGTGCTCACCGGTGAGCCCGTGATCGTGGACGACTCGGTTGCGCTCGTGCTGGCGACCGGGCACGAGCCAGCGGACGAGCTGCTGCGCATGCTCGAGGAGCGAGCGGATCTTTCCGTTTTCGGCGTCGGTGACTGCGTCGCCGCCCGGACTGCGGAGGAGGCGGTGCTCGACGGTCTCCGAGTTGCCACGGAGATCTGATGACACGCCGGCCGGGGCGGGAAAAGTTGTGTCCGAGGGGGGACTTGAACCCCCACGCCCGTTAATAGGGCACTAGCACCTCA
>CAZDYH010000035.1:0-10283 GCA_964509355.1 uncultured Mycobacterium sp.
GGCTGGATGAGCAAGGCCGCGATCCGCACCACCTCCAAGGTGGTGTAGAGCACGGTGGAAAACCGCTGCCGATCGGACCCGGCCTCGGACTTGCCCAGCACCCACGGCTGCTGTGCGGAGAAGTACCTGTTCGCCGCCCCGAGCAGCAGCCAGATCGCTTCCAGGCCCAGATGCATGGCCTGCGCATCGAAGTCGGCGCGGACCCGCTCCAGCAGGGTGTCGGCGGCTGCCAGCAGCTCGGTGTCGTCGGCGGTGAGATCGCCAGGGGTGGGGACGATACCGGCCAGATTCTTGGCCACCATCGACAGTGACCGCTGGGCCAGGTTGCCCAGCTCATTGGCCAGGTCGGTGTTGATCCGGGTGATGACGCCCTCTTCGCTGTAGCTGCCGTCCTGCCCGAACGGCACCTCGCGCAGCAGGAAGTACCGCACCTGGTCTACGCCGAACGTGTCGACGAGTGTCAGCGGGTCGATGACGTTGCCCACCGACTTGCTCATCTTCTCGCCGCGGTTGTAGAGGAAGCCGTGCGCGAAAACCCTTCGGGGCAGCTCGATTCCGGCCGACATCAAGAACGCGGGCCAGTACACCGTGTGGAACCGGATGATGTCCTTGCCGATCATGTGCAGGTCGGCCGGCCAGTAGCGCCGGAACAACGACGATTCGGTGTCGGGGTAGCCGGCGCCGGTCAGGTAGTTGGTCAGGGCATCGACCCAGACGTACATGACGTGTTCGGGATCGCCGGGCACCGGCACGCCCCAGACGAAGGACGTGCGCGAGATCGACAGGTCGCGCAGCCCGCCGGACACGAAGCTGACGACCTCGTTGCGCCGCACCTCCGGTGCGATGAACTCCGGGTGCGCCTGGTAGTGGGCCAGCAGCCGCTCGGCGTAGGCCGACAGCCGGAAGAAGTACGTCTGCTCCTCGGTCCAGGTGACGGGTGTCCCGGTTTCGGTGGCCACCCTGGCGCCATCGGCGTTGACGGTGGTCTCCGACTCGGTGAAGAAGCGCTCGTCGCGCACCGAGTACCAGCCGGAGTAGGCGTCCAGGTAGATGTCGCCGGCATCGGCCATCCGCCGCCAGATCGCTTTCGAAGCCTCGTAGTGGTCGGCGTCGGTGGTGCGGATGAACCGGTCGAAGGAGATGTTGAGCCGCTCCTGCAGCCGCTGGAACTCGTCGGAGTTGCGGCGGGCCAGCTGAGCGGTCGGGATGCCTTCGGCTGCGGCCGTTTCGGCCATCTTGAGTCCGTGCTCGTCAGTGCCGGTCAGGAAGCGCACGTCGAAGCCGTCGAGGCGCTTGAACCGCGCGATCGCGTCGGTGGCGATGTATTCGTAGGCATGCCCGACGTGCGGCGCGGCGTTGGGATACGCGATCGCCGTGGTGACGTAGAACGGTTGGCCCGGGGTGCTCATCAGGCCTTCACCTTATTGTGTGCGCGTGGGTTCCAAACGGTCAGCCAAGCGAGAGCCGCCGCCACCTCCGGAGCCGTTGACCCCGCTGATCGACGCGCATACCCATCTCGACGCGTGCGGCGCCGGGGACGCCGACGGGGTGCGCGCCATCGTCGACCGGGCCGCGGCGGTCGGGGTGGTCGCCGTCGTCACCATCGCCGACGATCTGGAGTCGGCGCGCTGGGTGACGCACGCCGCCGACTGGGACCGCCGGGTGTACGCCGCGGTGGCGCTGCACCCGACGCGCGCCAACACGCTCACCGATGAGGCCCGCGCCGAGATCGAGCGGCTGGCGACCCATCCTCGCGTGGTGGCCATCGGCGAAACCGGCATGGACCGCTACTGGCCCGGCCGCCTGGAGGGCTGCGCCGATCCGGATCAGCAGCGCGAGGCCTTCGCCTGGCATATCGATCTGGCCAAGCGAACCGGTAAGCCGCTGATGATCCACAACCGCGAGGCCGACTCCGACATCCTCGACGTGCTGCGGGCCGAGGGGGCGCCCGACACGGTGATCTTTCATTGCTTCTCGTCGGGCGTTGCGATGGCGCGCTGCTGTGTGAACGCCGGCTGGCTGCTGAGCCTGTCGGGAACCGTGAGCTTCACCAACGCCAGGGACCTGCGGGAAGCGGCGCCGCTGATCCCCGCCGGGCAGCTGCTGGTGGAGACCGACGCGCCGTTCCTGGCGCCACACCCCTACCGCGGCGCGCCGAACGAGCCGTACTGCCTGCCGTACACGGTCCGGGCGCTCGCCGACCTCACCGGCCGGCCCGCCGAAGAGCTCGCGGAGGAGTCGTCAGCAAACGCTCGCCGGGCCTACGCGCTGCCCTAATGAAGGGTTAAGAGCCTTGAAGGTCTGCTAAGAGCACAGCACCCGAGTTGCCCCGCGCCACGAGGGTTCGTTACCGTCTTGTTATCAACAGCGGTCCTAGCGGGCCGTTTCTTTGTGCCGCCGACAGTCGGGATAGACCTGAGTTGAACACGCTGACCGAGCTCCATCAGACCCGATCACCCATGCTCCGGGTGGTCGTCGGCGCGATACTCCTCGCGCTCACCTTCGCCGGCGGCTACGCCGTCGCCGCGCACAAGACCGTGCAGCTGACGGTCGACGGTGCGCCGATCACGGTGACGACGATGAAGTCGAAGGTGATCGACATCGTCAACGAAAACGGGTTCGACGTCTCCGACCGCGACGACATCTACCCGGCCGGCAGTCAGCGGGTCCACGACGCCGACACCATCGTGCTGCGACGCAGCCGGCCACTGCAGATCTCCCTCGACGGCCAGGAACCCCAGCAGGTCTGGACCACGGCGTCGACGGTCGACGAGGCGCTGGCCCAGCTGGCGATGACCGATACCGCTCCGGCGGCCGCCTCCCGCGGCAGCCGGGTACCGCTGGCCGGGATGGCCCTGCCCGTCGTCAGCGCCAAGACCGTGCAGATCAGCGACGGTGGCGTGGTGAGCACCGTGCACCTGGCCGCACCCGATGTTGCGGACCTGCTGGCTGCCGCCGGTGTCCCGTTGGAGCAGAGCGACCGGGTGGTGCCCAGTGCGTCGTCCCCGGTCATCGCCGGCATGCAGATTCAGGTGACCCGGATCCGCATCGAGAAGGTCACCGAGCGGGTGCCGCTGGCGCCGATCGCCAAACGTATCGAGGATCCGGCGATGAACATGAGTCGGCAGGTCGTCGAGGACCCGGGCACTCCGGGAGTCCAGGATGTGACATTTGCCGTCGCCAAGGTCAACGGTGCCGAGACGGGTCGTTTGCCGGTGGCCAATGCGGTGTTGACGCCGGCCCGCGACTCGGTGCTGAGGGTGGGAGCAAAGCCGGGTACCGAGGTGCCGCCGGTGAGCAACGGCGTGATCTGGGACGCCATCTCGCGGTGCGAAGCCGGTGGCAACTGGGCGATCAACACCGGTAACGGTTATTACGGTGGCGTGCAATTTGACCAAAACACCTGGGAGCGCAACGGTGGACTGCGCTATGCTGGCCGTGCTGACCTGGCAACGAGAGAAGAGCAGATCGCGATAGCGGAGGTCACACGGGCCCGACAGGGTTGGGGAGCCTGGCCGGTGTGCAGTGGGAGAGCGGGTGCATCTTGACCATTCGGCTACTCGGCCGCAACGAGATACGTGATCTGGCAAAGGAACTCGACTTCCGGCCGCGGAAATCGCTGGGACAGAACTTCGTTCACGACGCGAACACGGTCCGCCGAATCGTCTCGGCATCCGGGATCAACCGTCACGACCACGTCCTGGAAGTCGGGCCGGGTCTGGGATCGCTCACGCTGGCTTTGCTCGACCGCGGTGCGACGGTGAGCGCCGTCGAGATCGACCCGGTGTTGGCCCGACGGCTGCCCCGCACGGTGGCCGAGCACTCGCACAGCGAGATCCAGCGGCTCACCGTGCTCAACCAAGACATCCTCACGCTGCGCCGTCCCGATCTGGCCGCCGAGCCGACGGCGGTGGTGGCCAATCTGCCCTACAACATCGCCGTTCCCGCGCTGTTGCACCTGCTCGCCGAATTCCCGTCGATCCGGACCGTGATGGTGATGGTGCAGGCCGAGGTCGCCGAGCGGCTGGCCGCCGCGCCGGGCGGCAAGGATTACGGCGTGCCCAGCGTCAAGGTGCGATTCTTCGGCGACGTCCGCCGTTGCGGCATGGTGTCGCCGACCGTCTTCTGGCCCATCCCGCGGGTGTACTCGGGGCTGGTGCGTATCGACCGGTACAAGACGTCGCCGTGGCCCACCGATGACGCCTTCCGCCAGCAGGTGTTCGAGCTCGTCGATATCGCGTTCGCCCAGCGGCGCAAGACGTCTCGCAATGCCTTCCTGGACTGGGCGGGCTCGGGCAATGAGTCTGCCGAGCGGCTGCTGGCCGCCAGCATCGATCCCGCCCGTCGTGGTGAGACGCTCTCGGTCGCCGACTTCGTACGCCTGCTGCAGCGCTCCGAGGAGTCGGAGGGCGAAGCCGTCAAGACCCGACAGCGGTCTTCCCGGCACGCCCGCGTCATGTAACGCGGTCCCTTGACACTGCAGAAACCCGGTCGATAGCGTTTCCCCAGACCGTTGGTACCGGGTACCTGCGGCAGGAGCGGCCAGATAACCGAGGGGTGTATCTCGCCGCTCTTTCTATGTCGTTTGTGCATCGCGACGATAGTCTCGTGCGGTGTCAGCCTCCGACGGAAGCACCGCCGCTCAGTGGGTTCCCACCGGGTCGGTGACGGTGCGGGTGCCGGGAAAGGTCAACCTCTACCTGGCTGTCGGTGACCGCCGCGAGGACGGCTACCACGAGCTGACGACGGTGTTTCACGCTGTGTCCCTGGTGGACGAGGTGACCGTCCGCAATGCCGATGTGATGTCGCTGGACCTCTTCGGCGAGGGGGCCGACGTACTACCCACCGATGAGCGCAATCTGGCCTGGCGGGCCGCGGAGCTGATGGCCGAGCACGTGGGCCGCGCCCCCGACGTCGCGATCACGATCGACAAGTCCATCCCGGTCGCTGGTGGCATGGCCGGCGGCAGCGCTGACGCGGCGGCGGTCCTGGTCGCGATGAACTCGTTATGGGAGCTGGGGGTGCCGCGCCGCGACCTGCACGCGCTGGCCGCTCGGCTGGGCAGCGATGTCCCGTTCGCGCTGCACGGCGGTACCGCACTCGGCACCGGGCGGGGGGAGGAATTGGCAACGGTGCTGGCGCGTAGCACGTTTCACTGGGTGCTGGCATTCGCTGACGGCGGCCTGTCCACCGCGGCGGTCTTCGCCGAGATCGACCGCCTGCGCGATGTCCGTCAGCCGCCGCGACTGGACGAACCCGAGCCCGTGCTGGCGGCCCTGGCCGCCGGCGATCCCGCCCGGCTGGCACCGCTGCTGGGAAACGAGTTGCAGCCCGCGGCCATCAGCCTCAACCCGGCACTCCGGCGCACCCTGCGCGCCGGCACCGAGGCGGGCGCGCTGGCCGGCATCGTGTCGGGATCCGGTCCCACCTGTGCGTTTCTATGTGCCTCTGTGACCTCGGCGGTCGATGTCGGTACCGAGCTGGTCGGGGCCGGAGTGTGCCGCACCGTCCGGGTGGCCAGCGGCCCGGTGCACGGCGCCCGGGTAGTGCCGGCGCCCGTGACCGAAATGTGACTCAGCCCTCAAATCGCGCAATAGTTTGGCAGTTACCTAAGAGGAGTTTAAGATGATCGGCGGTGATGAGTAGCGGCCAGGTATTGCACGCGACATGTTCGCCCACCGAGGGCATCGGTGGGCGGCCGTCGTACCGCAGCCGATGCCGGTCCGAGGTTTCCGGTGCATCACCGATTCGAGACATAACCGCTCCCCAATCGTGTGCGCGCGCCTCTTTGGAAGTGCCGTCCACCGGGCGGAGCATTACACCGCGGACGTTCGCGATGTGCCGAACGTCGCTGACGCTGCAGCTCCGGAAGCCGAGGAGGTCGTCGTGAGCCGATTCACCGAGAAGATGTACCGCAACGCGCAGAACAGCTCCAAGGGGATGGTGACCGGCGAGCCGTACGCGCCCGTGCGGCACACCTGGGGTGAGGTGTACGAGCGTGCCCGCCGCGTTGCCGGTGGCCTGGCCGCCGCGGGTGTCGGATTCGGTGACGCCGTCGGTGTGCTCGCCGGCGCACCGGTGGAGATCGCGCCGACAGCCCAGGGCCTGTGGATGCGCGGCGCCAGCCTGACCATGCTGCACCAGCCCACACCGCGCACCGACCTGATGTTGTGGGCCGAGGACACGACGACCGTCATCGACATGATCGAGGCGAAGGCCGTCGTCGTCTCCGACCCGTTCATGGCCGCCGCGCCCGTACTGGAAGAACGCGGGATCAAGGTACTGACCGTCGCCGACCTGCTGGCATCAGATCCGGTCGATCCGGTCGAGACCGGCGAGGACGACCTGGCACTGATGCAATTGACGTCCGGGTCCACTGGATCTCCCAAGGCCGTCCAGATCACCCACCGCAACCTGGTTTCCAATGCCGAGGCGATGTTCATCGGCGCCAAGTACGACGTCGAGACCGACGTCATGGTCAGTTGGCTGCCGTTGTTCCACGACATGGGCATGATCGGCTTCCTCACCGTCCCGATGTACTTCGGCGCCGAACTGGTCAAGGTCACGCCGATGGAGTTCCTGCGCGACACGCTGCTGTGGGCGAAGTTGATCGACAAGTACAAGGGCACCATGACCGCGGCCCCGAACTTCGCTTATGCGTTGTTCGCCAAGCGGCTGCGTAAGCAGGCCAAGCCCGGCCAGTTCGATCTGTCCACCCTGCGGTTCGCGCTGTCGGGCGCGGAGCCGGTGGAGCCGGCCGACGTGGAGGACCTGTGTGAAGCCGGCGCACCGTTCGGGTTGCGGCCGGAAGCCATCCTGCCGGCCTATGGCATGGCCGAGACGACACTGGCGGTGTCGTTCTCCGAGGTCGGTGCCGGCCTGGTAGTGGACGAGGTGGACGCCGACCTGCTCGCGGCCCTGCGCCGCGCCGTCCCGGCCAGCAAGGGCAACACCCGTCGGCTGGCTTCGTTGGGTCCGCTGCTCGAAGGGCTTGAAGTGCGGATCGTCGGCGAGGACGGCAGTGTGATGCCGGCCCGTGGCGTCGGCGTCATCGAGCTGCGCGGTGAACCGCTTACCCCCGGGTACATCACGATGGGTGGCTTCATCCCGGCTCAGGACGAGCACGGCTGGTACGACACCGGTGACCTGGGCTATCAGCTGGAGAACGGGC
This sequence comes from uncultured Mycobacterium sp., assembly GCA_964509355.1. Taxonomy (GTDB): domain Bacteria; phylum Actinomycetota; class Actinomycetes; order Mycobacteriales; family Mycobacteriaceae; genus Mycobacterium. The sequence goes on from CAZDYH010000035.1 coordinate 7,172, forward strand.
ATATCGTCGTGTGCGGGCGCGTCAAGGACGTCATCATCATGGCCGGACGCAATATCTATCCCACCGATATCGAACGCGCCGCCGGCCGAGTCGACGGGGTCCGACCGGGTTGTGCCGTGGCCGTCCGACTCGACGCCGGCCATTCGCGGGAAACCTTCGCCGTCGCCGTGGAGTCGAATACCTTCGACGATCCCGCCGACGTGCGCCGCATCGAGCACCAGGTGGCCCACGAGGTCGTCGCCGAGGTCGACGTCCGCCCGCGCAACGTCGTGGTGCTGGGCCCGGGGACCATCCCGAAGACCCCGTCGGGCAAGCTGCGGCGCGCCAACTCGGTCGCGCTCGTCATGTAGTCGTTCCGGGTCGTTCTGGGCTCCCGCCCCCGGACGGGTGCGCGTTGAGCAGTTCGGGTGCCATCCGGTCGTAGACGCGCCAGCACGCGGCCTCGTGCCCGATCGCCGACAGCTTGCCCCGGTCACGCAGGCTGTCCGCGTCGTAGAGGATGCACGCCAGTGTCCGCAGTTCGGTCAAGGCGGCTACCGTCAGCGCATCGTTTCGGCCGTCCGTTAGCACCGCATACATGGTGCGCACCCGGGTGCGGGAGCTACCGGCGAGGGCCAGCGTGACCGCGCCGGTGCCGAGGTACAGCGTCGTCGAGACCGACAGCGCCGCCCACGGCGTGGTCGTGTCGGTCAGCGAGATCTCCGCCACCAGCCACAGCAGCGCTCCCCACACCGGCCAGGACCGCCACAATCGCAGCAGTCGGCGCTCTTCCGGCGAAATCCCGGGCGGAAACACCACCAGCCGGTACCGCTTGACGCCGAACCGGCGGGGATAGCTGTCCAACGAACCCCATGTCGGTCCGCCGTCGAGTGGCCGCAGCCACCAGGGCAGCCGCGCGAGCTGACCATCGTCCATGTATCAGGTCTACGCCGGCATTACCAGGCGTGCACGCGGTTCTGCGCCGGCTCCAGGCCCAGTTCGATCAGCAGCTCGGCGGCGTCGGCCGCCTGCTCGCAGATCGCGCCCACTTCGGGTCGTTCCTTGGCGGTGAAATTCTCCAGCACAAACGCCGCCGGATCCTTGCGGCCGGGCGGGCGACCGATGCCGATGCGCACCCGCAGAAAGTCCTTGGTGCCCAGCGCGGCGGCGACGGAGCGCAGGCCGTTGTGGCCGCCTTCGCCGCCACCGAGTTTGAGCCGGACCCGGCCGAACTCGAGGTCGAGCTCATCGTGAACGACGATGACGTCCGAAGGCGGCACCGAGTAGAACTTGGCCAGCGGCGCCACCTGCCGGCCCGACTCGTTCATGTAGGTGCGGGGCTTGGCCAGCACGACCGCGGCTCCACCCAGCCGCCCGGTGATGATCTCCGCGCCGGAACGCTTGTGCACCTTGAACTTCGAGCCCATCCGCTGGGCCAGCAGGTCGGCGACGACGAAGCCGAGGTTGTGCCGGGTTCTGGCATAGTTCGGCCCGGGATTGCCCAGGCCCACCACCAGCAGCGGCTCGGCCATCGGTGACTACTCGGAGCCGGACTCGGAAGTCTCTTCTTCCCCGGCGGGCTCCTCCTCCTCGGCAGCCGCCTCGGCGGCCTCGCCGGCACCTTCGGACTGCAGGTCCTCGGCGGTCGGTGAGGGCACGACGTTGACCACCAGCAGCTCGGGATCCGACACCAGCGTGACACCCGCCGGCAGCTCGATCTGGCCGGCGTTGATCTGAGTGCCGATTTCGGCTCCCTCGACCGACACGGTCAGCTGTTCGGGGATCGACAGTGCCTCGGCCTCGATCTCGATGGTGTTGGCGTCCTGGTTGACCATGGTGTCCGGGCCCGCCTCACCCTCGACGACGACGTTGACCTCGACGGTGACCTTCTCGCCGCGCCGCACCACGAGCAGGTCGGCGTGCTGGATATTGCGGCGGATGGGATGGATGTCGAGCGCCTTGGTCAGGGCGAACTGCTCGGTGCCCTCGATTTCGAGGGTGAGCACGGCGTTGGTACCCGAGTTGCGCAGCACGGCGGCGAACTCGCGGGCCGGCAGCACCAGGTGCTGCGGCTCGGTGCCGTGGCCGTAGAGCACCGCGGGCACCTTGCCCTCACGTCGTGCCCGTCGTGACGCGCCTTTACCGGTCTCGGTTCGCACCGAGGCCGTGAGCTGGTTTGTTGCGCGGGCCGCTGAGGACTTAGCCATGGTGTCGCTCCTGTGTATCCGTACGTGGTTGGGGCACGGTGAGGATCGCGACAGCCGCACAGATGCGGGTCCCCGTCGATAACGGTGGTCTGCAGTCGAGACTGAAGCCACCCTCGCCGTGACGCCCGGAGCCGCTGGACCGGCGACATCGGGCTGAGCCAGGTTAGCGCACAGGCGGGTCAGAGTGAAAATTTGACCTCTGTGAGCTGCTCGGACAGCTCCCACAGCGCGGCCGCCGTGCCGGCGTTGCGGGCCAGCAGGCTGCGGCCGACCCGCCGGGTGGGGCCCAGCATGCCGAACCGGGGACCGATGAAGCTGTTGCCCGGCAGGTCCTGTGAGGCGGCAAACAGCGTCTGCCGGGCGCCGAAGTCGGCGTCGGTGGCCAGGCGATTGGCGGCGGACATCAGCGTGTCGCCGAACTTGTGGCCCGAGTGGCCCTGCAGGTTGGTGTGCGAGTAGCCGGGATGTGCGGCGTGGGCCTGCAGCGCCTTACCCGCCCGGTCCAGGCGGCGCTGCAGCTCGCTGGTGAAAAGCAGATTGGCCAGCTTGGACTGGCCGTAGGCCAGCCATGCCGAATACGGCCGGGACTTCCAGTTCAGGTCTTTGAGGCTGATGTAACCCAGCCGGTGCATGATCGACGACACCGTCACCACCCGGTCGGAGATCTTGGGCAGCAACAGGTTGGTCAGCGCGAAGTGGCCGAGATGGTTGGTGCCGATCTGGCTCTCGAACCCGTCGACTGTGCGCGCCAGCGGCACCGCCATGATGCCCGCGTTGTTGACCAGAACGTCGACCTTGTCCACGCCGTCGGCGAACTCCCGCACCGAAGACAGGTCCCCCAGGTCCAGCCTGCGCACCTCGACATTGCCGGTCATGCCCTCGGCCGCGGCTTTGCCCTTGTCGGTGTTGCGGACGGCGAGGATGAC
>CAZDYH010000035.1:10383-20554 GCA_964509355.1 uncultured Mycobacterium sp.
TCAGTCATGACAGCCACAGTAGTGCCGCCGGGAAGCTGGTTGGCGACTACTTCGCGGCGACGGTGAACCCGGAGATGATCGACTCGACATCGGCGGACTGGGCCGCGGCCTGGTCGGCGCGGGTGGTGACGGTGAGCTGGACCAGGTAGCGCTGGGCAGCCGGCGCCGCCTGGCCGGCGACCTCAGGCTTCCTCGCGGAACCGGTGGCGATGACGATCCGGTTCCAGCTGTGCAGCCGCTCGCCCTTGAGGTCGTAGCTGCCCTCGATCATCGCCGACGGGAAGCCGCGGAAGTCGGCGGTGGAGGCGTTCAGGCGGGTGAAGTTCTGGGAGAGTTCGGCGTCGGCGTAGCCGTGCCGGATCGCTTCGGCCACATCGAAATTCCCGTTCAGCTTGAACACGATCAGCATCGCCTTCGGGTAGGTGTCACCCTTGGCGATCACCTCGGTTCCCGGCGCAAGGTTCGGATCGCTGTACTTCTCCCAGCCCGGCGGTCGCGGCATTGACACCGTCAGGTCGGTCAGCTTCGCAGGCGCCACGGGCTCCCCGGTGACGCCGACGCTGTCCAGGTACTCGGAGATGGGCACCGGCTTGGCGGTCGTGGCGGTGGGTGAGCTGCTGGTGGTCCAGATCGACTCATAGTCAGGAGTTTTCGATCCGCACCCGGCCAGGTATGCGGCAAGCGCCACCGCCGCGACGGCGGCCGCGTAGCGGTGGCCCGTCACAGAAGCTCGCGGATCACGCTGTCTGCGGTCATCTGCTGTTCGCGCGGGCGCTCATCGCATGTCATCTAGGCTTCCCCGTCGAAAAGTCCTGTCACCGAGCCATTCTCGAATACCGCGCGGATTGTGCTGGCCAGCAGCGGCGCGATCGACAGCACCGTGAGCTGCGGGAACCGCTTGTCCTCGCCGATCGGCAGCGTGTTGGTGACGATGACCTCGCGGGCGCCGCTCTGGGCCAGCCGCTCGGCGGCGGGATCGGACAGCACGCCGTGGGTTGCGGCGATGATGACGTCGCCGGCACCGGCCTTGTGCAGCAGGTTCACCGCCCCGGCGATGGTGCCGCCGGTGTCGATCATATCGTCGATGAGGACGCAGGTCCGGCCATCGACCTCGCCCACGACCCGGTTGGACTTCACCTGATTCGGCACCCGCGGGTCGCGGGTCTTGTGAATGAAGGCCAGGGGAACGCCACCCAGTGAGTCCGCCCACTTCTCGGCGATGCGCACCCGACCGGAGTCGGGGGACACCACGACCATGTTCTCGATCGGATAGTTATCGGTGATGTAGCCACACAGCAGCGACTGGCCGCGCATGTGGTCGACGGGCCCGTCGAAGAAACCCTGGATCTGATCGGTGTGCAGGTCGACCGTCACGATCCGGTCCGCACCCGCGGTCTTGAACAGATCGGCGACCAGTCGCGCCGAGATCGGCTCGCGGCCGCGGTGCTTCTTGTCCTGGCGGGCATACGGGTAGAACGGCAGGACCGCGGTGATCCGCTTGGCGCTGCCGCGCTTGAGCGCGTCGATCATGATCAGCTGTTCCATCAGCCACTTGTTCAGCGGCGCGGGGTGCGACTGCAGGACGAACGCGTCACAGCCGCGCACCGATTCGTCGAACCGCACGAAGATCTCACCGTTGGCGAAGTCGCGCGCGGTCTGCGCGGTGACGTGGACGTCGAGCTCCTTGGCCACCTGATCGGCGAGCTCAGGGTGCGCACGGCCCGCGAAGAGCATCAGATTCTTGCGGTTGTCGGTCCAGTCCGTGCCCACTTGCGCCGCCCTCGCCGGTCGGGGATCGATTTCGGCCTAATGGTACGTAGCGATTTCGGGGGCGCGTTTCCGGGTTACCGGTAAACCAACGCCGGGGAACGGGTTCAGGTCGCGTCGTGGTCGCCCGGTTCGGTCTGCTGGGTTGCCGCCGCCGCCTCCGCGGCGGCTCGCGCGTGCGCGGCGGCCTCCGCAGACGCACTGTTTGGTCTCTTGCGTGCCACCCAGTCCTCGATGTTGCGCTGCGGCCCGGCCGACACCGCCAGCGCGCCAGGGGGCACGTCATCGCGCAGCACGGTCCCGGCACCGGTGTACGCGCCGTCGCCGACGGTCACCGGCGCCACGAACATGGTGTCCGACCCGGTGCGCACGTATGAGCCCACGGTGGTGCGCCGCTTGGTCTCCCCGTCGTAGTTGACGAAGACACTCGACGCGCCGATATTGCTGTGGTCGCCGATGTCGGCGTCTCCGACATAGGTCAGGTGCGGCACCTTGGTGCCGGTGCCGATGACGGAGTTCTTGGTCTCGACGAAGGCGCCCAGCTTGGCATCCGTGCCGAGCACCGTGCCGGGCCGAAGGTAGGTGAACGGGCCGACGTCGGCTCCGTCGCCGATCGCCGCGGACCTGGCGTGGGTGCGGATCACCGATGCGGTGTCGCCGACGGTGACGTCGGCCAGCGTGGTGTCCGGCCCTATCACACAGTGCGCGCCGATACGGGTGGCGCCGAGCAGCTGCGTGCCCGGGTGGATGACGGTGTCCTGGCCTACGGTCACGTCGACGTCGATCCAGGTGGTCGCGGGGTCAACGACGGTCACACCCGCCCGCTGATGCGCGGCCACGATGCGGCGGTTGAGCTCACCGCCCAGATTGGCCAGCTGCACCCGGTCGTTCACGCCCGCGACCAGCGTGCTGTCGTCGATGTGTTTGGCGTGCACGATGTGGCCGTCTTGGCGGACGATGGAGATCACGTCGGTCAGATACCGCTCGTGCTGGGCGTTGTCGGAGCTCAACCGGCTCAGCGCCGACCGCAGGGCCGCGATGTCGAAGGCGTACACACCGGCGTTGACCTCACAGATCGCCCGCTGCGACGGCGTCGCGTCGGCCTGTTCGACGATCGCGATGACCTCGCGGTCCTGAGTCCGCAGGATGCGGCCGTAGCCGGTCGGATCGGGCAGCGTTGTCGTCAGCACGGTCACGGCCGCCGGCTCGGAGCTGTGCGTGCCGATCAGATCGGCCAGCGTGTCGGTGTCCAGCAGCGGAATGTCGCCCGAGGTGACGACGACGACGCCGCCGAAATCGGCCGGTAGCGCCGACAGGCCGCACAGGGTCGCGTCCCCGGTGCCGAGCTGCTGGTCCTGTACCACGATGTCCACCGGCCTGCCGAGTTCGCCGGCCAGCTCGGCAACGGCGGGGCTGACGCGCTGGCGGTCCTTGCCGAGCACCACGACCAGGTGCTGTGGGGCGAGCTGGGCGACGGCGTGCAGGGCGTGCGAGAGCATGCTGCGCCCGGCCAGCGCGTGCAGGACCTTCGGGGTGTCCGACCGCATCCGCGTTCCGGCCCCGGCCGCCAGGACCAGAACCGCCACCTCACCGTGGGTCGTCATCGCACCCTCCCAACCCCGTGCCGCGAGCGCACGCTCGCCGCAAAGCGGAGCTCCGTCGCCAGGACTCGAACCTGAACTATCTGAACCAAAATCAGAGGTGCTGCCGATTACACCACGACGGACCGGTTGACCGGTGTCCGCGTGAGACTCTAGTGCAAGCCGATAGGCTGGTAGGCGTGGCAGCTGCGGAGAAAGAGGTACGTGCACCGCGCGCCAGGATGACCGGTAGCGAGCGCCGCCACCAGCTCATCGATATCGCCAAGTCCCTGTTTGCTGAGCGTGGTTACGACGCAACCTCGATCGAGGAGATCGCGCAGCGCGCCAACGTGTCCAAGCCCGTGGTCTACGAGCACTTCGGCGGTAAGGAAGGCCTGTATGCGGTGGTGGTGGACCGCGAGATGTCGGCACTGCTGGACGGCATCACGTCGTCGCTGACGAACAATCGCTCCCGGGTGCGCATCGAGCGGGTGGCGCTGGCGCTGCTGACCTACGTCGAGGAGCGCACCGACGGCTTCCGGATCCTGATCCGCGACTCGCCGGCCAGTATCAGCTCTGGCACCTACTCCAGCCTGCTCAACGACGCCGTCAGCCAGGTCTCGTCGATCCTGGCCGGCGACTTCGCCCGCCGTGGACTGGACCCCGACCTGGCTCCGCTGTATGCGCAGGCGCTGGTCGGCTCGGTGTCGATGACCGCACAGTGGTGGCTCGACGCGCGGGAACCGAAAAAGGAAGTAGTGGCCGCGCACCTGGTCAACCTGGTCTGGAACGGGCTGATGCACCTGGAGCCCGATCCCCATCTCCAGGACGAATAGCAGCCAGCCACACGGCTTTTCACCTGCTTCACCCCGCGTCAGCGTGCCCGCCTAGAATGGGACGATCATGACCGCAACGGGGACTGCCCGCCCAGTTACCCCGATCGCGGGGCTGGTCGATTTGGCGTTGACCGCCCCGAGGTTCCAAGAGCTCATCGAGCGCGCCGCGGATCGGCCAGACGAACTGGCGCTGGTGGGCCCCGCCGGCGCGCAGCTGTTCGTGGCCGGCGCACTGGCCCAGCGGGCGCCGTTGCTCGTGGTGACCGCCACCGGGCGGGCGGCCGACGATCTGACCGCCGAATTGCGCGGGGTCTTCGGTGACGCGGTGGCATTGTTCCCGTCCTGGGAGACCCTGCCGCACGAACGGCTCTCGCCCGGGGTCGACACGGTCGGCGCACGCTTGCTGCTGCTGCGCCGGTTGGCCCACCCCGACGACGCGCGGCTGGGTCCGCCGCTGCGTGTCGTGGTGACCGCGGTGCGGTCGCTGTTACAGCCGATGGCGCCCGATCTGGCCCGGGTGGAGCCGGTCACGCTGAGCGTCGGCACCGAAGTGGGCTTCGAAGACGTCATCGCGCGGCTCGTCGGGCTGGCCTACACCCGGGTGGACATGGTCGGCAAGCGCGGCGAGTTCGCGGTCCGCGGCGGAATCCTCGACGTCTTCGCCCCGACCGCCGAGCATCCGGTGCGCATCGAGTTCTGGGGCGACGAGGTGACCGAGATGCGGATGTTCGCGGTCGCCGACCAGCGCTCGATTCCCGAGATCGGGATCGACACGTTCATCGCCGTCGCCTGCCGGGAGCTGCTGCTGACCGACGACGTGCGGGCACGCGCCGCCGAGCTTTCCGGACAGCGCCCGACGACCGGGGGAAGCATCACCGGCAGCGTCGCGGACATGCTGGCCAAGCTGGCCGAGGGCATCCCCGTCGACGGAATGGAAGCGCTGCTACCGGTGCTGCGCCCCGACGACCTGTCGCTGCTGACCGACCAGCTGGCCACCGGCACACCGTTGCTGGTGTGTGACCCCGAGAAGGTCCGCACCCGCGCCGCCGATCTGATCAAGACCGGGCGCGAGTTCCTCGAAGCGTCCTGGTCGGTCGCGGCGCTGGGCGGCGCAGAGAGCGGGGCGCCGATCGACGTCGAGCAGCTCGGCGGTTCAGGGTTCCGCGAGCTCGACGACGTGCGCGCCGCGGCCCGCGCGGCGGGCCACCCGTGGTGGACCATGAGCCAGCTCAGCGACGGCGCCGCATTCGACCTGGACGCGCGCGCGGCGCCGTCGGCCCGCGGCCAGCAGTCAAGCATCGAGGAGATCATCGCGATGCTGCGCGCTCACGTCGCCAGCGGCGGGTACGCCGCGATCGTCGCGCCCGGTACCGGGACCGCCCACCGCGTGGTCGAGCAGCTGGCCGAATCCGGCACTCCCGCATCGATGTTGGAGCCCGGCGCCGCCCCGCGGCCAGGCGTGGTCGGTGTGCTACAGGGTCCGCTGCACAACGGTGTGGTGCTGCCCGGCGCCAACCTGGTCATCATCACCGAGACCGACCTGACCGGTAACCGGGTGACTGCCACCGACGGCAAGCGGCTGGCCGCCAGGCGCCGCAACACCGTCGACCCGCTGGCGTTGACCGCCGGCGATCTGGTGGTGCACGACCAGCACGGCATCGGGCGGTTCGTCGAAATGGTCGAGCGCACCGTCGGCGGCGCGCGGCGCGAGTATCTGGTGCTGGAGTACGCGTCGAGCAAGCGCGGCCAGGCCGCGGACCGCCTCTACGTGCCGATGGACTCCCTCGATCAGCTCTCCCGGTACGTCGGCGGTCAGGCCCCGACGCTGAGCCGGCTCGGCGGCAGCGACTGGACCAACACCAAGACCAAGGCGCGGCGCGCGGTCCGGGAGATCGCCAGCGAACTGGTGGCGCTCTACGCCAAGCGCCAGGCCGCGCCGGGTTACGCGTTCGGACCGGACACTCCGTGGCAGGCCGAGATGGAGGACGCATTCGGCTTCACCGAAACCGTCGACCAGCTCACCGCGATCAACGAAGTCAAGGCCGACATGGAGAAACCGGTGCCGATGGACCGGGTGGTCTGCGGGGACGTCGGCTACGGCAAGACCGAGATCGCAGTTCGCGCGGCGTTCAAGGCGGTACAGGACGGCAAGCAGGTCGCTGTGCTGGTGCCGACCACGCTGCTGGCCGACCAGCACCTGCAGACCTTCACCGAACGGATGACCGGATTCCCGGTGACGGTCAAGGGCCTGTCGCGGTTCACCGACCCGGCCGAGTCGCGCGCTGTCATCGACGGCCTGGCCGACGGCTCGGTGGACATCGTGATCGGCACCCACCGCTTACTGCAGACCGGGGTCAGGTGGAAGGACCTCGGTCTGGTGGTGGTCGACGAGGAGCAACGCTTCGGTGTCGAGCACAAGGAGCACATCAAGTCGCTGCGGACACACGTCGACGTGCTGACGATGAGCGCCACCCCGATCCCGCGCACGCTGGAGATGAGCCTGGCCGGGATCCGGGAGATGTCGACGATCCTGACCCCGCCCGAAGAGCGCTACCCGGTGCTGACCTACGTCGGCCCCCAGGACGGCAAGCAGATCGCCGCGGCGCTGCGCCGTGAACTACTGCGCGACGGCCAGGTGTTCTTCGTGCACAACAGGGTCAGCTCCATCGACCAGGCCGCCGCGCGGGTCCGTGCGCTGGTGCCCGAGGCCCGCGTCGCCGTCGCGCACGGCCAGATGCCCGAGGATCTGCTCGAGTCCACGGTCGAGGGGTTCTGGAACCGCGAGTACGACATCCTGGTGTGCACCACGATCGTCGAGACCGGCCTGGACATATCCAACGCCAACACCCTCGTCGTGGAGCGCGCCGACACATTCGGGCTGTCCCAGCTGCATCAGCTACGGGGACGGGTCGGTCGCAGCCGCGAACGCGGATACGCCTACTTCCTGTACCCGCCCGAATCGCCCCTGACGGAGACCGCGTATGACCGGCTGGCCACGATTGCGCAGAACAACGAGCTGGGCGCCGGGATGGCGGTGGCGATGAAGGACCTGGAGATCCGCGGAGCGGGCAATGTGCTGGGCGTCGAGCAGTCCGGACACGTGGCCGGCGTCGGATTCGACCTCTACGTGCGGCTGGTCGGCGAGGCGGTCGAGGCTTACCGTGCCGCCGCTGACGGCAAAACGATTGACGTCGTGGAGGAACCGAAGGATGTGCGGATCGACCTACCCGTCGATGCACACCTGCCGCCGGACTACATCGCCAGTGACCGGTTGCGGTTGGAGGGTTATCGGCGCCTGGCCGCCGCCGCCGACACCGACGCGATCACCGCCGTGCAAGATGAGCTCATCGACCGGTACGGGCCGCTGCCCGAGCCCGCGCAACGCCTGGTGGCGGTGGCGCGTTTACGGCTGTTGTGCCGCGAGTACGGCATCACCGAGGTATCGGCGACCGGAGCCGGTTCGGCAACCACTCTCCGACTGTCGCCATTGACATTGCTGGACTCTCAGCAACTACGGCTGAAGCGGATCTACCCCGGCGCGCACTACCGGGCGACGACGTCGACCGTGCAGCTGCCGATCCCCCGTTCCGGCGCTGGGGTGGGGGCGCCGCGCATCCGGGATCTCGAACTCGTCCGGATGGTGGCCGGTCTGGTATTGGCACTCAATGGAAAACCGCAGGGAGAACTTGATATAACCAACCTCGGAGGTGGATCTGCGATGAACGCGGAGCGACAAGCACGATGACGGTCGTCCTGGTCGACCCCCGCCGCCCGTTGCTGGTCCCCATCGAGGCCATCGCCCTGCTGGCCGGTGAGGTGCAGTACACCGAAGAACTACCGGTCAAAGTGCCCTGGTCGTTGCCCGCGGCGCGGCCGGTGCACGTCGGCGACGACGCGCCAGTGCTGTTGTCATCGGATCCCGACCATCCCGATGTTGCGGCCCGGTTGGCTGCCGGGGATGCGCTGATTTCGGCACCGGACCACCAGCCCGGCGAACGGCTTGTCGACGCGGTCGTCATGATGGACAGGCTGCGCACCTCGGGGCCCTGGGAAAGCGAGCAGACGCACGACTCGTTGCGCCGCTACCTGTTGGAGGAGACCTACGAGCTCTTCGACGCGGTCCGCAGCGGCAACGCGGACGAACTGCGCGAAGAGCTTGGCGATGTGCTGTTGCAGGTGTTGTTTCACGCCCGCATCGCCGAGGATGCCCCGCAGCACCCGTTCACGATCGACGACGTCGCTGACACGCTGGTCCGTAAGTTGGGCAACAGGGTGCCCGCCGTGTTGGCCGGCGAGGCGATATCGCTGGATGATCAGCTCGCCCAGTGGGAAGAGCGCAAGGCCTCCGAGAAGCCGCGCGGTTCGTCGATGGACGACGTGCCCACCGGCCAGCCCGCGCTGGCGTTGGCGCAGAAGGTGATTGCCCGGGTTGGCAATGCGGGGCTGCCGCCGGATCTGATCCCCGCCGCAATCACCTCGATCGCGGTGTCTGCGGACGTTGATGCCGAAAACAGCTTGCGCTCAGCGGTTCTGGAGTTCATGGACACCGTGCGCAGCACCGAGAAGGCGATCGCGGCGGAACGCCGGGGCGAAGACGTCCCCGCGGAACTCGACATCGCGACACTGGGCGCCGTCACCGAGCAGGAGTGGCGCGCGCACTGGCCTGCTGTGGGTGATCCGCACGCCGCGGAGCATCAGCCCAGCAGCGTCGAACCCCAGTAGGCCGACGAGTCACCGTCGCGCAGGCCGGGCGGGCAGGCGAACACCGCCCTTCTGGCCGTTCGTCGATCTACGCGGCATCACCGGTGACCGTGAAGTCCGAGCGGATGCCGTCGCCGATCATGCCCGGCTTGCATGCGGTCTGGTAGGTCCCCGGCTCGGTCAGCTGCACGACGAGGTTGCGCTGCAGGCCGGGGGAGATGTTCTCCACCTCGCCCATCACCCGGCCACCCTCGCCGTACACATAGAACTCGGTGACCTTGGTGCCGTTGTTGGTGACGACGAAGGTGATCGGCCCGGCACCGGCCCGTGATTCCGACAGCTCGCACGCGGTGTCGGAAGCCGCGACGGCGATCTGCGCGGGTGAACCCGGGCTGCCTTGCTTGGACTCCGACTCCTTGGCTGTGCAACTCATCAGAGAAACACCGGCCAGCACCGCAGCGGTCGCGGCGATGCCGGACACCGCGGCCGAAGGTGAGGCGAGGTTCACGTGGTTGACCATTCGGTGGCTGCAACGGGCTCAGGTGCTGGAATCGGCCCGGCGCTGTCGCTGGGGAGTTCTGCGGTCCGGGCAGCGACCGGCTTTACCTTGATGGGACGCAGGAACAGGGCCAGCACGACGACCAGATAGGCCAGCCACGTCACCAGCTGCAGCACCGTCGGGGTCGGGGTGATATTGAAGACGCCCTGGATGATCTCGCCGTACCAGGCCGACCAGTTGAACCACGAGCTGATGTCGAACGCCCTGTTACCCAGCCCCGGTAGCCAGCCCACCGTCTGCAAGGCGCCGATACCGTAGGCCAGGATTCCGGCCGCGACGACGATGAGAAACACGCCGGTGTAGGAGAAGAATCTGCTCAGGTTGATCCGGACCGCACCGGCATACATGCCGTAGGCGATTCCCGCGGCGATGAGGACACCGATGATCAAGCCGACCAGCGGCCAGACGGTTTCGGCCTCGGCATAGCCGACCATGAACAGCGCGGTCTCGACGCCCTCGCGGCCGACGGCGAGGAAGGCCAGCAGCAGCACCGCCAGCGATCCGGTCTCGAGCGCACGCGCCATCTCGGTGCGCAATTCCCCGGAGATCCCGGCGGCGGCTTTCTTCATCCAGAGCACCATCGTCGTGACGATGGCGACCGCGACCAGCGAGGCGACACCGGCGACGGCCTCGGCGCCCAGGCCCGAGACGGTGTACGCGCTGAACTGAATGGCGAGGAACACTCCGATCGTCATCACGATTGCTGCCGCGACTCCGAGCCACACCCA
>CAZDYH010000036.1:0-20538 GCA_964509355.1 uncultured Mycobacterium sp.
TACAACCCTCGCAGGAACCGCGACCGCAACGTCGATCCTGCGAGTGCTTTAACACGAACACAGAAGCTGCGACCGCCATAAGTGAATCATGTCCGTGGCTCCAGCGACAGTCTCGGTGCTACCAACTGGTGAACAATTCCGCACAACATGGTGCGTGGTGCGAGCGAAAGGGCGTGCGATGGCGAGTTTCGGCAGCGAACTGCTTGCCGCCGCCGTCGCGGGCATCGAACCGAATGAGCATCCGCTGCGTCATATCGCCGAGCTCCCGTCGCGGCCCGCCCGGCCGCACAGTTGGCCGGCCTGGGCCGAGCCCGATGTGGTCCGCGCATTCACCGCTCACGGCATCAGCTCGCCATGGTCACACCAGTTCGAAGCGGCAGACCTGGCGCACCACGGGCGGCATGTGGTGATCAGTACCGGCACCGCGTCGGGCAAGTCGTTGGCCTTTCAGCTGCCGATCCTCAACGCGCTGGCCGCCGACCCGCGCGCCCGCGCGCTGTACCTGTCCCCGACCAAGGCACTCGGCCACGATCAGCTGCGCGCCGCTCACGCACTCACGGCGGCGGTGGCACGCCTCGATCACGTCGCACCGACGTCCTACGACGGCGACAGTCCCGCCGAGGTGCGCCGCTTTGCGCGCGAACGCTCACGCTGGCTGTTCTCCAACCCCGACATGATCCACCTGTCGATGCTGCGCAACCATGCTCGCTGGGCGGTGTTCCTGCGCGGCCTGCGATTCGTGGTGGTAGACGAATGTCACTATTACCGAGGCATTTTCGGCTCGAACGTGGCCATGGTGTTGCGCCGGCTGTTGCGGCTCTGCACGCGCTACTCCGCGTCGCCGACCGTGGTTTTCGCCAGCGCCACCACCGCTTCGCCGGGCGCCACCGCCGCTGAGCTCATCGGCCAGACCGTCGCTGAGGTCACCGACGACGGCTCTCCACAGGGTGCCCGGACGGTAGCGCTGTGGGAGCCCGCGCTGCGGACCGACCTGACCGGCGAGAACGGGGCGCCGGTGCGGCGCTCGGCCGGCGCGGAGGCCGCGCGCATGATGGCAGACCTGATCGCCGAGGGCGCCCGGACTCTGACGTTCGTGCGGTCGAGACGCGGCGCCGAGCTCACCGCGATGGGCGCACGGGCCCGCCTGGATGAGATCGCCCCCGACCTCGCCGACAAGGTGGCGTCCTACCGCGCGGGCTATCTCGCCGAGGACCGCCGCGCGCTGGAGCGCGCGCTGGCCGAAGGGGAGCTGCGTGGTCTGGCCACCACCAACGCGCTCGAGCTCGGGGTCGACATCGCCGGACTGGATGCAGTGCTGCTTGCCGGGTTCCCGGGGACGGTCACCTCGTTCTGGCAGCAGGCCGGCCGCTCGGGACGACGCGGCCAGGGCGCGCTGATCGTGCTGATCGCCCGCGACGACCCGCTGGACACCTACCTGGTCCACCATCCCGCGGCCCTGCTCGACAGGCCGATCGAGCGTGTGGTCATCGACCCCGCCAACCCGTACGTGTTGGGCCCGCAGTTGCTCTGTGCGGCAACGGAACTGCCGCTCGACGATGGTGAGGTGCGAGCCTGGAGCGCGGAAGCGGTGGCTACGGCACTGGTCGACGACGGCCTGCTGCGACGCAGGTCGGGCAGGTACTTCCCGGCCCCGGGCACCGATCCGCACCCGGCGGTGGACATCCGCGGCTCGACCGGCGGACAGATTCTGATCGTGGAATCGGGCACCGGCCGGCTGCTGGGCAGCGTCGGTGCCGGCCAGGCTCCGGCCGCCGTCCACCCGGGAGCGGTCTACCTGCATCAAGGCGAGAGTTACGTCGTCGATTCGCTGGATCTGGAAGACGGGATCGCCTTCGTCCGTGCTGAGGACCCGGGATATGCGACATTCGCCCGCGAACTCACCGATATCGCCGTCACCGGGACCGGCGAGCGGTTGACCTTCGGTGCCGTCACGCTCGGGTTGGTCCCGGTTGCCGTCACCAACACCGTCATCGGTTATCTGCGGCGCCGGCTCACCGGGGAGATCATCGACTTCATCGAACTCGACATGCCGGCGCGAACGTTGGCCACCACTGCCGTGATGTACACCATCACGCCGGAAGCCTTGCAGCGCAACGGTATCGAACCTGCGCGCATCCCCGGATCGCTGCACGCCGCCGAGCACGCGGCGATCGGCCTGCTGCCACTGGTTGCCAGCTGCGACCGGGGCGACATCGGTGGGCTGTCCACCGCGATCGGACCGGCGGACGGGCTGCCCTCGGTATTCGTCTACGACGGCCATCCGGGTGGGGCCGGGTTCGCCGACCGGGGATTCCGCCAGGCCGGGACCTGGCTCAGTGCCACCGCCGCGGCGATCAAGGCATGCGAATGCCCGCGGGGCTGCCCGTCATGCGTGCAGTCGCCCAAGTGCGGCAGTGGAAATGACCCCCTTGACAAACGCGGTGCAGTACAGGTGCTGGAGCTGGTGCTGGCCGCGGTGGCGGCGCGAAACCCCTGACCATCCGGGGATGCCGACCGACCCCTCGAACGGTCGACTCCGCGGACTGACACCTTGTCGGTGCCGGCGAGCACGCCGGTGCTTGCTGAAAGCGTGCAACAGGCATCTCACACGGCAGACTGACTGCGACGAACGGTCGGACAACGCGATCCGTTCCCAATCCCGACAGGCGGGTACAGCGGAAAAATACCTGGTTGGAAGGACTTGCGCAAATCATCCGCAGGACGACAACGCCGGCTGCGCGGCCCTGAGAGCCGAACGGCTGCGGATTCCGCAACTTCCCCAGCCGTTGTGCGGCCACCCGTAAGATTGCCGGCCATGACCCACGACTGGCTGCTCGTGGAGACGCTCGGCAATGAACCTGCCGTGGTGGCTCAGGGGCGTCAGCTGAAGAACCTGGTCCCGATCAGTGCGTTTCTTCGGCGAAGCCACCACCTCTCCGCGATCCGGACCGCCATCGCGGAGACCGTCGAGACCGGGCAGAGCCTTGCCAGCATCACACCCAAGAGCGACCACGTCATCCGAACCGAACCGGTGCGGATGTCCGACGGCCGGGTGCATGGGGTTCACGTCTGGAGCGGGCCCGCCGATGCCGAACCGCCCGAGCGGCCGATACCCGGTGCGCTCAAATGGGACCTGACTGTCGGGGTGGCCACCGACACCCCGGAGTCACTGACCAACAGCGGCATGGACCCCGAAATCGAGGCCACTCACGGCAGGGCCTTCGCCGAGGATCTTCCCACCCGGGATCTGAACCCGAGCGAGGCCAAGGTCCTTGCCCTGGCAATCAGGGCGGAGCCGGGTCTGACCTTCTGCAACACCTGGGATGTCACCGACCGGCAGGGCAACCTGATCCGGGTGGGCTTCGTCGCGCGCACCGCCCTGGAAGCGGCCGCCGACGGCAGTGAGCGGCTCGTGGCGCGGGCCATGAACTGGCGCGGCGAACTCAGCGGCCCGGCTGTGCCGGCCGACCACTTGGCGCAGCGGATCCTCAACGGATTGGCACAGCCCGGGGTGCACCGGGCACTGGTTGACCTCAAGAACTGGACCCTGCTGAAGTGGCTCGACGAACCCTGCCCGTATTACGACTGGCGCGATGGCGAGTCTCCTACCCCTGCTCTCTGTCCCGCTGACGAACATCTGAAGGCGTCGATGACGGCGGAACTCGCCGCCGGAGCGACAAGCCGCGTGCTGCGGCTGCGCGGGCATGACGGCGGATGGGTGCCGATGCACGTGACCGTCAACCGGGTGGAGCTCGAGGAGGGCACCTGTGCAGCACTCATCTCGCTGCGGCTGCCCACCCCCGCCGAGCTTGCCGACGCCGGCCTGGTGGACGCCAACGGTGACGCGTCGTAGCAGTACCGAACACCCGGATATCAGCCATCGACGGGCCCGGCCCGGGCCGCGGCGCGGGCGTCCCAGCCGCCGAAGGCGACCGCCACCTCGACGGTGACGACGACATCGAGGTCGTCCACCACGCAGCCGGCGCTCCGTGCGCCCATCGCGCGAGTCACCGCCGTCGCCCGGGCGCAGGCCGCCCCGGTTCCCGCCGGCAGCCCCGCCGCGGCGGCCAACGCGGCCAGGTCGGCGGCGGCCTGCGCCCGGTGGCGCGCCACCACAACCGAGCCGACGTGCACGCCACCGAGGCTGATCGACAGCAGTGTTGCCATCATCGCCGCGGCCACCACCGACGCCGATCCGCGCTCATCGCACCGCAGGCTCCGCCGCGGAGACCCCTTCGGCCCCGATGGCGAGCCCGGGCAGCAGCCTCGAACGAACGGTAACCCGGGCGACGACGAACCCGCCGTCTCGCCGCAGCTGCAACGTCGCCCCGCCGGGAGCGATGGTGCGGGAGGCCGCGGCCGCCGAATCCTCATCCCCGCGCGCCGCGAGCCGCGCGGCTTCGCGGGCCGCGTCGACGCAGCGGACCTGCATCGACACCGCTGTGACACCGCCGACGCACAACGCCAGCACGACCACCAGCGCAGCGATGGCCAGTGCCGCCTCGACGGTGACTGCGCCGGCATCGTCGGCTAGACGTTGGTGTTGAGCGCGCGGGTGATGATGTTGGTCAAAGCGCCGACGATCGAATCTCCGGTGACCACCGTGTAGAGAATCGCCCCGAACGCCGCCGCGGCGATCGTCCCGATGGCGTACTCGACCGTGGACATCCCCGACTCGTCGGCAACCAGCAGGGTCATCCGGGCCAGGAGTAGCCGAATCATGTTGACAACCATCATCTTTCCCTCTTTCCTCGCCCCTGTCCGGGGTTTCCGCGGCCACTCCGCGGAGGATCGGCGCCGCTTGCGGTCGCGGCATCACAGCAGGCCGGCCTGGAGCACGTCACCCGCAAGTCCGGCCACCACGGGCACTATTCCCAGGCATACGAATGCGGGCAGGAAGCACAGACCCAGCGGTCCGGCGATCAGAACCGACGCGCGCTCCGCCGCCGCGGCGGCCGCGTGAGCCGCGTCGTGGCGGGACTGCTCGGCGAGCTCGGCGACTCCATCTGCCAGCGCCGCGCCCGCCGCTGCCGATACTCGCGCCAGCCGCAGTAGCGACTCGACCTGGCTGTCGACTACCCCGTGGGGCATAGACCATGCTGTGGCTGCGTCGGCGCCCAGCGCCAGCAGATCGGCGGCCCGGTGCAATACCCGAGCCAACTCGGGCGGCGCTGATGCCGCCGTCGCCGCGGCAGCATTCGCCACCGCCATGCCGGCCGCCAGGCAGACGGCAAGCACATCGAGGCTGGATGCGACGGCGAGGGGATCGGATCCCCGATGACGCGCCGGGCGCGACCGGCGCATGCGCACCGCCGTGCCGGCCCGCTCACGTACCACCGACGGTCCCGCTCCGGCCAGCAGAGCCATCGCCAGCAGCACCGCCGCCGCGCTCACGACGGCAGCCGATCGGTGATCCGGTCCGACCACCACAGACCACAGCACACCAGCGAGACCCCGATCACCAGCAGCCAGCCACCGGCGCGGCCGCCCAGCAGGAAGCCGACCGGGTCGGCGCCGATCAGTTCGCCCAGCAGTACGCCGAGCGCCGGGAGCACGGCCAGGATGACCGCGGTGGCGCGGGCACCGGCCAGGCCCGATTCCACGCGGGCCGAGAACCGTTGCCGCTCGACGATGTCACGCTGTGCGGCCCGCATCAGAGCTGACATCGCCAGTCCGTGATCCGCGGCGAGCTGCCAGCACACCGCGAGCCGGTCCCAGAGCCCGGGCAACGCGGAGGCCGCGGCGACACTGTGCAGGCCCCCGGGCACGTCGGCGCCCAGTCTGGCCCGCGCGGCGACCGCACGGAAGGATGCTGCGACCGGCCCGCCGGATTCGCTCGCGGCGACGGTGAAAGCGCGCACGGGATGGGCGCCGACCCGCAACTCGCGTACGAGGACGTCCAGGGCGGTCTCCAGCGCCCGGCTCTCGTCGACGCTGCGCTGCCGCCGCCGTCGCCGCAGATGGCGGAGGAACAACGTGGCACCCAGGATCGCGGCGGCGACAACGGTCGCCAACGGAAGCACGACCATGGCCGCGGTTGCGGCGCCCACGGCGAGGATCAGCAGCGGAACGCGACCGCGGGCATGGTTCGGCGGCTGCGGCACCAGCCGGCGCCGTGGCGAGGGCGGCAGGACCAGCAGCGCCAACGACAGCGCCAGCGCCGCACCGGCGGTGCCCGTCACGGTGCCAGCCGGTCGGCCATCATGCGCTGCAGATCGGCGGCCCCGACATCGACGCCACGATCGGCGTGCCACACCGTGACGGCATGCACCCCGGCGCCATCGGTATGCCGGAGCGCAGCGATCTCGCTGAGTCGGCGCCGCCCGGTGCGGTCGCGGCCGACGTGGAGCAGCACCTGCACGGCGGCCGCGAGTTGGCTGTGCAGTGCGGCCCGATCGAGCCCGCCCAGCGCCGCCAGGGCCTCCAGCCGTGCCGGGACCTCAGCCGGGTTGTTCGCGTGCACCGTGCCCGCGCCGCCGTCATGGCCAGTGTTCAACGCCGCGAGCAGATCAACCACCTCGGCGCCCCTCACCTCGCCGACCACGATGCGGTCGGGCCGCATCCGCAACGCTTGCCGCACCAACTGGCGCACCGTCACCTCGCCGGCCCCTTCGACGTTGGCGTTGCGCGCGACCAGCTTGACCAGATGCGGGTGCCGCGGGGCCAACTCCGGGGCGTCCTCCACGCATACGATCCGCTCCCCGGGTGACACCGCACCCAACACCGCTGCGAGCAGGGTCGTCTTGCCTGCCCCGGTGCCCCCGGAGACCAGGAACGCCAGCCGGGCGGCGATGACGTCGGCAAGAAGGGCGGCGGCCGCCGGAGCGATCGCCCCAGCGGCGGCGAGCGCGGTCAGATCCTGGCTGGCGGGCCGCAACACCCGTAGCGACAGGCAGGTCCCCGCAACCGCGACGGGCGGCAGGATCGCGTGCAGCCGCACCGTGAACTGCCCGCTGCCCACCCCCGTCAGCTGGCCGTCGACCCAGGGCTGTGCATCGTCGAGACGCCGGCCGGCGGCCAGCGCCAGGCGCTGCGCCAGGCGACGCACCGCCTCATCGTCAGCAAACCGAATCGGGCTGCGCCGCAAACCGTTTCCATCGTCAACCCACACCGCATCCGGCGCGGTGACCAGAACATCCGTGGTGCCGTCGGCGCACAGCAACGGCTCCAGGATTCCCGCTCCGGTCATCTCCGTCTGGAGCACACGCAGGTTGCTCAGAATCTCGGTGTCACCCAGCACACCCCCGGATTCCGCCCGGATCGCCGCGGCCACCACATTCGGCCGCAGCGGCGCGGTTTCGGCGGCCAGCCGCTCACGAACACGCTCGATCAACGACGCGCTCATGCCGCTGCCACCGTCGGGTTGTCCTGCAGCACGGCAAGAACCCGCCGGGCCGCCATCGCCAGCGGGGACCTGCGCCGCAGCCGCAGGCCGCGGTGTTCCAGCTTCTCGACTAGCAGCGGCTCTGGGCGCATCGACGCCAGCAGCGGCAGCCCGGCGATCTTGGCGACTTCGCCCGCGCGCAGCCCACCTGGTGACGGCCCGCGCACCACGAGCCCGATGTTCGGGTTGACCGCGCTGAGCGCCGCAGCGGTGGCCGCCGTTGCCGCACAGGCCCGCACATCGCACTGACTGACCAGGACGACGAGATCGGCTGTGTCCAGGGCGGTTTCGACCGCTTCGGTCAGCCGCCGCGGCAGGTCACAGATCACCGTCGCACCCCCGCGTCGACCCGCGTCGACGATGGCAGTCACCGGGCCTGCGGTCAGTTCGTACGCACGCCGGGTTCCCGACAGCACCGACATGCCGCGGCAGCGCGGCAGCGCATCACGCACCGCGGCCCAGTTCAGCCGTCCGTTCTGGACGGCCAGATCGGGCCAGCGCAGCCCGGGTATGGTCTCGCTGCCCAGCAGCAGATCAAGGCCACCGCCCCAGGGATCCAGATCAACCAGCAGCGCATCCGGTGCCGCGTAAGCCAGGGCCGTCGCGAACAGCGACGAGCCTGCGCCCCCGCGCCCTCCGACGACCGCGATGACCTCGCCGCGGCGCCCGTCGTCGCGGGCCGCCTCGCCGGCGTCGGACAGCACGCGGACGAATTCGGCTTCCTGGCGCGGCAGCGTCAGAACCTGTTGTGCGCCAATCGCTATCGCGGCTTCCAAGTCAGCGGCGACCGGTTCGGTGGCGGTGAGCATGATCACCCGCCCGCGGCGTGGCAGCCCACCGCTGCCGCAGCGGCGCGCGGCCGCCTCGTCCAGGACGACGGCGGCGGCCGCTGACCAGGTCCTGCGACTCGAGGGCACCGAAGCGTCGGCATGGATCACGCGCACACCGACCGCAGCGGCCACCCGGTCGACCTCGTCGCGGAGCACATGCCCGGCGAGCAGGGTCATTACGACACCGGTGGTCGGATTCATTGCTCCACCGTGCGGCGATCCCCGCCGGGATGCCAGCGCACAGCGCGCAATTGTGGACGGTGCGTGAACTGTGGAAAACCGCGACACCCGGGACTGCGCGACAGCGGGCGGCGAAAACCTGGTGCAGACAAGGGACGACCCCCGCCAGGGGGGGAGGAGGCGAGGGTCGTCGTGTATCAGCCCCGGGGGGTCGGGCTGATGCACCCCGGCATAGCCGAGTGATGCTCACTATACACACGAGAACGCGAACCGGCGCAAGTCCTGATTGCAGGAACCGGCGCGGCTCAGACCGCGGAATTACAGTCCGCGTCACCTGGCTTGAACTGCCATTTTGAATACCAGTTCGCAGTGTGTCAGCACCCGCTCCTAAGCTTGCGATGTGACCGTCTCCGACCCGCCCGCTGGGCCGCTGACAACGGCGCAAATTCGTGAAGGCACCGACAACAGAACTCGCACCGCGGCATTCTTCGACCTGGACAAGACGGTTATCGCCAAGTCCAGCACGCTCGCTTTCAACAAACCGTTCTACGCTCAGGGACTGATCAACCGGCGCGACGTACTGAAGTCCAGCTACGCCCAGTTTCTGTTCCTGCTGTCGGGAGCCGACCGCGACCAGATGGACCGGATGCGCACCCACCTGACCAACATGTGCACCGGGTGGGACGCGGAGCAAGTGAAGTCGATCGTCAACGAGACACTGCACGACATCGTCGATCCACTGGTGTTCGCCGAGGCAGCAGAGCTGATCGCCGACCACCGGCTCTGCGGCCGCGACGTCGTCGTGGTGTCAGCCTCCGGCGAGGAGATAGTGGCGCCAATTGCGCGTGCCCTGGGCGCTACCCACGCGATGGCGACCCGGATGGTCGTCGAAGACGGCAAGTACACCGGCGAAGTGGCGTTCTACTGCTACGGCGAAGGCAAGGCGCAAGCCGTCCGCGAACTCGCCAGCCGCGAGGGGTATCCGCTCCAGCACTGCTACGCCTACTCCGACTCGATGAGTGACCTGCCGATGCTCGAGGCCGTCGGCCATCCCACGGTGGTCAATCCCGACCGCGCCCTGCGCAAGGAATCTGCGGCCCGCGGCTGGCCGGTGCTGACCTTCTCCAGGCCGGTGTCGCTGCGTGACCGCATTCCGGCACCGTCGAGCGCCGCCGTCGCGACGACGGCCGCCGTCGGTGTCAGCGCGCTCGCCGCCGGCGCGCTGACGTATTCGCTGCTGCGCCGCTTCGCGTTCTGAACCGCTGAGCGGGGTTGCCGTAACGATCCGGTGTCGTCACAGACACTGCATCCAAATAGCTCTTGATGTGACCGTGGTCACGGAGTACAAAGGAACCACGGAAGCCTGGCGAGGCCAAGGTCGACTCGGAAGAGAAGGCTCGATCTCCCGAACCGGGCTACCCAGCACGGATCCCGGCACCCACGCGGAGCACGCCGCGATAATGGCATAAGTGTTGCGGGCCTGCGTTATTGCGAAGAGCGAACGGTCCCGACGGCCCTTTGGGTAGGGTCGCAACCGAGGCGCATCTCAAGACCGCCGAGGCCACCCACGCAACCTACGTTGCACGCCTGGTAACCGAGTTCCGTGCTAGCGGGCGGCGAGCCGAAGGTTTTCGGAACGTCGCCCGCTTCACATATGCGGCGGACTCACGGAACACTGGCCTCCGCGATCGACAGCGCCTCACGCGCCCCGTCCTGCAACCCGCGGCAACACATCACCAGCCACCCGGCCACGCCCTCGGACGTGCCGGTGGAAAAACCGTGCGCGGAGTTGCGGTAGTCCACAGCGCGGCGCATCCAGTACACCTCGGGCACACCGAGGCCGTGCGGATCCAACCCGCTGGCCATTGTGACCAGCCGCGACACCGCCCGCGCGACGACGCCGTCCGCGCTGCCGAACGGCTCCAACGCGAGCAGCTCCCCGTGCACGACCGCGGCCACTACCGGCGCCGGTGCCCGGGTGGCGCCGGTCACCAGCTCGGCCAGCAGCCCGAGACGACGCACGACTTCGGCGTCCGCCCGGGGACGCCCCAGTAGGTCCTCGGAGACCAGATCGGCCGCCGCCAGCATGTGAATGCGAGCCAACGCCTGCAGCGGTGCACGCTGCCACACCCCGACAAGGTTCGTCGCGCCACCCTCGAGCGCTTCGGCCACCCGCAGCGCACCGGACAGCACCGGGTCGGTGCTCGTCGAGTCGTCCAGGCGCAGCGGACCGCCGTCGAGCGCCGACGACGACCGCGCGGCCCGCACCGCCGCCTCCGCGGCGGTGACCGGCCAGCCCCGCAAGTTGGCGCGATGCCGGTGCGCTTTTCCCAACTCCGCACGCGCCTGCTCGCTGGCCGCGGCCACGCCGGGCAGCTCCATCAGCGGGGCCAGCGGGTCAGGATTTCTCCCCGCGTCGCTTCGCTCCTGCCTGCCGGTGGTCACGGCCGGCCACACTAGCCCCGCCGGTGGCACGCAGGCGACCCGGGGATGCTGTCAGCGGCGCGCGCTCCCCAACGTCGTTGCAACAGCGGGTGACTTAGGCTCAAACCCATGACCGATACGCATACTGGAGCCGCGTCGTCGTATCCGCCGCCCGCGGAGTTCACCGCGCACGCCAACGCGACCGCCGAGTTGTACCGCGAGGCCGAGGAAGACCGGTTGGCGTTCTGGGCCAAGCAGGCCGACCGGCTGTCCTGGGAGACACCGTTCTCCGAGGTGCTCGACTGGTCCGAGGCGCCGGTCGCCAAGTGGTTCGTCGGCGGCAAGCTCAACGTCGCCTACAACTGCGTGGACCGTCATGTCGAGGCCGGGCTCGGGGATCGGGTCGCGATCCATTGGGAGGGCGAGCCGGTCGGCGACAGCCGCAGCCTCACCTACTCCGACCTGCTGGCCGAGGTGTCGAAGGCCGCCAATGCGCTGACCGGCCTTGGCCTGGTCCCCGGTGACCGGGTCGCCATCTACATGCCGATGGTCCCAGAGGCCGTCGTGGCGATGCTGGCCTGCGCGCGGCTCGGCGTCATGCACAGCGTGGTGTTCGCCGGATTCTCCGCCGCAGCCCTGGGCGCCCGGATCGAAGACGCGCAGGCCAAGCTGGTCATCACCACCGATGGGCAGTACCGGCGCGGAAAGGCGGTGTCGCTGAAGGAAGCGGTGGACGAGGCCGTCAAGGGTGACGCGAGTTCCGTCGAGCATGTGCTGGTGGTCCGGCGCACCGGCATCGACGTGCCGTGGACGCAGGGACGCGATCTGTGGTGGCACGACACCGTCGAGCCGGCCTCATCCGAGCACCGCCCTGCGGCGTTCGACGCTGAGCAGCCGCTGTTCCTGCTCTACACCTCGGGCACCACCGGCAAGCCCAAGGGCATCATGCACACCACCGGCGGGTATCTCACGCAGGCGTCCTACACGCACTACAACGTCTTCGACATCAAACCGGAAACCGACGTGTTCTGGTGCACCGCCGATATCGGCTGGGTCACCGGGCACACCTATATCGTGTACGGCCCGCTGTCCAACGGCGTCACGCAGGTGGTCTACGAGGGCACCCCAGCCTCACCGACCGAACACCGCCACTTCGAGGTCATCGAAAAGTACGGTGTGACAATCTATTACACGGCACCGACGCTGATCCGAACGTTCATGAAGTTGGGCCGCGAGATTCCCGACGCCCACGATCTGTCCAGCCTGCGGCTGTTGGGGTCGGTCGGTGAACCGATCAACCCCGAAGCGTGGCGCTGGTATCGCGACGCGATCGGCGGCAACGCCACCCCGATCGTCGACACCTGGTGGCAGACCGAGACCGGGGCGGCGATGATCTCGCCGCTGCCCGGTATCACCGCGGCCAAGCCGGGCTCGGCGATGGCCCCGCTGCCGGGGATCTCCGCGCTGGTCGTCGACGACCACGGCAATCGAATCGAGTCCAGCCCCGAATTCGGCGAGCATGTTTCCGGCTATCTGGTGCTGGACAAGCCGTGGCCGTCGATGCTGCGCGGCATCTGGGGTGATCCGGAACGGTTCAGGGAGACCTACTGGTCCCGGTTCGCCGACCAGGGCTGGTACTTCGCCGGTGACGGCGCGCGCTACGACCTGGACGGAGCGATCTGGCTGCTGGGCCGTATCGACGACGTGATGAACGTCTCCGGGCACCGCATTTCGACCGCCGAGGTGGAGTCGGCGCTGGTCGGTCATTCGGGTGTTGCCGAGGCCGCGGTGGTCGGCGCCAGCGACGACACCACCGGCCAGGCGATCGTGGCGTTCGTCATTCTGCTGGCACACCACGCCGACATACCACGTGAGCAGATGGTCGACGAACTGCGCGCCGAGGTGGCCCGCGAGATCTCACCGATCGCGCGGCCGCGGGAGATCCACGTGGTTCCGGAACTGCCCAAGACCCGCAGCGGCAAGATCATGCGACGGCTGCTGCGCGATGTCGCCGAAGGCCGCGAACTCGGTGACACCTCGACGTTGCTCGATCCCGGCGTATTCGAAGCGATCAGAGCCAGCAAGTAGCTGCCCCTGGGTGACTGCGCCTACACGGGGACCGGGACGAATCCGGCTCCCGGACGATTTCTGGCGGCCAGGTCGTCGAGTATCGCGTTGATCGACATGGTCACCGCCGGAGTGTGCAGCGGGATGAACTTGATCACGCAGGTCGGCAGGTCCTCGGTGAATGCGCCGTGGATCATGCCGACCAGCATGTTGTTGACGGTGACCGGTGCTCCTGAGTCGCCGGGTCGCCCGCATACCTGGTTGACGATGGTGCCCGGGTCGGTGCCCGGACCCCACGTCACGCCACAGGAGTAACCGGTGGTGCGGCCCAGCTTGCAGGCGATATCGCCGAAGGCCGGATCGGGGCCGATGCCGTCGATCTCGAAGCTGCCGACCTGCGGCACCGGCTGCACCTTGGCCGGGTCGAACCTGATCACCGCGTAGTCCAGGCCGTCGTTACCCGCCACCATGGTCCCGAGCGTGCCCTGGTCTTCGGCACCCTCCGCAGCCACCTGGGCGTTAGGGCCGCCACAGTGCGCGGAGGTGAAGCCGATCAGGTTGCCGGCGTTGTCCGTGCCGATCGCGGTCAGCGTGCACATTGTGTCGCCGTCGATGACGATGCCGGAACCACCCCCAAGCGGTACCTTGCCGTCGGCGTGGGCCACCGCAGCGGTGAGCGGCAGTAACGCGGCCAAGGGCACGATCGCTGCCGCCACAGCCAGCTGCCAGCGGTGCGCGGTGCGCAATGAATTCTCCATCCTGCCGGGCCCGACCCGCGTTGAGAGGTATCCACAGTCTACCGTGGCCACAACCGCAACTTCCGTCCCAGCTCAGCGGGTATCTGGGAGTTGGCCCGGCCCGCTGGTCGACTTCTCCCGTCTGCCCCGGCACCGCATGGCAACATGAACCGCGACGACAGCGACATCTGGAGGACCGTTCGTGAGCAATGGTGATCGCAATAATGGGGTGCCCACCACGGTGACCTCGATACCGCTGGTGGATCCGCACGCCGTTCCGGCCAATCCGTCGATCGGCGATCTGGTCAGGGATGCGACCAGTCAGGTGTCGACGCTGGTGCGGGCCGAAGTCGAGTTGGCGCGGGCCGAGATCACCCGAGATGTGAAGAAGGGGCTCACGGGCAGCATCTTCTTCATCCTGGCCCTGGTGGTGCTGTTCTACAGCACCTTCTTCTTCTTCTTCTTCGTCGCCGAACTGCTCGACACCTGGCTGTGGCGGTGGACCGCGTTCCTGATCGTGTTCGGCGTCATGGTGCTGACGACGGTGGTGCTGGCGCTGTTGGGCTACCTGAAGGTGCGCCGCATCCGGGGACCGCAGCAGACCATCGAATCGGTCAAGGAGACCCGATCGGCGTTCGTGGGCCACGACAGAACGCCGGCGAAAGCGCTGACTACCAACGGCCAGGTCCGAGCCGACGCACCGACCGATCCGTCGGGCTGGTAGATGCCGCCGCCTGATCCGTCGGTGACCCGTATCGGCGGGCCGTGGCGCCATCTCGACGTGCACGCCAACGGCATCCGCTTCCACGTCGTGGAGGCAGAGGCCGACAGCCCTGGTCCCCGGGCGGAGGCGGCCGCGCGGCCGCTGGTGATCCTGCTGCACGGTTTCGGCTCGTTCTGGTGGTCATGGCGCCACCAGTTGCGTGCGCTGACCGGGGCCCGGGTTGTCGCGGTCGACCTGCGCGGATACGGCGGCAGCGACAAACCGCCCCGCGGCTATGACGGCTGGACGCTGGCTGGAGACACCGCAGGCCTGATCCGGGCCCTCGGCCACTCGTCGGCCACCCTGGTCGGTCATGCCGAAGGTGGACTGGTCTGCTGGGCCACCTCGGTACTGCACCCGCGCCTGGTACGTGCGATCGCGCTGGTCAGTTCCCCCCATCCCGCCGCGCTGCGCCGGTCGGCGCTGACCCGGCGCGACCAGGGACGGGCGCTGCTGCCATCGCTGCTGAGCTACCAGCTGCCGATCTGGCCGGAACGCTTCCTGACACGACACAACGCCGACGAGATCGAGCGCCTGGTGCGCAGCCGGGCGAGCGGCAAATGGCTTGCCTCCGAAGACTTCTCAGAGACAATCAGCCATCTGCGGCGGGCCATCCAGATCCCGTCGGCGGCACACTCGGCGCTGGAGTATCAGCGGTGGGCGGTACGCAGCCAGCTCCGCGGTGAGGGGCATCGGTTCATGCGCGCGATGGACCGCCAGCTGGCCGTCCCGATGCTGCACCTGCACGGCGATGCGGACCCCTACGTGCTCGCCGATGCAGTCGATCGCACGCAGCGCTACGCACCGCACGGGCGCTACGTGTCCATCGGCGGCGCCGGGCACTTCAGTCACGAAGAGGCCCCGGCGGAAGTCAACGGACACCTGAGCAGGTTCCTGGCACAGGTGCACGGCACGCCCCAGGTCAGGTAGCGCGCAGCGCGTCAGGACACGCACGCCCCGGTGGGCACAGCTGCGGTGTTGCCGATCTTCGCCAACTGACGCGACACCTCTTTGCCCGTCAGCACGAATCCGGTGTCGGCGTCGTCGACGGCGGCCCCGAACACCACGCCGAGTACGCGCCCATTACGGTCGATCAGTGGGCCACCCGAATTACCTTGCCGCACAGTGCCCCTGATCGTGTACACCTCGCGCTTCACGGTCGTGGAACGATAGATGTCGGGGCCATTGAGCTCGATGATCTCCCGGATCCGGGCCGGCGTGGCCACGAACTCGCCGCCGCCGGGATACCCGAGCACCAGGGCGTCGGTACCGGTCGGCGCCGCCGCCTCGGCGAATGCCAGTGGAGCTGCCGGCAGATCAGGGACATCGAGGATGGAGATATCGGCGTTCGGGTCATAGGACACCACGCTGGCGTCATAGCTCTGGCCGCCCGCATCGACCGTGACGCTGTCGGAGCCGGCCACCACGTGCGCATTGGACATCACCCGGTTCGGGGCGATCACAAATCCGGTACCTTCGAGCACCTTCTGGCAGCCGGGCGCGACGCCGCGGATCTTCACCACACTCGGCCGGGCGAAGGCGACGACGGCGGCGTCGGCCAGCGCCGCGTCCGGCGCGTCGACATTGACGATCGGCGTACGGCCGAACGGCTGCAACACGTCGGGCAGACCGGAGGTATCCAGCAATGCCGACAGCCGCTTCGGCACCGTTTTCAGCCAGTTCGGCGCCACTTCGTCGACCTGTGCCAGCACCCTGGACCCGCGGACCGCGGCGGCAAGGTTCGGTTGGTCCGCCGACGTCAGCGGCGTGGCCAGCAACCAGGCCGCAACCAGCACCACGACCAGTTGCAAAGCCACGCCGATGACGGAGTCGACGGTGCGCACGCCGCGGCTGCGGATCGCGCCGCGCACGGCCCGACCCAGGACCACGCCGGACACCTCGCCGATGACGACCAGCGCCAGGATCAAGAAGAGCGCGGCGAACAGCTTGGTGCGCGGGCCGCTGATGTGGTTGACGATATGCGGCGCCAGGAGCACCCCGGCGATCGCGCCGAGCAGTACGCCGACGAACGACAACAGCGAGCCCAGTGCGCCGGAGCGCCAGCCCGAGATGGCCGCGACGAAGGCGACCGCAAGCACGGCGATATCCAGCCACTGCGACGACGTCATCGTCGGGTGTCACTCTCGGCGTCGACCAGCGCCATCGCCTCGTCCAGCTCCCGAATGTTTCCGGTGTCCCATGGCTGCGCCCAGCCGGCCACATCGAGCATCGCCGAGATCACCTGACCGGTGAATCCCCACACCAGCATTTCGTTCAGCAGGAACGCGGGACCGGCGAAGCGACTACTGAAAGTGCTTCGGTAGACCATGATCCGGTTGCGCGGATTGATGAAGGCGCGCAACGGAACCCGCGCCACGATCGCGGTTTCGGCCTCGTCCACGACGGCCACCGGCCCCGGGTCCGGCGAATAGGCCAGCACCGGGACGACATGGAAACCCGACGGCGGGATGAACATCCGCTCGAGGGTGGCGAGCGGGTACAACCGGCTGATGTCGATCCCGGTTTCCTCCTGCGCTTCGCGCAGCGCGGTGGCCACCGGCCCGTGGTCACCGGGATCGGTCGCGCCACCGGGAAAAGCCGCCTGGCCGGCGTGGTGGCGGAGGGTGGCGGCGCGCACGGTCACCAGCAGGTCGGCTTCGTCAGGAACACTGCCGGGGACCCCGCCTGCACCGTCGCCCGCCTCAGGTCCGGAGAAGAGCACCAGCACCGCGGCATCGCGACCGGCGCCGGTGAGCGCGGCTCCCGAGTTCGCCGCGGTCACCATCGCCAGCACCTCGGGGGGCAGCCGCCGTCGGTATGCGTTGGGAACTCGACCGACGTTGTCGACCAGTGGCCGTAGCCAGGACGGGCCGACATCGGGGGCCAGCGGATGCGCTGCGCTCACCGACACCCCTATCTCTCGGCTCTCATCGCACTCGCTCATTCTGTGCGTCATCGCACAGAGTCTCCGACCGCGGCAGCGATTTCGTCGGCACTGGCGAAAGCGCGCGGCAGGATCTTGGCAACGCTACCGTCCGCTCTCAGTACGACGGTCGCGGGCATCACGTTCGGAACCCGCAGCGCCGCCGCGATCCGGCGTTGGCCGTCCTGCAGGGTGGGCAGCCGGACGCCCAACTCCGCCAGCCGAATCAGCGCGGCTCTCTCGTTCTCGTCCTGGTGCACCGTCACCACCATCACATCGGGGCCGACACGCTGTTGATAGTCGGCCATCGCGGGCAGCTCAGCAGCGCATGGCGCGCACCAGTAGGCCCACAGGTTGATGACCACCCGACGACCGGCTACCGTGCGGGCGACGTCCACGGCCGCGCCATCGGCCGCACATTCCACGACCACCCCGCGCAGCGCCTTCGGGCCGGGACTGTCCACGCCGGAAGGGCACGGCTCGAGGTCGGCCCTGCGCCGGGGTTCGGCCAGTGCCTCCGCGGTATCGGCGTCGCGGTGTTCGCGGTCAGCCGGTGTCGGCATCGTCGCGGTGGGCGACGGTGCCTGGCCCAACTGGGTCACCAGGGCCGTGACCAGAACGGCCACCACCGCGACGACCGCGACGGTCCAACGGGTTGATCTGCTCATTCGTGTCGTGCGGGCCGGCTCGTCACAGCCCGGCCAGCGCAAGCAGATGCTCGGCCTCGGGTCCCTTGACCAACGGGGCGGCCACGAGTGGGTCGGTGGGACCGGCGCCGAAGGACGGGCAGTCCTTGGCCAGCACGCACACCCCGCACGCCGGGCGGCGGGCATGGCACACCCGGCGCCCGTGGAAGATCACGCGATGACTCAGCAACGTCCACTCGTTGCGCTCGATCAGTTTCCCGACCGCGCGCTCCACCTTGACCGGGTCTTCTTCGGCGGTCCATCGCCACCGCCGCACCAGCCGCCCGAAGTGGGTGTCGACGGTGATTCCCGGGATGTCGAAGGCGTTGCCGAGTATGACGTTGGCGGTCTTGCGACCGACACCGGGCAACGTCACCAACTCGTCCATAGTCGCCGGCACCTCGCCGTCGAACCGTTCCACCAAGGCTTGCCCGAGTCGGATCAACGAGGTGGCTTTGTTGCGGTAGAAACCGGTGGGGCGGATGAGGTTTTCGACTTCAGAGCGGTCCGCTTGCGCGTAATCCAGTGCGGTCCGGTAACGGGCAAAGAGCGCCGGGGTGGTCAGGTTGACCCGTTTGTCGGTGCTCTGTGCCGACAGGATCGTCGCCACCGCCAGCTCCAGTGGCGTGGTGAAGTCCAACTCGCAGTACACGTGCGGGAACGCTTGCCCCAGTGCGCGATTCATTCGACGTGCGCGCCGCACCAAGCCGAGGTGGGTTTCCGAGGTGAATTTCTTCGCGGGCCGGCGCCGAGCCGTCACATTCGCCGCCGGTGTGTCATCAGCTGACTTGGCGCTGTGTGCGACCTTACCCACTGTCACCCTGTCAGCGTACTGACGACGATCGCGGCGGTGCGGCAGGCGGGTGACAATTCGTGATCCCGCTGAGACCTTGTCCGTGTTTACTTTCCCCTTGTGTCCTGGTTGCTGCTGGTGGCGTTCATTCCCGGGTTGCTGATGCTGGCGACCTTCGGGCTGGAGCGACTCGAATCCGGCCTCAACCGCGATACCGTCACGGCCACCGATGTCGCCGAATTCCTCGCGCAGGCCGAACCCGCTGACGTGAGCACGCTGGCCCGAGAGGGGATGCCCGGGGCACTGGATTGCCTGCACCGTCGCCGCGGGCACGATTCTTCTTTCGGCGTCTTGGCCGACGAGCCGGGTTTGCCGACCCGGATTCATTGAGCCAAGGCGCAGCGAATCCGCAGTTTCAGCCGACTCGACATGCCAATCGTGTGTAGCGTTGGCACGTCGCGAAACGGCCTACCTCCTGATTGTTCCTGTGAACGATTAGAGGTTGGTCAGCGCCTACGCACCTACCATCCAAGAGCTTAAGAGGGGCAACGTGGACGAGATCCTGGCCAGGGCCGGAATCTTCCAGGGGGTCGAACCCAGCGCCGTATCCGCGCTGACCAATGAATTGCAGCCCGTCGACTTCCCGCGCGGGCACACCGTGTTCGCCGAAGGCGAGCCAGGCGACCGGCTGTACATCATCATCTCGGGGAAGGTCAAGATCGGCCGCCGCTCACCGGACGGCCGTGAGAACCTGTTGACCATCATGGGCCCGTCCGACATGTTCGGTGAGTTGTCGATCTTCGATCCGGGACCGCGGACATCGAGCGCGACGACGATCACCGAGGTACGGGCGGTGTCGATGGACCGCGACGCGTTGCGGGGGTGGATCGCCGATCGGCCCGAGATCGCCGAGCAACTGCTGCGGGTGCTGGCGCGCCGGCTGCGCCGGACGAACAACAACCTGGCCGACCTGATCTTCACCGATGTGCCCGGCCGGGTCGCCAAGCAGCTCCTGCAGCTGGCCCAGCGCTTCGGTACCCAGGAAGGCGGCGCCATGCGGGTCACTCACGACCTGACCCAGGAGGAGATCGCGCAGCTCGTCGGCGCGTCCCGGGAGACGGTCAACAAGGCCCTGGCCGATTTCGCCCACCGCGGCTGGATCCGGCTGGACGGCAAGAGCGTGCTGATCTCGGACTCCGAGCGCCTGGCGAGGCGCGCCCGCTGACGGTTTCGCGCCGAATGGATATTGCGGTCAGCCGCGCAGGTAGTCCAGCTGCGCCTGCACGGACCATTCGGCCGCGTCCCACAGCTTCTCGTCGACGTCGGTATAGACGTGTTCGACGATCTGGCGAACGGTGGCGTCGTCACCGAGCGTCCGCAGCGCGCCGCGCACCTGATCGAGACGTTCTTCGCGGTGCGCCAGGTACATCGACGTGACTGCTTCCAGGTCGGCCAGGTCGGGCCCATGCCCGGGCAGCACGGTGCGTCGGCCCAGACCGCGCAGCCGATTCAGCGACTCCAGGTACTCGGCCAGGCTGCCGTCTTCTGTGTCGATGACGGTTGTGCCCCGGCCCAACACGGTGTCGGCGGTCAGCACAGCGTCGTCGAGCACGAACGACACCGAGTCGGCGGTATGCCCCGGGGTGGCCAGCACCTTGATGCGCAGGCCGGCGGCGTCGATCACTTCGCCGTCGGTCAACGGACCCCCAGGGCCGCGCAGGAAACCGCTGCCCACCGAACGCACCACCGCA
>CAZDYH010000037.1:0-20516 GCA_964509355.1 uncultured Mycobacterium sp.
TCATCGTGCAGCTGCTCACCGTGGTGATTCCGCGGTTCGAGGAGCTACGCAAAGAAGGACAAGCCGGTCAGGCCAAGATGACCCAGTACACGCGTTATCTGTCGATTGCCCTGGCCATCCTGCAGGCCACCAGCATCGTCGCGCTGGCCGCCAATGGCGGGCTGCTGCAGAACTGCTCGGTGGACATCCTCGACAACACCCGGATCTTCACCCTGATCGTCATCGTGCTGGTGATGACGGCGGGTGCCGCCCTGGTGATGTGGATGGGCGAGCTGGTCACCGAACGTGGCATCGGCAACGGTATGTCGCTGTTGATCTTCGCCGGCATCGCCGCGCGCATCCCCGCTGAGGGCAAGACGATCCTGGACAGCCGCGGCGGCCTGGTGTTCACCATGGTCTGCATCGCGGCGCTGATCATCATCATCGGCGTGGTGTTCGTCGAGCAGGGCCAACGGCGTATTCCGGTGCAGTACGCCAAGCGCATGGTCGGCAGGCGGATGTACGGCGGCACGTCGACGTATCTGCCGCTGAAGGTAAACCAGGCCGGCGTCATCCCGGTCATCTTCGCGTCCTCACTGATCTATATCCCGCACCTGATCACGCAGCTGATCCAGAGCGGACGCGGCGGGGCGGGCACTGGCTGGTGGGACAAGTTCGTCGCCAACTACCTGACCAATCCGAGCAGCCCCGCCTACATCGCGATCTACTTCGGCCTCATCATCTTCTTCACCTATTTCTATGTCTCGATCACGTTCAATCCCGATGAGCGTGCCGACGAGATGAAGAAATTCGGCGGCTTCATTCCCGGTATCCGGCCGGGAAAGCCGACCGCCGACTATCTGCGCTACGTGCTGAGCAGGATCACGTTGCCGGGCTCCATCTACCTCGGCGTGATCGCGGTCTTGCCGAACCTCTTCCTGCAGATCGGCAACACCGGTGCCGTGCAGAACCTGCCGTTTGGCGGCACGGCGGTTCTGATCATGATCGGCGTCGGTCTGGATACGGTCAAGCAGATCGAGAGCCAGCTCATGCAGCGCAACTATGAAGGGTTCCTCAAGTGAGAATCGTTTTGCTCGGAGCGCCCGGCGCGGGTAAGGGCACGCAGGCCCAGCGACTGGCCGACAAGCTCGGGGTTCCGCAGATCTCCACGGGCGATCTGTTTCGGCGCAACATCGGCGCCGGCACGAAGCTCGGGCTGAAGGCCAAGGGTTACCTCGACGCCGGTGACCTGGTGCCGTCGAGCCTGACCAATGCGCTCGTCGACGACCGCCTCGACGAACCCGACGTAGCCGACGGCTTCATCCTGGACGGCTTTCCCCGCTCGGTCGAGCAGGCCGAGGCGCTGCACGACATGCTGGAGGCACGCAACACCAAGATCGACGCGGTGCTGGAGTTCCGCGTCTCCGAGGACGTGCTGCTGGAGCGGCTCAAGGAGCGTGGCCGCGCCGACGACACCGAAGACGTCATCATCAACCGGATGAATGTCTACCGCGACGAGACCGCGCCGCTGCTGGACTACTACCACGGCGAGCTGAGGACCGTCGACGCCGTGGGCACGGTCGACGAAGTGTTCGCACGCGCGTTGCGCGCACTTGGCCGCTAGGCCAAGGATCGAGTGCTGAGCAAGTAGAGATGGTTTCTCTGCCGAGGTTGCGCAACCGAAAGGTCGTGCCGCAGCGCAGCGCCGGTGAACTCGATGCGATGGCAGCGGCCGGTGCATTGGTGGCCGCCACGTTGCGCGCCGTCCGCGAGGCCGCGGCACCCGGGGTGTCCACCCTGAGCCTTGACCGGATCGCCGAAGCGGTCATCAGTGACGCCGGCGGCACCCCGTCGTTCCTGGGCTATCACGGCTACCCGGCGACGATCTGCGCCTCGGTCAATGATCGCGTGGTCCATGGCATTCCGTCGGCCGCGGAAACGCTCGCCCACGGCGATCTGGTGTCCATCGACTGCGGTGCGATCATCGACGG
This sequence comes from uncultured Mycobacterium sp., assembly GCA_964509355.1. Lineage (GTDB taxonomy): Bacteria > Actinomycetota > Actinomycetes > Mycobacteriales > Mycobacteriaceae > Mycobacterium. The sequence goes on from CAZDYH010000037.1 coordinate 1,971, forward strand.
CTGGCACGGGGACGCGGCCGTCACTTTCGGTGTCGGCGCGCTCATCCCTGCCGACGAGGCGTTGTCCGCGGCGACCAGGGAAGCGCTGGAAGCCGGTATTGCCGCGATGCTGCCCGGTAACCGACTCGGCGATGTCTCCCACGCGATCGAGTGCGGCACCCGCGCCGCCGAGGTCACCTACGACCGCAAGTTCGGTATCGTCGCGTCCTACGGCGGCCATGGCATCGGTCGGCAGATGCACATGGACCCGTTCCTGCCCAATGAGGGCCCCCCTGGCCGCGGGCCGTTGCTGGTGCCCGGGTCCGTACTGGCCATCGAACCCATGCTCACGCTGGGCACGGTGAAGACGGTCATCCTGGACGACGAGTGGACGGTCGCCACCGCCGACGGGTCCCGCGCGGCGCACTGGGAGCACACGGTAGCGGTGACGGAAGACGGGCCCCGGATTCTGACCGCCTAGCCTCTCGGTGCAGCCGGCGGGGCAGTGGAGCAAACTGAACCCGGCCGCCGCCCATCTCGTGTCAACGGCGGGAGGTTGGTGATGGACGATCCGGTGCCTGATGTCGCCGGCCAGACGGCTCCGGAAACGGCGTTGATGCGCGTGCTGTACGAGGAGCACGCCGCAGCGCTGTGGCGGTATGCCGTACGTCTGACCGGTGACCCGGCCCGCGCCGAAGACGTCGTGCAGGAGACGCTGCTGCGCGCCTGGCAGCACCCAGAGGTGACCGCCGACAGCGAGAGGTCGGCACGGGCCTGGCTCTTCACCGTCGCCCGCAACATGATCATCGACGAACGTCGCAGCGCGAGGTTCCGCAGGGAAACCGACTCGATGGACACCGCTCGTGCACCCGAACACGCGGGACCGGACGAAGTCAACGCCGCGCTCGACCGGCTGCTGCTCGGCGACGCGCTGGCGCAACTGTCCATCGAGCACCGTGCGGTGATACGACGCTCGTACTATCTGGGCTGGACGACAGCGCAGATCGCCGATGATCTGGAGATAGCTGAAGGCACGGTGAAGTCGAGGATGCACTACGCCGTCCGCGCGCTCCGGCTGACACTGCAGGAGATGGGGGTGACGCGGTGACCGAGTTCTCCGGGCGCGGCGCGCCCCCGGGCGGCGGAGCGCGGTTCGGCGGCGACGCCGATCCGTACCTCCTGTGGGACGCCGCCTATGTGCTGGGCTCGCTGTCGAGCACCGAGCGCCGCGAGTACGAGGCGCATCTGAGCACGTGTGTGCCCTGCCGCTCGGCAGTGGCTGAACTCAGTGGTGTGCCGGCCCTGCTGGCGCTGCTCGACCGCGACGAAATGACCGCCGCCGATGACGGCGCGCTGGAGCCACCGCCGCTACGGCCCGAGCTGCTGGAATCGTTGTTGTCCAAGGTGAGCGGGCGGCGCCGCCGGTCATGGCTGCTGACGTGGATGGTCACCGCTGCGGCGGCCGTGGTGCTGGCCGTCGGGGTGCTGATCGCGATCCGCCCGGGCCCGGTCACACCGGTACCGACACCGCCGCGGGCGACGGCGACGGCGCTGACGATGACCCAGACGGCACCGTCTGGCCTGGCGGCGACGGTCTCGCTGACCAGTCACGGTTGGGGCACCCGTATCGAGATGGCGTGCACCTACGACGAATCGCCCGCGGACACCGACCACCACGACGACGACGCCGGGGACAAGCTGGCCATGGTGGCGGTGGGCCGTGACGGCAGCCATACCCAGTTGGCGACGTGGATGGCGCTGTCCGGCGTCACCGCGGTACCGGCCGGCAGCACGTCGATGCCGATCGACGAGATCGTGGCGGTGCAGGTGATCTCCGCCGATACCGGAGACGTGCTGCTCCAGCGAAATCTGTGAACCCAACCTTCAGGTGAGTCGCGGTTGCTCGCGAGTCGTGTCAGCTGAGGCTCTGCCCGAGCGGGCTCGACTCTCTCGCCACATTTCCACCCATCCGGGCCGGGGTCTGCTCCGAATAGCTAGAGACGCAGGTGGAGCCCGGGTGAACGAGGGTCACTTGTGAGTCGTGTCACCGACAGGGGTGAGAGAGGCAGGGGAGTAGGTGTCCAGGCAATATCGGGTGGTCGACCACATCGTCGAATACCTTGCCGCGGACGGCGTCGACCACATCTTCGGCGTCGACGGCGCCAACATCGAAGACCTCTACGACGCGGCGCACTTCTGTGACGACGTCACCGCTGTGCTGGCGAAACACGAGTTCTCCGCCGCCACGATGGCCGACGGCTACAGCCGCGGCGGTGCCCGACTGGGAGTAGTCGCGGCGACATCGGGCGGCGGAGCGCTGAACCTGGTGCCGGGGCTGGGGGAGTCGCTGGCCAGTCGGGTCCCAGTGCTGGCGCTTGTGGGCCAAGCGCCAACCACCCTGGACGGGCGGGGCAGCTTCCAGGACACCAGTGGCCATAATGGCTCGCTCAACGCCGAAGCCCTGTTCGCTGCGGTGTCGTTGTACTGCCGGCGGGTGCTCAGCCCCGGCGAGATCGTCGCGGCGCTGCCGGAGGCCGTCGCCGCTGCCAAGCGCGGCGGCCCGGCGGTGCTGCTGCTACCCAAGAATGTGCAGCAAGGCCTGGTCGACGTCGACGGGTACGTCACGCCCGGGGTCCAAACACCGGAGCCGTTGGACCGGCGACATCGGACTCAGCCGGCGCGACCAGGTGATCCGCACCTGATCGCCCACGCGTTGCGCAGCGCCCGCGGACCGGTCACCATCATCGCCGGAGAGCAGGTCGCCCGCCACGACGCCCGCGCCGAACTCGAGGAGTTACGCGCCCTGTTGAGTGCACAGGTGGCCACCGTTCCCGACGCCAAGGACGTCAGCGGATCGCCCGGCCTCGGCTCGTCGTCAGCGCTGGGCGTGACCGGGGTGATGGGCCATCCCGGGGTGGCCGAGGCGATCACGGACAGCGCGCTGTGCCTGCTGGTCGGAACCCGGCTGTCGGTCACCGCTCGCGGCGGCCTGGACGATGCGCTGGCCGGGATCCCGATGATCTCGATCGGCTCGGCGCCGCCCTACCTGCCGAGCACCCACGTCCACACCGACGACCTGCGCGGATCGCTCTCGTCGCTGACTCAGGCGCTATCCGGGGAGTACCGGCCCACCGGACTACGGGTGCCCGGCCCGGCGCCGCGCGGCGAACTGACGCCACCACCGTTCGACGGGCCGGGCATCCGATACCGAGAAGCCATGACCGTGCTGGACGCTGCGCTGCCCGACGGCGTGGATGTCGTCGTCGATGCCGGCAACACCGGCGCCGCGGCCATCCACCATCTGCCCGTCCGCCGTTCCGGCAGGTTCGTCGTCGCACTCGGTATGGGCGGCATGGGCTACAGTTTCGGCGCCGGCATCGGTATGGCGTTCGGCCGGCAGCGGCGCACCGTCGTGGTCGCCGGGGATGGCGCGTTCTTCATGCACGGTATGGAAGTCCATACCGCGGTGCAGTACCGGCTGCCGGTCACCTTCGTGCTGTTCAACAACAACGCGCACGCCATGTGCGTCACCCGCGAACAAGTCTTCTACGACGACCTGTACAGCTACAACCGATTCCGTCCCAGCCACCTGGGCGCCGGGTTGGCCGCGATGTTCCCCGACCTACCCGCTGTCGACGTGGCCGAGATCGGGCAGCTGCCCGCGGCATTGCAGACGGCGCTGAACGTCGACGGCCCCTCGGTCGTCAGCGTGGAGTGTTCCGCCGACGAGATTCCGCCGTTCGCACCATTTCTGAGCTCGTCTGTACTCAATTCCGCTGCCAAACAACCACTCTCAACGAAGGAGAACCGTACCGATGTCATTACCAGCGCTTGACGATATAGCCACTCACGCCGGAACCGAAGAGCCGATCGACGGCGTGGTCCGTATCGAGACGAGCCCCCGCGAGAAGGCCACCCCGATCATCATGGAGATGATGCGGTCGGTGTACCCGCACGACCAGGTGTTCGGCGAGTACTGCACGGTTCAGGACTACATCGACTGTCCGCCCGACGAGCTGTTCGACTACCTGTCCGACACCCGCAGCCTGGAGGAGTGGACCTACAGCCTGCGCGGCTTCACACCCACTGACGAGCCGGGTCTGTGGCTCGCCTACGACCGGCTCGGGTCGGAGACCGAGATCTACACCCGCACGGTCAGCAACGAGCAGGCCCGCACCGTCGACTACCACTGCGCCTGGGACCAGGGCAAGCACCTGTGGATGATCTACCTGATGCGGGTCATCGACGCGCAGGTGGTACTCGACAAGCCCGGTTCGGTCGTGCTGTGGACCAACTGCCATCATCCGTTCTACGACAACAATCCCTACCCGGAGACCGCCCCGAAGGAGCGTCCGGTATGGGTCGGCGATTTCTGGGACATGTTCGGCGCCGGCCATCTTCTGGAACTGAAGAACCTCAAGGCAATCGCCGAGTACCGCCACCACAACGGCCTGCCGGTGACACCGGTCTGGATGAGATGAGTAGCGCCATGAGTGAGCCAACCGTCAGCCTGGTCGATGTTTCCAGCTATCTGCCCGGGGAACCGATCGGTACCGACTACTACGCCCAGTTCGCCAGCGCCGACGAGTTGCGCGACAACCTGATGTTCCGCGCGCCGAGCTTCCGCCATCATGTCGCCGAGGACGAGTCGGCGACCGACATGATCGAGCGGGCGGCTGCCGGTCTGATCGAGCGGCACGGCGAGGACGTCATCGCAGGAGTCGACGTCCTGATCACGCACACCCAGATGCCGGACATGCCGATCTACGGCGGCGGCGGCGAAGTCGCCCACCGACTCGGGATGCGGCCCGACTGGGTGCTCGACCTGCACAACGGCGGGTGCGCGGCGTTCGTGCTGGGCCTCAAGGTGGCACGCCAGCTGCTGGCGTCCGGAGCGGGCCAGACCGCGCTGATCGCGATCGCGCAGAACGCGGCGGGGCAGATCTTCGACCAGGAAGGGGTGCGGAAAAAGGCACAAGCCTCTGTTCCCGGTGATGGTGCCGCGGTGGCACTGGTCACCCTGTCGGACGAATCGCCCATTCTCGACGTCGAGTGCCGCACCTTCGGCGAGTACGCCGGGGATATGACGATCGCCATCGACCCGCCGCGCAAGTGGTGGCAACCGGGTCCCGGCGAGGGCTGCATCGGCTTCACCGAGACCAAGATCACCAAGGTGCTGGCCCGCGGCAACCGGCAGGTGCCCGAGGTGGCTTTGAGTGTCTGCGACCGAATTGGCATGAAGCCCAAGGATATTGACCTGCTCGTCACCAACCAGCCGAACCGGGTCTTCCTGCGTAACTGGCGGGAGGCGCTCGAACTTCCGAAGGAACGCCACCGCGACACGTTCGACGAGTGCGGCAACCTGTTCGGCGCCGGGATACCGATCAACTTCGATCGCGCGATCACTGACGGCCAGATCGCTGCCGGCGATGTGGTGTTGATGGCCGCGTTCGCCCACGCCGGCGATTTCGCCGGCGCGGCCGCAGTGCGCTGGGGCGGCCGGAGCTGATGGCGATGCCGATGCGGAAGGTGGCCGACGCAGTCGAAGCACTGCCTGACTCGGTGGATCCGTTGGCGTTGTCGCTCAACGAGAATCCGTTCGCACCGCTGCCGGGCGTGCGCTCCGCGCTGGTGCAGTCGATCGACGCCGCGAACCGGTACCCGGAGTTCCTGCCCGAACGGCTGCGCAGCCTGATCGCCGGCCATATCGGCGTTGACGAACAACAAGTGGTGCTGGGCGCCGGCGCCACTGGCGTGGTGATGCAGATACTGCACGCGCTGACCGATCCGGGCGATCGCATTGTGATGGCAACACCGACATTCGACGGGTACCCGATCTTCGCGGAGATGGCCCGGCTGATCGCGGTAACCGTGCCATTGGACCAACATGGCCACCAGGATCTGGATGCGCTGGCCGAGGCCGCCGCAACGGCGCGGGTGGTCGTGCTGTGCCGACCCCACAATCCCACCGGCACCCTGGAATCCGCGGCGGAGGTCGAAAGATTCCTGCGGCGGGTGCCTTCCGACACGATCGTGCTGCTCGACGAGGCGTATATCGAGTACACCTCGCCTGAGCACCGGATCGACGCTCCGGCGCTGGTGCGTCGCTTCCCGAATGTGGTCGTGTTGCGCACCTTCTCCAAGGCGTACGGGCTGGCCGGGCTGCGGATCGGCTACGGGTTCGGATCGCTGGAACTGACCGACAAGCTGTGGAGGATGCAGCTGCCGTTCGGGATGGGCATCACCAGCCTGGTCGCGGTGGCCGCCTCCTACGATGCCGAAGATCAACTGCAGCAGCGGATCCGGCTGATCGGCGCGGAGCGTCGCCATCTTTGTATGCGGCTTCGGGCAGCTGGTGTGTACAGCACCGATGCGCACGCGAACTTCGTGTACCTGCCACCCGCGGGTCGGCCTTGGCGCGAGGTCTTCGACGATGCGGGCCCGCAGGTCCGGCACTACGCCGACGGTGCGGTGCGGATCACCGTGGGTGGTCGTGCCTCTACCCGCGCTGTGCTGACGGCGATCTCGGCGGTGCGGTAGTTCTCTTTCGCGCTCCGTCTCGGTGTGCGGGGTCTGCCGACTGTCATTGCATAACGATCCATGCGGTATGAATGGGCTGATGTCGTCGGATTCCCCGCAACCGGATAAGCGCGACCCGATCGCCGCGGCACGCGCCAACTGGGAGCGTGCCGGGTGGGGTGAGGTAGCCGAGGGCATGGTGGCGGTGACGTCGGTGATGCGGGCCCACCAGATTCTGCTCGCCCGGGTCGAGACCGCGTTGCGACCCTATGACCTGAGCTTTTCGCGATTCGAGTTGCTGCGCCTGCTGGCGTTCAGCCGCACCGGTGCCCTGCCGATCACCAAGGCGTCAGATCGGCTCCAGGTCCACGTCACCAGCGTGACGCACGCGATCCGGCGGCTGGAAGCCGACGGGCTGGTGCAGCGGGTGCCGCACCCGACCGACGGGCGGACGACACTGGTGACGATCACCGAACTCGGTCGTTCGACCGTCGAGGACGCCACAGCGACTTTGAACAGCGAGGTATTCGCCGACATCGGAATGTCAGCCGACGATGCGCAAGCGCTGGTGTCTTCGATAGAGACGCTGCGCCGCAGTGCGGGAGACTTCTAGCGTTCGGCTCGCCCTGGGCCCTGGCCGGCAACCGACGGCAACGGGATCGTCGCGGTGACCGCCGTCCCGGACCCGGGCCGCGACCTGATGTTCAACCGCCCGCCGACCAGTTCGGCGCGTTCGGCCATCGACAGCAGACCGTAGCCACCCATCTCGTCGCCGCCCAGCGGATGCTCGAACGTGTCGAAACCGACTCCGTTATCGACGATTTCGAGCCGCGCAGTGTCTTCGTTCACGGCCAGACTCAGTCTGGCCACCGTGGCCTCGGCGTGTTTGACGACGTTCTGCAGGCATTCCTGCGCGATGCGGTACAGCGCGAGCTCGATATGCTCGGGGAGGCGACTGTCGGCCAGTTCCAGTTCCAGATCGATCTGCGGGATCGAGCGAGCCAGGCTGGCCAATCCGCCGGCCAGGCCGAGGTCGTCGAGGACGGGCGGCCGCAGCCCGCCGATCGCTGCGCGCGCTTCTTGCAGCGTCAACTCGACGAGTTCCCGGGCCTTGTCCAGTTGCTCGGTGACCATGGCCGGATCGCCGGGGACCGCTTGCGCGGCCGCGTCCAGGCGGTACGACAGCGTTATCAGTCGCTGCGAGATGCCGTCGTGGATGTCACCGGCCAGTCTGCGGCGTTCCATCTCCTGTGCCTCGATCACCTGCTCGACGAAGTGCTCGTGCGCGCGCTCACGAGCCACCAGCTGCCGATGCAGCCGGGCTTGATGAAGCGCGCCGGCGATCAGCCGGCCGATGACCAGCAGCAGCTCCACGTCACGTGCGGTGAACTCGCGTCGCTGCACGGTGTGGACGTTCAGCACGCCGACCAGCCCGCCGGGATCGGTCTCCATCGGAACCGAAACCATGGACGTGAAATCGGACCCACGCAGTGATTCGAATGGCAGGTACCGTGGATCCGATTCCTTGTCGTGGCTGATCACGACGGGTTCGCGGTGGTTGGCGACCCAACCCGAGATACCGGATCCCAACGGCAACCGGATCTTTCCCACCTCGCGGTCGAATGGCGGCGTCGCACCGGCGAGGGTCAGCGACCGGTCGGTGTCGTCGAGCACGTGCACGAAGCAGACGTCGCTCGCGGTGGCGGCGGTGATCATCCGTGCCGCCGCCGCGGCCAGCGGTTCGACTCCGGGTCCGCTCGAGGCGGCCTGGATGAGTTCGCGGAGCAGGGCCAGTTCGCGATCTGCGTCGACGAGATCGCGCACGGCGTTCGGCCCCAGCGAGCCGTCGGGTCTGTTCACTGGTAGATGCCTTCCCGCAGCGCGGTGGCGACCGCGCCGGTTCGGTCGCTGACCCCGAGTTTGCGGTAGATCGACGACAGGTGAGTCTTGACTGTCTCGTCGCCGATGATCAGCTTGTTCGCGATGCCGCGGTTCGACAGGCCGGCCACCACGTACGACAGGATCTCGCTTTCCCGTTGGGTCAGACCCTGGCGCGCTCCGGGCCAGAACTCGTCGCGCTGCAGGCGCGCCGCGGTGTCGACCGCGCGGGCCGCCAGCCCCGGGTCTATCGCGGTGGCTCCGGTCCGGACCAGCTCCAGCTGGCGGACCAGCTCGTCACTGCTGATGCTCTTCAGCAGATAGCCTGACGCGCCGACTCGCAGCGCCTGGAAGAGGTACTGCTCGTCATCGTAAACCGACAGCATGACGACCTTGCGTTCCGGATCACGCTCACGCAAGGCCAGGCACAGGTCCAGTCCGCTGGTGCCCTGCATCCGGACATCGCACAGCACGATGTCCGGGTCGAGATCGCTGATGACGCCGAGCGCACGCTCCGCGCCGACCGCATGCCCGACGACGCACACCCTGTCTCCGAACGCCGCGAGCATGGCCTTGAGGCCTTCGATGACCATCTCGTGATCATCGACCAGCACCAGTCGCACCGGTCCCCTCGCCAGCGTCACCATGGCAACACCTTAGGGCCGGTCGTGCGCCTCAATCCCCGAATCCCCCCACTGGGGGATGTCCGGATCGCGCACCTCAATCAGGCTGTCGGCGTGCGAGCCATCCGAGAGAACACCCGCCCGACGCGGGCGTTCTGGTGGGACCTGGGGCCTGCCGTCGCCGATGTCAGCCCGCTGCGTGCGGTGATCTTCGATCTGGACGGAGCATTAGCCGATATCGAACGCGACGGGCACCGGGTGGCCTTCAACGCGGCGTTCGCGGCGCACGGCGTTGACATCGCCTGGACCGTCGAAGAGTACGGGCGACTGTTGAGGATCGCCGATGAACGACGCCGCATCGCCGCCGACCTCCGAAACCGGGGCTTCGGCGAGACGGCCGATGAGCTCGCGGCTCAACTACACAGGACCAAGACGGCGCTGTTCGATGACCACATTCTCGACGGTGATGTATCGCCGAGACCCGGCCTCATCGACCTGATCATGAGTCTGTTCGTCGCGGGTGTATGGGTGGCGGTGGTGACCTCAGGGCGGCGGTCCTGGGCCGAGCCACTGGTCAGACAGCTGGTCGGTGACGGACTCGTCGAAACCATCGTCACCGCCGACGACGGGGCCGGACCCAGGCCGGAGCCCGAGACCTACGAGCTCGCCCTGTGGGAGCTTGGAATCGGTCCCGAGAGCGCACTGGCGGTCGGCGGTTCCGCGTCGGGGTTGCGTGCCGCGAGTGCGGCAGGGCTGGCGACGGTGGTCGTCACCACCGACTACACCGCGGATCAGGACTTCTCGACAGCGGCGGCGGTACGGTCGGCATACGACGGTGACGCCCCACTTCTCGCTGCGGGCTGTGAGCGGCTGCACAGGTGGTGGTGGACCGCCAGGAAGCGAACCGAAATCACTAGTTGCGCAGCATCTCGATCACCGCGCTGAAGTCCTTGTCGGCGTGGTCGGCGGCGAACTTGGCATAGATCTGGGCGGCGTGGCGGCCCAGCGGTGCGGCGGATCCCGTCGACGACACCGCGTCCATCGCCAGACCCAGGTCTTTGTTCATCAACGCCGTCGCGAAACCAGGTTTGAAATCGTTGTTGGCCGGCGACGTGGGCACCGGGCCCGGTACCGGGCAGTTGGTGTGCACCGCCCAGCAGTTGCCCGTTGCACCCGTGATGACGTCGAACAGCGACTGGGCCGACAGCCCCAGGCGTTCGGCGAGCACGAATGCCTCGCCGACCGCGATCTGCTGGACGGCCAGCACCATGTTGTTGCACACCTTGGCCGCCTGGCCCGCGCCGGCGTCGCCGCAGTGAATGATCTTGCCCGCCATGGGTTCCAGCACCGGCCGCGCGCTGTCCAGCGCGGGTCCGTCGCCACCGACCATGAAGGCCAGCGTGCCGGCAACCGCGCCCTTCACGCCGCCCGACACCGGTGCGTCGAGCTGCGCGAACCCCCGCGAGCCGGCCAGGTCGTGCACCTCCCGGGCATCGTTGACCGAGATGGTGGAGCTGTCGATGAACAACGCACCCTGCGCTGCGGCCGGAAGCACTTCGGCGTAGCAGCGTTTGACCAGGTCGCCGTTGGGCAGCATGGTGATCACCACGTCGGCTTCCGCCACGGCCTGCGCTCCGCTGTCGAACACCGTGGCGCCTTTGTCGGCCGCGGCGGCCTTGGCGGCGGGCACCGGGTCGAAGCCGTGCACGCGGTGCCCCGCGGCGAGCAGATTCGCCGCCATCGGACCGCCCATGTTGCCCAGTCCCAGGAACGCGATCGTGGTCATACTGAACCCTTTCTATGCCGTGGCACGGATCCGGGCCGCCTCCGCCCGTCCGATGACCACGCGCATGATTTCGTTGGTTCCCTCGAGGATTCGGTGCACTCGCAGATCGCGGACGATCTTCTCCAAACCGTACTCGCGCAGGTAGCCGTAGCCGCCGTGCAGTTGCAGGGCCTGGTCGGCAACGTCGAAACAGGCGTCGGTGACGTAGCGTTTGGCCATCGCGCACAGCTCGACCTTGTTCGGTGCGTTGGCGTCGAGGGCGGTGGCCGCGCGCCAGAGCAGCGTTCGCGACGTTTCCAGCGCGGTGGCCATGTCGGCGAGCGCGAAGCGGACCGTGGGCTCGTCGAGCAGGGCGGCCCCGAAGGCCTGGCGTTCCCGCAGGTAGCTCGCCGCCTTGTCGTAGGCGGCCTGTGCACCGCCCAGCGAACATGCGGCGATGTTGATGCGGCCGCCGTTGAGGCCGTTCATGGCGACCGCGAAACCGCTGCCTTCCCCGTCCGCGCCACCCAGCATCGCGTCGGCGGGCACCCGGACACCCTCCAAGACCACCTGTGCGGTGGGCTGCGCGTGCCAGCCCATCTTCTGTTCTTCAGCGCCGAAACTCAGCCCTGGAGTGCCCTTTTCGACGATGAACGCCGAGATACCGCGGGGTCCGTCAGCGCCGGTGCGGGCCATCACAACGTACACATCGGAGGCCCCGGCCCCGGAGATGAACTGCTTCACGCCGTCGAGTACGTAGTCGTCGCCGGCACGGACGGCCCGGGTGCACAGCGCAGCGGCATCGGATCCGGCACCGGGTTCGGTGAGGCAGTAACTGGCGACAACGTCCATCGACGCCAGTCGTGGCATCCAGGTCTTGCGCTGTTCGTCGGTGCCGTAGGTGTCGACCATCCACGCGCACATGTTGTGAATCGACAGGAACGCAGCGATGGTGGGGTCGGCCATCGCCAGTTGCTCGAAGATCCGCACGGCGTCCAGCCGGCGCAGACCGCTGCCGCCGGCGTCTTCCCGGCAGTAGATCGCCGCCATCCCGAGCCTTGCGGTGTCTCGAAGCACGTCGACGGGAAAGTGCTTCGTGCGGTCCCACTCCAGGGCATATGGGGCAAGGTGTTTGGCGGCGAACGCGGCCGCCGTCTCGGCGATGTCCCGCTCTTCGTCGTCCAGGCCGAAGAATTGCATGGGGCCCGCCCCTAGCTCATGGTGGGGATGACGAACTCGGCGCCGTCCTTGATGCCGGACGGCCAGCGCGACGTGACCGTCTTGACCTTGGTGTAGAACTGGATCGACGCGGGGCCGTGCTGGTTGAGGTCGCCGAAGCCGGAGCGCTTCCACCCGCCAAAGGTGTGGTAGGCCACCGGAACCGGGATGGGCACGTTGACACCGACCATGCCGACCTGCACGCGCGACGTGAAGTCGCGTGCGGTGTCGCCGTCGCGGGTGAAGATCGCCACGCCGTTGCCGTACTCGTGCTCCGACGGCAATGCCAGTGCCTGCTCGTAGTCGGCGGCCCGGACGATGCACAGCACCGGTCCGAAGATCTCGTCGGTGTAGATCGACATCTCCGGGGTGACGTGGTCGAACAGCGTCGGCCCGATGAAGTAGCCACCTTCGAGGTTGGCGTCACCGAACTGGAGATCATCACTGGCGCGCTCACGGCCGTCGACGACAGCTTCGGCACCGGCAGCGACTCCCTGGTCGATGAAATCGTGCACCCGCTTCAACGCGGCCCCGGTCACCAGTGGTCCGTAGTCGGCCTTCGGGTCCAGGCTGTGGCCTACCCGGAGGTTGTTGATGCGCTCAACCAGTCTGGCGCGCAACCGGTCTGCGGTCTGCTTACCCACCGGAACCGCAACGCTGATCGCCATGCACCGTTCGCCGGCGCTGCCGTAGCCCGCTCCGATCAGTGCGTCCACCGCCTGATCGAGGTCGGCGTCGGGCATCACGATCATGTGGTTCTTGGCGCCGCCGAAGCACTGTGCGCGTTTGCCGTTCGCGGCAGCAGTGGCATAGATGTACTGCGCGATATCGGAGCTGCCGACGAAGCCGACCGCCTTGATGTCCTGGTGGTGCAAGATGGCGTCCACGGCCTCCTTATCGCCGTGCACGACCTGGAAAACGCCGGCCGGCAACCCGGCTTCGATGAACAGCTCGGCCAGGCGCACCGGGACCGAGGGATCCCGTTCGCTGGGCTTGAGGATGAAGGCGTTCCCACACGCGAGCGCGGGCCCGGCCTTCCACAGCGGGATCATCGCCGGGAAGTTGAACGGGGTGATGCCGGCGACCACGCCCAGCGGCTGGCGCAGCGAGTAGACGTCGATGCCGGCACCGGCACCCTCGGTGTACTCGCCCTTCAGCAGGTGCGGGATGCCGATCGCGAACTCGATGACCTCGATACCGCGCTGGATGTCGCCGCGAGAGTCGGCGACGGTCTTGCCGTGCTCGAGCGACAGCGTCTCGGCCAGTTCGTCGATGTTCTGGTTGACCAGGTCGACGAACCGCATCATCACCCGGGCACGGCGCTGGGGATTCCAGGCGGCCCATTCCCGCTGCGCCTCGATGGCCGATGCGACGGCGGTGTCGATGTCGGCGGCCGAGGCCATCGGCACGACGGCCTGCACCCGGCCGGTGTTGGGGTCCATCACATCGGCGGTGCGGACCGACTGTCCGGCCGTGCGGTGGCCGTCGATGAAATGCGAAATGTGTGTGGTCATCGGTTGTCCCATGGTGTGAAGTGTGGCGGGGCGCGGCGATATACTTGGATATCCTAGTAAATAGGATCGGGGCTTGGCAAGGGACGGCGCCAAGGCTTCGTCGCGACACTTACACCATTGCGATGACACGCCGTACGGCGTCGCAACCGCATACGTCTCGAGGTTGCGGGCTCCGGGCCGCGGCCGCCCGGAACTACTCTTTGCCTGACCCGGCCGCCCGGCGCAGCCCGTCGACGAAGGTGCGGGTCTCCTCCCAGGTGGGCAGCAGGCCCGACGCACGGACTTCATCGAGTGTGGGCGCCGCGGCGTCCCGCTCCGACAGCACCAGCGCGTCGCCGAACACCGTGCTCGGCCAGGTGATGCCCAGTGCCGGGTCGGTAGCCCGGATGGTGTGCTCCCGGTCCGGGGCGTAACCCGCCGAGCACAAGTACATCACCGTCGAATCATCCTGCAGCGCAAGGAAAGCATGCGCCAGACCTTCGGAGATATAGACCGATCTGCGATCTCGCTCATCGAGCAGAACCGAGTCCCAAAGTCCGAATGTCTCGGAGCCCAAACGGATGTCCACGACGACGTCGAAGACCGAACCACGAAGGCACGTCACGTACTTGGCCTGGCTCGGTGGCAGCTGCGCGAAGTGCAGACCCCGCAACACTCCGGCTGAGGACACCGAACAGTTGGCCTGCCGCAACTCGAAGTGGTGCCCGGCGAACGCGCTGAACTCGCTGTCGGTGAACCACTCGAAGAACAGTCCCCGGGAGTCGGCATGCTGCTGCGGAGTGATCTCCCACGCGCCGGGCACGGCGAGTTCGCGTACCGTCACCTCACTGACCGCGCTCTTCGTATCCGGCCTCGACGGCGTCCTTGAGCGGGCCCCACCACGATTCGTTGTTGCGGTACCAGTCGATGGTTGCGCGCAGGCCGTCTTCGAAATCGGTGTGCTTTGGGCTCCAGCACAATTCGTCGTACAGCGCCGACGGGTCGATGGCATAGCGTAGGTCATGGCCGGCCCGATCCGGCACGTGGTCGAAGTCGTCGGGGTCGCGGCCCATCATCTCCAGCAGTGTCCGCAGCACCGAAAGGTTGTCGCGCTCACACTCCGCGCCGATCAGGTAAGTCCGCCCCGGCTGGCCATCGTCGATGATGCGCCAGACCGCACTGTTGTGGTCGTCGACATGTATCCAGTCGCGGACGTTGGCGCCGCTGCCGTACAGCTTGGGCCGCCGTCCGGTCAGCACGTTGGTGATCTGGCGCGGGATGAACTTCTCCACGTGCTGATACGGCCCGTAGTTGTTCGAGCAGTTCGAAATCGTCGCGCGTACGTGAAAGGACCGCACCCAGGCCCGCACCAGCATGTCGGCGGCCGCCTTGGTCGACGAGTACGGGCTGGACGGGTTGTACGGCGTGGACTCGGTGAAGCGGCGTGGGTCGTCGAGCGCAAGGTCGCCGTAGACCTCGTCCGTCGAGACGTGGTGCAACCGGACCCCGTGCCGGCGGACCGCCTCGAGGACGGTGAAGGTTCCGATCACGTTGGAGCGCAGGAACGGCTCCGGGTCCGCCAGCGCGTTGTCGTTGTGCGTCTCGGCGGCGAAGTGCACCACCACGTCGCACTCGCCGACCAGCTTGGACACCAGTTCGGCGTCGGTGACATCGCCCTGTACCAGGCGGATGTCGTTCTGGACGGCGGTCAGCGACTCGCGGCTGCCGGCGTAGGTCATGGCGTCGAGCACCGTCACGGAATCGTGTGGATGCTCGCGCACGGCGCTGTGCACGAAGTTGGCGCCGATGAAACCGGCACCGCCGGTGACCAGCAGACGCATGGTCAAACTCTAGCCGAGCAGGGCTTTCAGCCAGCCGGCGTGAGTCCCAACGGCCCGGCCAGTTCGGTCAGCGTGGGCAGCAACTTGTCCCAGCCACCGAGGACCTGGATGCAGACGTGGTCGGCGCCCGCCTCGAGGTGCTCGTTGAGGCGTTCGGCGACGTCGTCGGCCGTGCCGTGGGCGACGACGGCGTCGATCAGCCGGTCGCTGCCCGGCTTGGCGACGTCGTCCTCGGTGAAACCGAGCCGCAGCCAGTTGTTGACGTAGTTACTCAGGCCCAGATAGAAGCCGGTGTATTGGCGGCCGATGGCGCGGGCCTCGTCGGCGTCGGTGGACAGCACCACCTTGTGCTCGGGCGCCAGGAACACTGACGTGCCGACCAGCTCGCGGGCCCGCGCGGTGTGCTCCGGGGTGGTCAGGTACGGGTGGGCGCCGGCGCTGCGCTGCGCGGACAGCTTGAGCACCTTCGGGCCAAGAGCCGCCAACACCCGTCGGCTGGCCGGCACCGTTGCGGCGTCCAGCTCGTCGAGGTACTCCACCAATGCGTCGTACGGCTTGCGGTACTGCTGAGTGTGCTCGGGGTGACCAACGCCAACCCCGAGCAGGAAGCGGCCGGGGTAGCCCGCTTCGATGCGGTGAAACGACTCGGCCACCGGCTTGGCCGCCGCCGACCAGATGTTCACGATCCCGGTGGCGACCTGCAGCGTCGACGTCTTCGCCAGGATCGGCTCCACGAAGGAGAGCGCGGCGGCGGGGGATCCGCCCACCCAGACCGCGCCGTAGCCCAGCTTCTCGATCTCGACTGCCTGCTCGGGCGTCACCGGGCCGCCGGTCCAGACGCCGAAGCGGCCCAGGTCGGGTTTGAGGGTCATAGCGTCCCAATCTATTCTGGAGGTCACTGCCGGCCGAGCGGCCCGGCTGGTTCGGGAAGCAGCTTGTCAGGGCCGCGAGCGTGGCCGTCAGCTTCGCTGAGAGCGATTTTGGTGCTGGCTGCCGAGCGGGTATCGTAGAGCAACGGTGCGGTATCCGCGTCGACTCTCTGCGTGCCCAGTCCTGGAATTTCTCCGCACCGGCTCACGTCTTGCAGTCGGGGCAACTGCTGCGCCAACTGCGCACGATGTCGCCGCCCCTGCGGCGACGTGGCGCAGAAGCCAACGGAAATTCAGGATCGCGGAGGATATGGCCAAGAAAGACGGTGCCATAGAGGTCGAGGGTCGGGTGGTCGAGCCTCTGCCCAATGCGATGTTTCGCATTGAGCTGGAGAACGGCCACAAGGTACTCGCTCACATCAGTGGCAAGATGCGGCAGCACTACATCCGCATCCTGCCCGAGGACCGGGTGGTAGTGGAGCTGTCTCCCTACGACCTGTCCCGGGGCCGCATCGTGTACCGGTACAAGTAAGCACAAGCCCGAATCAAGACAGCGACAGCGAGACAAAGAACAGGATCGAAACAGCCGTGAAGGTGAACCCGAGCGTCAAGCCGATCTGTGACAAGTGCAGGGTGATCCGCCGGCATGGGCGGGTCATGGTGATCTGCCCCGATCCGCGCCACAAGCAAAGACAAGGTTAGTCAGGGCTTCCAACATTCCAGGACCACAACTGAATGCAGACCTCCCAGTACCAGCGAGCGGATAGGCCGCTCATCAACGCCCGGCACGGAGGCCGGGCCCCGCAGCAACGGGAACGGACTGGGATCAGACCTCCGCGATACAGAAGGAACTGCCTGATGGCACGACTTGTGGGCGTCGATCTCCCGCGCGACAAGCGCATGGAGATCGCGCTGACCTACATCTACGGCATCGGCCGTACCCGCTCCCAGGAGATCCTGACTGCGACGGGTATCGACCGGGACCTGCGGACCAAAGACCTCACCGATGACCAGCTGACCCAGCTGCGCGACTACATCGAATCCAGCCTCAAGGTGGAGGGCGATCTGCGCCGCGAGGTGCAGGCCGATATTCGCCGCAAGATCGAGATCGGCTGCTACCAGGGCCTGCGGCACCGCCGTGGCCTACCGGTGCGCGGTCAGCGGACCAAGACCAACGCGCGTACCCGCAAGGGCCCCAAGCGCACCATCGCCGGCAAGAAGAAGGTCAGGTAACCCATGCCTCCCAAACAACAGCGCAGTGGCGGCTCCGCCCCCAAGAAGGGGCAGAAGACCCGCCGCCGGGAGAAGAAGAACATCCCGCACGGCGCCGCGCACATCAAGAGCACGTTCAACAACACGATCGTGTCCATCACCGACCCACAGGGCAACGTCATCGCCTGGGCGTCCTCGGGCCATGTCGGCTTCAAGGGCTCGCGCAAGTCGACGCCGTTCGCCGCACAGCTGGCCGCCGAGAACGCCGCCCGCAAGGCGCAGGAGCACGGCGTCAAGAAGGTCGACGTGTTCGTCAAGGGCCCGGGGTCGGGCCGCGAGACCGCGATCCGGTCGCTGCAGGCCGCCGGCCTCGAGGTCGGCGCAATTTCCGATGTCACCCCGCAGCCGCACAACGGTTGCCGTCCGCCCAAGCGGCGCCGGGTCTAGCAGGACGAGGAGAGATACAGACTGATGGCTCGTTACACCGGACCCCTCACCCGCAAGTCACGCCGCCTTGGTATCGACCTCGTCGGTGGCGACGCGGCATTCGAGAAGCGCCCCTACCCGCCCGGCCAGCACGGTCGCGCGCGCGTCAAGGACAGCGAATATCGTCAGCAGCTGCAGGAGAAGCAGAAGGCGCGCTTCACCTACGGCATCCTGGAGAAGCAGTTCCGCCGGTACTACCAAGAGGCCGTTCGCCACTCCGGCAAGACGGGTGAGAACCTGCTGCAGATCCTGGAGAGCCGCCTGGACAATGTCGTGTACCGCGCCGGTCTGGCCCGCACTCGACGCGCCGCTCGCCAGCTGGTCAGCCACGGCCACTTCACCGTCAATGGCGTCAAGGTGAACATCCCCAGTTACCGGGTGGCGCGGTACGACATCATCGATGTGCGGGACAAGTCGCTCAACACGCTGCCGTTCCAGATCGCGCGCGAGACCGCGGGTGATCGTCCGATCCCGTCCTGGCTGCAGGTGGTGGGGGAGCGCCAACGCATCCTGGTCCACCAGCTGCCCGAGCGGGCGCAGATCGACGTGCCGCTCACCGAGCAGCTGATCGTCGAGTTCTACTCGAAGTAAGTAGTTACCCTGCGCCGTCCGCGCGGCGGCGACAGACAACCTGGAGCCGCAACGGCGGCGACAGACAACCTG
>CAZDYH010000038.1:0-10489 GCA_964509355.1 uncultured Mycobacterium sp.
GTGGACTGCAACGATTCGTTGAGCGACCGCGTGGTCTGGTCGGCGATACCGCGGTAATGGTCGCGCAGCTGGCGCTGGATACCCTTGAGCCGGTCGCGGGATTCCTTGCCGACGACGAACGACACGTCGTCGACGAAACGCCGCAGGTTGGTCTTGGCCTCATTGCGCACCCGCAGCATGCGATTCTCCATGTCCTCCTTGTAGGCCTTACGGCCCAGCAGCAGCCCGGCGCCCAGCGACAGCGGGTTGAACATGCCAAGGCCTGCCACCGAGGTGAGCATGCCGAACATCAGGACCCCGCCGTACGAGCCGCGCATGCTGGTTATTGCCTTGTGGCCCTTGCCGATCGGCTTGGATTCCAGTCTGGCCAACGACTTGAGCGCTCCGAGCCCGGCCCCCATCTCACGCGCACTCACCTCGGGCATCTTGACCGCGTCCAGCCCGGCCTCGACGAACGTGCGGGCCACCTCTTCGGCGAGCAGCTCGGCGCGCTGATAGGCCCATACGAAGTTGTCGCCGACTGCGGTGGCCACCGCGTTCTCCACCTCGGCGCCGATCTGGGCCCAATGCTGCGTCGGGTCGCATGAGTCGATCACATTCTCGGTGTGCTGCGTGATGGCGCGGAACCGGGCGCGCAGATCGTGGTCGACATCGGCGGTCAGGTCGGCGATTCCGTCGTTGAGCACTTGCTGCCACAGCGCGGTCTGCTGCAGGGCCTCCTGGGCTTCCTGCTTGCGCCGTTCCAGATCTTCGGTGAGCCGGCGGCCGGCCTCCGGGTCGTTGACCGCCGACAGCTCCGAACTCAATGAAAGCGTCAAATGCTCTGCTGCCGAGCGGATTTCGGCCAGAACCTGATCGCGAATCCGGTCATTCTCGCGGGAGAGCACCTTGTCGCTCAGAAACTTCACGATCGCCGGGAAGTTCGATTCCTCGTTCAGTTCCTTGTCGTTGAGCCCGATAGCGTGACTGCGCAACAGCGACGACGCCGGAATCATCGGCATCGGCAGCCCGGCGCGCTGCAGATGGCCGACGTTGGTGTCGACGATCTGGCGCCAGTGCGGGTAGAGGTCGGTCTTGGTGGCAACGATGGCCCCGACCGGGCAGATCTCATGCGCCTGACGGATGAACCTCATCTCCGGTTCGGTGAACTCCTGGCTGGTGTCACTGACCATCAGCATCGCATCGGCATCGGGCAGCAGACCCAGCGTCGCCGACAGGTGCGGCTGGCCGTGACCGCCGACACCCGGGGTGTCGACGAAGGCCAGCCCGCCCTTGAGCAGCGGGCTGGGCGCGCTGACCTCGATCCGCAGCACCTCGCGTCCACCCGTCTGCGGAGCACGGCGGAGGTCGTTCTTGATGTCCGCGATCGGGATCTCGATGAGTTCCGGAGCCGCTTGGCCGGCGACGACGATCCGCGCCGAAGGCTGCTCACCGTAGGTGACGACGGTGACCAGCGCCGTGGTCTCGTCATCGCCGACCCGGGCCACCGGCATGTTCAGCAGCGAGTTGAGCAGCTGACTCTTGCCCTGCTTGAGCTGCCCCGCGATCACCACCCGAATCTGCGGGTCGGTGATGCGCGTGCGGGCCACCGCCAGCCGCTGCGCCAGGTCACCGCGCTCGTTGAGGTCGGCGATCTTGCTGGTGTGGTCGATCAACTCGACGATCACCTTGACCCGGCGCGGGTCCTCGGGCTGCGTCACGTCATCCACGGTAGGCGCACGAAACGGCGGGAACCATTGCGGTCCCCGCCGTTCCGTGCAGATCAGAACCCCAGCAGGTGCGGGTGGAAGTCGTTCTGCAGCGCCAAGTCGTTGTCGAGGGTGGTAGTGCGCGACAGCGACATGTCGTGGCTGTTGTCGAACACCGGGTGGTTCGACGAGTCGTGCGTCGAGCTGTCGGTGACCGTGGTGGTGCTGGTGTGCGTGACCGTGGTGGTCTCGCTGCCGTCCGCCGCCGCGGTGTTGCCGGTGCCGCCGACCGTGGTCGTGGTCTGGCTGCCACCCACCGAGCTCGAGTCACCGTGCTGGACGCCGTTGTCGGAGCCCTTGATGACCGACCCGTCCTCCGAGGTGGAGATCACGTCGCCGCCGGCGGTGGCGGTCGAACCACTGTCGCGGATGACGTTGTCCTCGCCGACAGCGACGTTCGAGCCATGCTCGGCGCGGATGGCACCGTTGTTGACGCTGTTGCTGTTGCCCAGCACAGCGCCGTCGCCGCTGACGATGTCGCCGTCGTTTCTGCCGCCGACCGCGACCGCTCCTTCACCGGTGGCGCTGGTCTTGTCGCCGAGGGTGATATCGCCGAACCCGAAGCTCAGGTCCGGGCTGGCCCACTCGGTGGTGTTGCGGCTGGCCAGCTCGGTGGCGTTGTGGCTGAGCAGGTCGGTGTTGGTCTCCGGCGCAAACGTCGGAGACGGGGCGAAGGTCGGAGACGGGGCGAAGGTCGGCTGGTAGGCCGGGGCGAACGATTGCTCGTAGGCCGGGCCGAAGCCGTAGTTGTTCGAGACCGCCCGCTGCAGACCCACGATCGGGTCACCGTCGCCGAGGACCAGGCCCGGGACCGCGGTGGCGGCCACGGCCGACATCTGAGCCGCCGACACGCCGGCCAGTCCTGCCTCGCGCAGCGCCTGCTCCGGGGCAGCGACGAACGCCCGTGCGATGGGTTCGCTGCGGAACAGATCGAGGATGAAATCAATCAGGGAGAGCATGTGAGTGCCTTTCGGTTGTGGCTCTCGCCGGGCTGTCCGGCGATCTGAAACCCACGGTATGGTTCCCGCCACGGCCCGGAAACGGGGCCGAATCCCCTCGCTTCCGGCACACTCCCCGGGGTCGATCGACACCTTCTATTAGGGGATTAGGGGATTGTTAGGGGACAAATCCAGCTACCTCGGCATGGGTAGGGGATTGCATCATTTGCCCATCTCAGAGCGCCGACGATGGGTCCGACAGCCAATGCCGGCCGATACCGGCGGAACGGGGTCTGGCTACTCGAAGATGTCGAAGCCGCGGTGGTCGTCCCAGTCGCCGAGAACGTCCGGCTGGTCTTCCGGCACGAACCTGGTGTCATCGACCGCGGCGTAGTCCTGCTCCACGCCCCCGAACTGCAGCGATGGGTCGAATGTCTCGATACCTGACGGGTGCGACTCGGTGGGCGACGCGGCTGAGTCGTCGAGGGACTGGTCGATCACCTCGGCACCCGGCCCCTGCGGGTCGGCGACGGCCGCATCGAGCCCGTGCGGGGAGAATGCGTCGAACGCGGCGGTCGCCGCGCCACTTGCCCAGACGTTGCCGTCGGCGGCAGAGTCCGCGCCGGGGGCGGGTGCGGCCATCGACAGCGATTCCGACACCATCGGAATCAGGTTGTCGACGTCTACGCTGGTCACATCGGTGAGATGGGCATCCGTAATGGCCTGTGCGGGGTCGGCCGCGTAGCGGGCAGCGGCTTCGGGGTCCCGCACCAGCGATATCACGAAGTCGAGCAATGAGTTTGCCACGCAACGCCTTCTTCCCTACCGCCGATACTCACAGTGAAAGGCCCGGTTGTTTCCCAAGATGTTATCGAGCGGAGGCGCCCCCGTGATCGGTGCCAGGCCCACTCTCCCGGAAACGGCATTAGGGGACTCCCGATTAGGGGTTTCGGCTCATTAGGGGGTTGTCGGATGATCCCTCGACCGGGAGCCGCTATGGTGAGTGACGGCCGCCGACTTCGGATACAGGGGTGTGCGAGATGAGCGACTCGCTCGGGTTGTCGATCGGGGTAACCAACCTGGTAGCGGTGCGTCCGGGCAGCCCGCCGGTGACGCGTCGATCGGTGCTGACGCTGTTCGACCACCGGCCCCCCGAGGTGGGTGTGCCGGGCGAAAACCCGGGGCTGACGCCCAACCCGAACGAGCCGGGCCTGGTGCTGAGGGGGTTCGTCGAGCGGGTCGGCGATCCGGTCCCGCTGGTCGCCGCCGACGGATCGGCGCACCGCGGCGAGCTGCTGGTGGCCGAGGCGCTGGACGCGATGGCACGCGCAGTCGGCAACGGCGCCACACCCGCCCGGGTCGCGATCGCGGTACCCGCGCACTGGGGTCCCGGCGCCGTCGGCGCACTGCGGGGAGCGCTGCGGTCCAGGCCCGGTCTCGCGCCCCAGGGCGTGCCGCCGACGCTGATCTCCGATGCCGCCGCCGCGCTGGCCGCGCTGCAGTCCGATCCGGGACTGCCGCCCAGCGGCGTGGTCGCCCTGTGCGATTTCGGCGGCAGCGGCGCCAGCATCACACTGGCCGATGCGGGATCGAACTTCCGGCCCATCGGCGAGACCGTGCGCTACACCGAGTTCTCCGGCGATCAGATCGACCAGGCCATCCTGAACCACGTCATCGCGGGCATCGCCGAGGCGAGCAACGCCGATCCGGCCGGCACCGCGGCGGTCGGATCGTTGACCCGGCTGCGCGACCAGTGCCGGCAGGCCAAGGAGCGACTGTCCAGCGAGACGGCCACCGTCGTCCCGGCCGAACTGCCCGGGTTCAGCTCCGACATCCGGCTGACCCGCACCGAGGTGGAGAACATCATTGCGGGACCGCTGGACGGCTTCCTCAACGTTCTCGGAGACACGTTGGAACGCAACAGGATTCCGGCGGCCAGTCTCGCCGCGGTGGCGACCGTCGGGGGCGGCGCCGGCATTCCGCTGATCACGCAACGCCTGTCCGACCTGCTGCGGGTGCCGGTTGTCACCACACCCGAGCCCGCACTCAACGCCGCCGTCGGCGCCGCTCTGCTCGCCGAGCAGGGTCCGTCGGCCGACGCCCCGACCGGTATGGCCACCGCGGCCGACGCCCCGACCGGTATGGCACCCGCCGGCTGGGCCGCCGGCGCCGCGGGCATGGCGGCGGGCGCCGGTGGCGCGGCGTCCGCGACGTTCGGGGCGCTGGCCTGGTCGCAGGACGATTCGCGCAGCGCCGAACCCGTGCCCTACTCCGGCGAGGACTACACCTTCGACTACGCGCAGGGACCGGCCGGCGCGCGCCCCGCGGTGGCGTTCGAACGCGACGAGGACCACTACGCCGCTGAGCCCGCACCGCTGCCGTGGTTCCGGCGCCCGCCGGTACTCTTCGGTGCGGCCGCCGCGGTCGCCCTGGTGGCTATCGGCGGGTTGGCCGTCACGCTGACCAACACCAGCGATTCGACGTCAACCACGACCAGCGTCACACCGAGCAGTGTCGAGCCGACATCACCCGGCGCGCCGCCACCGCCGACCACAGTGACCGTGACCGGCTCAGACGGCAGCCCGTCGCCGTCGTCGGCGCCCCCGCCGCCACCGAGCACGACGACCACCACACCCCCGACCACGACGACGCAGCCCACCACGACAACCACCACGACCACCACCACGACGACCACCACCACGCGGACGACGACCACGACACAGCCCACGACGACAACGACCACGGCCGCACCACCCACCACGACGGTCGCGCCGCCGACAACCTCGATGGCACCGTTGACCGGCGTCACTCAACAGGGAGTGACGACACAACCTCGGCTGACGATCCCGTTCCTGCCGGTGCCGATCCCCATCGGCCCGTAACGGCCGCCCGTGACCGACCCTGCCGCCGATATCGCGCCCGCAGCCCGCGGCGTGCTCGGCGCGGTTGCCGCCGCCCCGACGGCGCCGGTACAGCTGCTGGTCGCCGGGGGCATCGGGACCGGGAAGACCACCGTTCTGGCCGCCCTCCGCGACGCCCTGCGCGCCGCCGGCGTCACGGTGCTGACCCGTCTGCCACTGCCGGGAGAACCCGCCGACGCGGCGCTGGTGATCGACGATGCCCAGCTGCTGACCGATGACGAACTGCGAATGCTCGCAGAGCGGGCCGCGTGCCCGGGGGCGACGCTGGTCGTGGCCATGGAGCCACGCGAACACCACGAACCGCTGCGCACGCTGGCCACGGCGCTCGAGCGTGAGCATCCGCGTGTCTCCCTCGGTCCGCTCCCCCCCGGCGAGGTGAACCGGCTGGCGGCCGGCGCGGGTGGCACCGAGACGATCACCAACCTGATGGTCGCCACGGCGGGCCTGCCGTTCCTGGCGCACGCGGCGACGGCGCGGGGTGCCGAATCGATCGCCCGGGCAGTGGAGCTCGCGCTCATCGAGCGCTTGCGCCGCCTCGACGAGCCGGTGCTGGACACTCTGCTGATCGGGTCGTTGAGCCCCGAACTCGGACCCGCCGACGTGGCGGCGGCGCTGGACACCACCGCCGACCGGGCCCAGATCCTGGTGGACCGGGCCCGCGCCGGTGGGCTCATCGAGCCGTCGCACAGCCGGCATTTCCTGCGTTCGGTGCACCGTGCCGTCGCGCAGATCGTCGGCAATGCACGCCATCACGACATCGAAACCGCACTGCTGCGTTCGCAGATCGACATGTCGTCACTGTCGCCGGACCTCGCCCTGCGGTTGGCCGAACACGGGCTCCGCGACGAACAGCTCGCCGCTGCCCTCGAACGGCAGGCGGCGCAGGCCCGCAGCGAGCCGGCTCGGGCCGCGCGGCTGTACCGCGCCGCTGTTGACGCCGGAGCCGCGACGCTGGGGGCGCCACTGGCCGATGCGCTGGCGCTGACCGGGGACTGCGCGGCCGCGGCGGCCCTGGCCGACGACCTGCTCAGCTCCGGCGATCCGGCCGAGCGCGCGGCCGCGGTCCGGATCGCCGCGAGTATCGCCGCGCACGACGGGAACGTCGGTCAGGCGGCGGAACTGTTCGACTGGCTCGGTCCCTATCCGGATGCGGTGGTCAGTGCCGCCGGGGCGATCGTGCTCGCCGCGACGGGCCGGCTCGCCGCGGCCAGGGCGGCGATGAGCACCGAGAATGCCGGGCCCCCAACGTCGGCGGCACGCGCGGCGCGCAGCCTTGCCGACGGTGTGCTGCTGACCATGGATCAGCCGTATGCCGTCGCGGTGGCCAAGCTCGGCCAGGCGATCGCCGTGGACCAGTCGGCCTCGGCGGCCACGCCGGACACCGCGGCCGCGCTCGTCACGCTGGCCGCACTGCATGGCGGCGACCCGGTGCGGGCGCGCAGCGTGATCGGGCGGGCGGTGCGCGCGGGCGGCGACCCGCTGTTCGAGCACCGGCACAGGCTGCTGCTCGGTTGGGTCAAGATGCAGGACGGGCAGTTGACGTCGGCGAGTGCCGATGTCACCGCACTCGGGGATGCCGAGCTGCACCGGCGCGACGCACTGTGGTCGGCGGCCCTGCGGACCGCGATCGCTCGCCGCAGCGGCGACAGCGGCGGCCTGCGGAAGCATTGGTACGCGGCCATGGAGATCCTCGCCGAGTACTCGGTCGATCTGTACTCGCTGCTGCCGTTGGGCGAGCTGTGGGTCGCGGCCGCACGGCTGCGCCAGGTGGACCGACTGCAGCTGGCCCTGGATCAGGCGTTCGGCCTGCTGGAATCGCTGGGCAACCCGGTGTTGTGGTCGATGCCGCTGCGGTGGGCCGGGGTGCACGCGGGGATTCTCGCCAACTCGCCCGAGTCGGTAGCCCCGCACGGGCAGGCGCTCACCGCGGCGGCGGGTCAGAGTGCCTTCGCCAGGGCGCTGGCCGGCGCGGGGCGGGTTTGGCTGCGGGTGCTGGCCGATCAGGTCGACGTCGACGAGGTGGCGGCGGCGGCCCGGGCGCTGTCGCAGTTCGGGCTGACCTGGGACGCCACCCGGCTGGCCGGTCAGGCCGCACTGCAGACCCCGGATGCTCGGGTTTCCGGCGCGATGCTGCAGATCGCCCGGGATCTCAAGCTGACCGCGGCCGACCCGGAGGCGCCGGCGGAGCAGCCACCCACGCCGGTACCTGCCGCGGCCGGATCGCGGCTGTCCGACCGCGAGCGCGAGGTCGCCGAACTGTTGCTGCTGGGCCTGCCGTACCGCGATATCGGCGGCCAGTTGTTCATCTCGGCGAAGACCGTCGAGCATCACGTCGCGCGAATCCGGCGCAGGCTCGGCGCCGAGTCGCGCTCGGAGATGCTGTCGATGCTGCGGGCGATACTGGCCACCCAGAACTGAGGTTAGGTCAGCCTGTGTCGCGGCAGTGGTCGCCGGGATGTCACTATGAGCAGGCATCGAAGACAAGTTACTGGCCAGTAATTTCTATTGAGTTACCCTCGAGTAACTTAGCGAATGGAGAAGCGCGCCGTGACACTCACACTGGTGCTGCGCCTGGTGCTGGGCATGCTGATGACCGCCGTCGTGCTGATCTTCGCCGCCAGGCGGGTGCTCTGGCTAACCAGCCTCATCCGATCGGGCCAGCCCGCGACGGGACGCACCGAGAACCTCGGCGAGCGGATCAAGACGCAGATCATCGAGGTGTTCGGGCAGACCCGGCTGCTGCGGTGGTCGATCCCCGGCCTGGCCCACTTCTTCACCATGTGGGGCTTCTTCGTGCTGGCCACGGTCTACCTGGAGGCCTACGGCACGCTGTTCGACGAGAACTTCCACATCCCGCTGGTCGGCCGCTGGGACGGGCTGGGCTTCCTGCAGGACTTCTTCGCGATCGCGGTGCTGGCGGGTATCACCACGTTCGCGATAATCCGGCTGCGCTCGGAGCCGAAGGAGCACGGGCGGTCGTCGCGGTTCTACGGCTCGCACCTGGGCGGCGCCTGGCTGATCCTGTTCATGATCTTCAACGTCATCTGGACGTATCTGCTGTTCCGCGGGTCGGCGGTGAACACCGGCAACTTCCCGTACGGCAGGGGCGCGTTCGCCTCGCATCTGGTCGGCGCGGCGCTGCACCCGCTGGGTGAAAGCGCCAACCTGGCGATCGAGTCGATCGCCCTGCTGTTGCACATCGGCGTCATGCTCACCTTCCTGCTCATCGTGCTGCACTCCAAGCACCTGCACATCGGGCTCGCACCGCTCAACGTCACGTTCAAGCGGCTGCCCGACGCCCTCGGCCCGCTGCTGCCGATGGAGTCCGGCGGCAAGCCGATCGACTTCGAGAATCCCGGCGAGGACGACGTTTTCGGCCGCGGCAAGATCGAGGACTTCACCTGGAAGGGCATGCTCGACTTCACCACCTGTACCGAGTGCGGTCGCTGCCAGTCCCAGTGCCCGGCGTGGAACACCGGCAAACCGCTGTCGCCCAAGCTCGTGATCATGGACCTGCGCGACCACATGTTCGCCAAGGCGCCGTACATCCTCGGCGAGAAGCCGCGTCCCCTCGAGGGCCTCGACCTCGAGACCGCGCACGAGGAAGGCCACCACGTGCCGGAGTCCGGATTCGGCCGGGTGCCCGGTTCGGGGCCGGAGCAGGCGACGCGGCCGCTGGTCGGCACCCTCGAGCAGGGCGGCGTCATCGACCCGGACGTGCTCTGGTCGTGCACCACCTGCGGCGCCTGCGTCGAACAGTGCCCGGTCGACATCGAGCACATCGACCACATCGTCGACATGCGGCGCTACCAGGTGCTCATGGAGTCGGAGTTCCCCAGCGAACTCGGCGCGCTGTTCAAGAACCTGGAGAACAAAGGCAACCCGTGGGGCCAGAACGCCAAGGACCGGCTCAACTGGATCGACGAGGTCGACTTCGGCGTCCCGGTCTTCGGAAAGGACGCGGACAGCTTCGACGGCTACGAGTACCTGTTCTGGGTCGGCTGCGCGGGCGCGTATGACGACCGGGCCAAGAAGACCACGAAGGCCGTCGCCGAGCTACTCGCGATCGCCGGGGTGAAGTACCTGGTGCTCGGCACCGAGGAGACCTGCACCGGCGACTCGGCACGCCGGGCCGGCAACGAGTTCCTGTTCCAGCAGTTGGCCGCCCAGAACGTCGAGACCATCAACGCGGTGTTCGAGGGCGTCGAGACCGTCGACCGCAAGATCGTCGTCACCTGCCCGCACTGCTTCAACACGATCGGCCGCGAGTATCCGCAGCTGGGCAGCAACTACACAGTGCTGCATCACACTCAGCTGCTCAACCGGCTGGTTCGCGACAAGAGGCTGGTGCCGGTCGCGCCGGTGAGCCAGGACGTCACCTATCACGACCCGTGCTACCTGGGTCGGCACAACAAGGTCTACGAGGCGCCGCGCGAGTTGATCGGCGCGTCGGGTGCCACGCTGACCGAGATGCCGCGCCACGCCGACCGCGGCCTGTGCTGCGGCGCAGGCGGTGCGCGAATGTGGATGGAAGAGCACATCGGCAAGCGCGTCAACCATGAGCGCGTCGACGAGGCACTGGCCACGGACGCTTCGACGATCGCCACCGGGTGCCCGTTCTGCCGGGTCATGATCACCGACGGTGTCGGCGACCGCCAGGAATCCGGTGCGGGCGCGGGTGTCGAGGTGCTCGACGTGGCGCAGCTGCTGCTGGAATCCCTGGACCGCAGCAACGTCGAGCTGCCGGCCAAGACCGCCGAGAAGCCAGCCGCGGCACCGGTTGTCAGTGCGCCGCCGACCGTCGAGGCCGAGGTCGCACCGGCCGAGGCGCCCGCCGCGGCACCGGCCGAGGAGGCAGTCGGGAAGGAAGCCAAGCCGGTCA
>CAZDYH010000038.1:10589-17768 GCA_964509355.1 uncultured Mycobacterium sp.
CGGCGCCAAGCGGCCCGGCGCCAAGAAGGCCGCGGCCCCAGCGCAACCCGCGGCCGCCAAGGACGAGACCCCGGCGGCCGAAGCGCCGAAAGCGGAGGCCCCTGCCGAGCCCGCCAAGCCCGAACCTGCCGTCAAGGGGCTCGGCATCGCTCGCGGCGCGCGGCCACCGGGCAAGCGCTGACCCGAATTTCAGTGGACAGCGATGAGACGATGGTTGACGTGACTACCCACCAGCTGCCGTGGCATACCACCGGTAACCACCGACGGCAGCGCACCTTCACGCAGTCGACGAAGCTGCAGGACGTCCTGTACGAGATCCGCGGTCCGGTACACGAGCACGCCGCGCGGCTGGAAGCCGAAGGCCACCGCATCCTCAAGCTGAACATCGGCAACCCGGCGCCGTTCGGGTTCGAGGCGCCCGACGTCATCATGCGCGACATGATCCAGGCGCTGCCGTACGCCCAGGGGTACTCCGACTCCAAGGGCATCCTGTCGGCGCGCCGTGCGGTCGTCACCCGCTACGAGCTGGTGGACGGCTTCCCCCGCTTCGACGTCGACTCCGTGTTCCTGGGCAACGGCTGCTCCGAGCTGATCACCATGACGCTGCAGGCGCTGCTGGACAACGGCGACCAGGTGCTCATCCCCGCGCCGGACTATCCGCTGTGGACCGCATCGACCTCCCTGGCGGGCGGCACGCCGGTGCACTATCTGTGCGACGAGACCCAGGGCTGGCAGCCCGATATCGCCGACCTCGAGTCGAAGATCACCGAGCGCACCAAGGCTCTGGTGGTGATCAACCCCAACAATCCGACCGGCGCGGTCTACAGCCGCGAAATACTCACGCAGATGGCCGATCTGGCCCGCAAGCACCAGTTGCTGCTGCTCGCCGACGAGATCTACGACAAGATCCTCTACGACGGCGCCCGGCACGTCAGCATGGCGTCGGTGGCACCCGATGTGCTGTGCCTGACGTTCAACGGGCTGTCCAAGGCCTACCGGGTCGCCGGGTACCGGGCCGGGTGGCTGGCGATCACCGGACCAACCGAGCACGCCAGCAGCTTCATCGAGGGCATCAGCCTGCTCGCGAACATGCGGCTGTGCCCGAACGTGCCCGCTCAGCACGCCATCCAGGTCGCACTCGGCGGCCACCAGAGCATCGACGATCTGGTTCTGCCGGGCGGACGGCTGCTCGAGCAGCGCGACCTGGCGTGGTCCAAGGTCAACGACATACCCGGTGTCTCCTGTGTCAAGCCGGACGGCGCGCTGTACGTGTTTCCGCGGCTGGACCCCGAAGTGCACGATATCCACGACGACGAGCAGCTCGTCCTGGACCTGCTGCTGCAGGAGAAGATCCTCGTCACCCAGGGCACCGGATTCAATTGGCCCGCACCGGATCACCTGCGAATCGTGACACTGCCCTGGTCGCGCGACCTGGCCAACGCCATCGAACGACTGGGCAACTTCCTGGCGAGCTACCGCCAGTAAACCCCCGGCAGCACCCTCTACGCTGTGCGCGTGGCGCACTCACATTCGCACACTTCGCCGTCGGGTCCGGCACCGCTCGGCCCGCTGGCCGCCAAGATCGTCGTCGGGTTGCTGGCCGCGATCGGCGTCGCCGTCATCGCCGGCGCGGCTCTGTTATGGCCGAGCCAGCAGAAGGTCGACATCCCGCTGCCGTTCCAGAATGCGTCCGGTGGCGCCGTCACCACCGAAGCCGGGCAGGTGCTGTCCACCACCCTGGGTGACTGCGTCAGCCCGTCGGCCGGGCAGGTGCTCACCTCCGCGCCCGTCCCGGGAGTGCCGGGCAGCGGCCGGTGTGTGCAGACACTGGTCGCGATCGATTCCGGCCCGAATGTTGGCGCCAACACGCTGCTGGAGTTCACCCCGGGTCCGGGACAGCCCAGCCTGGCGGCCGGCGACCAGATCCGCATCACCCGTCAGGTCGATCAACAGGGCACCACCAGCTACGGCTTCTACGACTACGAACGGACCTGGCCGCTGATCGGCCTGGCTGCCGCGTTCACTCTGGTGATCATCGCGGTCGCGCGGTGGCGCGGGCTGCGCGCCCTGGTCGGAATCGTCGTCGCCTTCGGCGTGCTGGTGGTGTTTCTGCTGCCGGCGCTGCGCGACGGCGCTCCTGCCGTGCCGGTGGCACTGGTTGCCTCGGCAGCCATCTTGTACGCGGTCATCTACCTGGCGCACGGCGTGAGCCTGCGGACCAGCGCGGCGCTGCTGGGAACCTTGACCTCACTGCTGCTGGCCGCCGGATTATCCTGGGCCGCAATCGAATTGGCTCATCTCACCGGGCTGTCGGAGGACCAGAGCGCGGATGTCGCCGCGTACCTGGGCAACGTATCGATCACCGGGCTGCTGCTGGCCGGGTTCATCGTCGGGTCGCTGGGTGTGCTCAACGACGTCACCGTCACCCAGGCGTCGACGGTGTTCGAACTGGCCGAGGTCGGCACTGGCACGTCACGGCGGTCGATCTTCACCTCCGCGATGCGGGTGGGACGCGACCATATCGCCAGCACGGTTTACACACTGGTGCTGGCGTACGCGGGCAGCTCGCTGCCGCTGCTGCTGCTGTTCAGCGTGGCCAACCGGTCGCTGGGTGACGTGCTGACCAGCGAGAGCGTGGCCATCGAAATCGCCCGGTCCGCGGTGGGCGGTATCGCGCTCGCGCTGTCGGTGCCGCTGACGACCGCGATCGCCGCGGTGCTCGCCACACCCGGCCACGCGGCTAGCCCCGGTCCAGCAGCTCCAGCAGATACCCGCCGTATCCCGACTTGAGCAGGGTGTGCGCGCGGTCGGCCAACGCAGCGTCGTCGATGAAGCCCATCCGCCACGCGGCTTCCTCGGGAATGGAGATCTTCAGGCCCTGGCGACGCTCGATGGTGCGGACGTAGTCGCTGGCGTCCAGCAGCGAGTCGAAGGTCCCGGTGTCGAGCCAGGCGGTACCGCGGGCCAGCACCTCGACGGCCAGTCGGCCCTGGTTGAGATACCTCTGGTTGATCTCGGTGATCTCGTACTCGCCGCGCGCCGACGGCCGCAGCGACCGGGCGATCTCGATGACGTCGTTGTCGTAGAAGTACAGGCCGGGCACGGCATAATGCGATTTCGGCGTGGCCGGCTTCTCCTCCAGTGACAGCGCTGTGCCGTCGGCGCCGAATTCGACCACGCCGTAGGCCGACGGGTTGGCCACCCAGTACGCGAAAATCGCGCCGCCACTGATGGTTTGGAATCGACTCAGGCTGGTGCCGAGACCCGGGCCGTAGAAAATGTTGTCTCCCAACACCAATGCCACCGAGCCGGTCCCGATGTGATCGGCACCGATGACGAACGCCTGTGCCAGCCCGTCGGGTTGATGTTGTATCGCATAGCCGATGTTGGTGCCGAACGCCGATCCGTCGCCGAGCAGCCGCTGGAACGCCGGCGCGTCCTCGACGGTGGTGATCACCAGGATGTCGCGGATACCGGCCATGATCAGCGTGGACAGCGGGTAGTAGATCAGCGGCTTGTCGTACACGGGTAGCAGCTGCTTGCTGACGCCCATGGTGATCGGGTACAGGCGGGTGCCCGAGCCGCCGGCCAGGATGATCCCGCGCATGGCAGCAGCCTAGACGGTCAGGCGTCGAGGTCTTCCTCGGTCAGTTCGGTGGCGGCGAGTGCGGCGGCCAGGTCCTCGTGGCGGAACACCGAGGTGACATGGTCGTGCACGACCCGGAACGCCGACGCGGCGGTGCTGTTGTCGGCCGGATCGGTTTTCGACGTCAGCCGCTCTTCGACGACGACGACGCCGTCGTGGTAGTAGATCTGGCCGACGTCGATGGTGGCTGCCGAGCGCTGAGCCCACTCCCGCAGTGCATCGTGTCCTTGCACGGCGCCGTGGGCGTCCCCGATCTCGATGTCGTCACTGGACAGCGAGATCAGGGTGTCGAGGTCCGAGGCGTTCAGCGCGTCGTGCCAGGCGAGAACGGTGGCGATCTCCGAAGTGCTCATGGTGGCTCAAGTTACCGGCCTAGAACGGTGTGCGGGCCAACCAGGTGTCCCAGACCGCCGGATCGCCGAAGATCTCGAGGCTGACGTCACTGGCGGTGCGGCGCCGCACGATGGCCAGCAGCAGGTCGCGGGCGGGGCCGCGTAGCGCCGTGGTGGCCTTGCCGTGTTCGTGGTCAACGGCGATCCCGTCCGGTCGGCCCAGGATGGTCCACTCCCCGGCCTCACCGAGCCCGGGGTCGGTCGCGTGCAGGTGCAGCGACTGCCCGTCGCCCAGCGGCCGGTCACCACCGGCGGGACCTTCGGCGTCGGCCCGGATCACAACCCGCTCCAGATACTCGGTGATGGCGTCGGCAGCCTGGACCGGCTCGATCTCGAAGTCGACGCCCACAGCCAGCGCGGCGTCGGCCCGGTGCACCGCAGTTTCATGCAGACGCCTGCGGATCCACCACCTGGCCGGCCGGGGACCCAGGAACGTCCACACCGGTGTGTCGGGGCCGGTCTGTCCGACCGCGTCGATGAGCCGGCGCGCCCCCTGGTGCAGCCAGTCGATCGCGTTCTCCCGCCCGGGCGGCGGCTTGCCGCCGGACACGCTGCGCGGGTCGAGGAAGTCCATCGATTGGTCGGCGACGATCTGGGCGCACCAGCGGTCCCCGCGGCCGACGTGGAGCATCAACTGCTCGAGTGACCAATCGGGGCAGGTCGGGACCGGAATCGACAGGTCAACATCACGGAGAAGCTCACCGAACGCGGTGTTCTCGGCGATCAGCGCCGTTGCGTTGTCCACATCAAAGAATCTACGTCAGGGCCCGGTGGCCTGGTTGACGATCAGCGGCGGCGGTGCGCCCTCGTGCGGGTCCGCCTGGGTCTTGTAGAACGGCGGCAGGGTGCCGGCGCCGGCCTCGAACGGGGTGAGGTACTCGTCGTCGAAGGTCACCTGGTACCACTGGATGCCCATCGAGGCCGAGATGTCCGGGTCGGAACTGTCGGTGTTGCTGATCTTGGTGACGCGCACGCATTTGATGTGCCGGCTCATGATGGAGGAGAAGTCGGCCAGCCCGGCGGTGTCCTGATCCGGCGACACTGCGCCGTACATGGCCCGCATCGGCCGGCCGAGATACCCCCACGCCGTGGTGTAGTCCCTGGCGTTGACGGCCCGGAAGTAGTCGACGATCACCTTCTCGCCGTTGCCAACGGGTTTGGCGTCGGGCTGGCCGTTCGCGCACCCCGAGTCCGCCGCGGCCGGCGTCGCGAACAACAGACCAAGGCCCACGACAAGAACGACGACAAATCGCATACGCCCAACCTACGGACTGGCTGTCCGGAACCGGCAGGGTCCAATGTCACCTAACCGAACGACCCAACCCGTAGACCTTCCATCCGGCGCTCGTCCAGCGACCGGCATCCAGGCAGTTGCGACCGTCGACGACGACCTTGCAGCGAACGGTCTGCGTCAGAGCGTCGGGGTCGAGGTCGACGAACTCCTGCCACTCGGTGAGCACCAGCACGGCGTCCGCGCGGTCACAGGCCTCCACCACCGACGTCGAGTAGTTCAGGGTGGGGAAAAGCTTCTGGGAGTTCTCCAGCGCCTTCGGGTCGTAGACGTTGACGCCTGCGCCGTTGAGTTGCAGCATGCCGGCGACGTTGAGCGCGGGTGAGTCACGCACATCGTCGGATTCGGGTTTGAACGCCGCGCCGAGGACGGCGATGTTGGCACCCAGCAGCGAGCCGCCGCATGCGGTGGCGGCCAGTTCGACCATCCTGGTGCGGCGCCGCATGTTGATGCTGTCCACCTCGCGCAGGAACGTCAGCGCGTGATTGGCACCGAGCTCGCCGGCGCGGGCCATGAACGCGCGGATGTCCTTGGGCAGGCAGCCGCCGCCGAAACCCAGTCCCGCGTTGAGGAATCGGCGCCCGATGCGGGGGTCGTAGCCCAGCGCGTCCGCCAGCACGGTGACATCGGCGTCGGCGGCCTCGCAGACCTCGGAGATCGCGTTGATGAACGAGATCTTGGTCGCCAGAAAGGCATTGGCCGACACCTTGACCAGCTCGGCAGTCTGCAGGTCGGTGAGCAGGAACGGCACGCCTTCCTCCAGCAGCGGCCGGTACAGCTCACGCATGGCCGTCTCGGCGCGCACCGAATCCCGCTGCACGCCAAGGACAATGCGGTCCGGGTGCAGGGTGTCGTGGACGGCGAAACCCTCCCGGAGGAACTCCGGGTTCCAGGCCACCTCGACGTCGACGCCATCAGGTGCCAGCGCGCGCGCCCGCTCGCCCAGCTCGGCCGCGGTGCCGACCGGGACGGTCGACTTGCCCACGATGACCGATGCCCGCGTCAGCCGGGGTACCAGCTCGTCGATCACGGCATGGACGTGGCGCAGGTCGGCGCCGTATTCGCCCTTCTTCTGCGGGGTTCCGACGCCGAGGAAGTGCACGTCGGCGAAGCCGGCGGCAAGGTCGTAGTCGGTGGTGAACCGCAGCCTTCCGGCGGCGAGGTTGTCGCTCAACACCTTTCGCAGACCGGGTTCGTAGAACGGGATGTCACCCGCAGCCAGCTTGGCGACCTTACCGGGGTCGATGTCGACACCGATGACCTCGTGCCCCAGTTCGGCCATCCCGGCGGCGTGTGTCGCGCCGAGGTAGCCGGTGCCGAAGACGGTGCAGCGCATACTGCCTATATAGGTGGCCCCGATGAGCTGACCGCGTCGCGACACTGAGCGGCACACTAACGGCAGGTGACGACTAGCCTCCGCCGAACGGGAACAACGGCCAGAGCGGCGCCTGGGAGCTGCCCGTCGAACCACCCGAGCCCGAACCACCCGAGCCCGAGCCGCCTGGGCCGTAGTCGCCGGAACCCGAACCGCGGGAACGCGGCGGTAACTGCTGCATGGGTACCTCTTGCTGCTGCTGCGGCGGGGTCCACGGTGTCTGCTGCTGCGGCGGGTTCCACGGCGTCTGCTGCTGCGGCGGGGTCCACGGCGTCTGCTGCCACGGCGGGGTCCACGGAGTCTGCTGCCACGGCGGGGTCCATGGCGGGTTCCATGGCTGCTTCACCACCGGCGGCAGCTTCGGCGGCAGCACGATGACCGGCGGCGGCAGGACAGGCGGGTACGGCACCACGGGGGCGGCCGGAGCGGGGATGACCGGCGGCGCCGCCGGGGCCGGTGGCGCGGGTGCCGGAGC
>CAZDYH010000038.1:17868-19815 GCA_964509355.1 uncultured Mycobacterium sp.
GTCTGCACGAACACCGTGCGAGGAGCCTGCTGTACCACCGGCACCGGCTCCTGGATGGTCTCGGGCGCTGGCGACGGCGCGGCGGGCACCTGCGCCTCGGGCACCGGAGGAGCCGGGGCCTGGCTGCTGGGCACGATGACGCTTTCCCCCGGGCTGGGCCGCTGGTCGACCGTCGGGCGGATGCTGACCGCCAGCGAAACCACCAGGGCCACCACCCCGACAACGAAGATCGTCGTCAGTGCGCTACCCACCAGCAGGAACGGCTTGCGGCCCTCCCGGTCGTCCCCGTCCCCGTCCTCGTCGAGGCCGGCGACCGCGTCGTCGGCGATTTCGCTGTAGCCGAGCGGTCTCATGTACTCGGCGGCGGCCATCTGGGTGGACTCCGCTGACTGGTCGGCGGCCAACGCCGCGGGGTAGACCGCGCCGGCCGTCGTTCCATCGGGATCCTGTGCATACGCCAGGCCGACGGTGGAGGCTTCGAACCGCGGGGCTTGCGCCGACGCCAGCGCCGCACCCCGTGCCAGCGCCAGCTCGGCCTCCTCGGGTGCGCTGACCGGCAGAGCGGTCGCCATCTCGATCTGCGACTTGACCGCGGCCACGTCCACCCCGGAACCGACGATGAAGACGCCCTGCGGCGGCGACTGCATTTCCTCGAGGCGCGCCACCATCGCGGCCAGCTCGGCGACGGCGTCGGCGCTGTGCAGACTCTGGGTCTGGACCTTGACGATCGATCCGTCGGCCGTCTCGATGACCGCCAGCGTCGCGTCGTCGTGCTCGATGAGCATCAGTGCGGTCCGGTCGTAGCCCACCGCGCCTCCGATGGCCTGGGCCAGCGCACCGGCGGCGTGCAGCACCGAGACGAGCGTGACGTCCTCGATACTGCGCGCGTCGAGCGCCTCGCGAAGCACGGCGGCCTCGGCGTGATCGCTCCAGGTCACCCCCGTCGACTTGAGGTGGTGGCCGCCTTCGGTCGCGCTCTCAAGGGTGCCCAGGATCGCGGCGATCACCTGATCGGATGCGGTGGAGATTGCCACGCCGTCAGGGGCGGTGATGTCGAAGACATCGTGGTCGACGGTGACCCCGTCGGCCTTTTCGCCTTCGACCAGCACCATGCGGACCTTCGTCGGTGTGATCGACACACCAAGTACGATGTCCACTACCCCTCCAAGATAGTTTGCTATCAAGCCACGGCCCACACCGGAAACTCGCGCCGCGCAAGCCGTCAACTAGAAACTTCATCGCCGCGCCGACCTCCGGCGTTACATTCCCCGGGCTTAGCTGGACTTGATGAAGTTCTGGTACGAGCGAGACGGCGTCGGTCCCCGCTGACCCTGGTATTTAGACCCTACTCGGGCACTGCCGTAAGGGTGCTCGGCTGGGCTGGTCAATCTCAACAGGCAGAGTTGGCCGATCTTCATCCCCGGCCACAGGGTGATCGGGAGGTTGGCGACGTTCGACAGCTCCAGCGTGATGTGACCGCTGAAGCCCGGATCGATGAAACCCGCAGTCGAGTGCGTCAGCAGGCCGAGCCGGCCCAGCGACGACTTGCCTTCCAGCCGTCCCGCGAGGTCGTCGGGCAGTGTGCACAGTTCCAGCGTGGAGCCGAGCACGAACTCGCCGGGATGCAGCACGAACGGTTCGCCGTCAACCGGCTGCACCAGGCTGGTCAGCTCGTCCTGCTGCTGGGCAGGGTCGATGTGGGTGTAGCGGGTGTTGTTGAACACCCGGAACAGGTTGTCGAGCCGGACGTCCACGCTGGACGGCTGCACGAGGTTGTCGTCGAACGGATCGATGCCCAGTCGCCCGGCGGCGATTCCGGACCTGATATCGCGATCGGAGAGCAACACCCGACGAGCCTATCCGCTCCCGGTGCTAGCCTTCCTGAGCATCAGCGCCGATGTAGTTCAATGGCAGAACATCAGCTTCCCAAGCTGAATACGCGGGTTC
>CAZDYH010000039.1:0-12539 GCA_964509355.1 uncultured Mycobacterium sp.
ACTCGGGATTCTGGACCCGCCCGGAATACCGCACTGCGGCGAATCTGCTTGCTTCGGTTGTGCTGCCCGGATCATCTGCCCGCGATCAAACCGCCAGCGCCCCAACGGATTCCGAAGCCGTCTAGCTGCGCAGATGACTGTGCGGTCCCGGAGGCTCCCCTCCATCCGGGACCGCACAGGGTCTGGTGAACCAGCGCCGACTACCGCAGCCAGGCGCTTGCGGCGCGGCGGTCGGTGTCGGCGACATCATCGGCGCCGTCACGCACCGCGTTGCCGAGGCTGAACAGAATCTCATTGAGCGCGGCGGCGGCCTGGTGCCACTTGACCTGCTCGACACGGTACGCGGCGGCGGCCTCGCGGGTCCAGATCTCCTGCAGCGGTGCGATCTGGGCCCGTAACTCTTCCAGGGCGGCGTTGAAACGCGTCGAGGTCGCGTGGATCTCCTGGCGGACGGAGTAGTCGATCTCGTCGAAGTTGTATGACAGCACCGGCTCCATGACGGAATCTCCTTTGCGGTAGCGGATTACAGATTCTCGGCGGCGGTGGTGATCTGTTGTGCGTGTTGATACGCGACATCTCGAAGCGCGCGCTCGTTGTAACGGATCGTCTCCGCGATACCGTGCAGCGCGTGGTAGAGCCGCACCGATTCGCAATTCCAGCGCTCTACAACCTCTTTGAACCTGGCGGCTGCGACGCCGCCCCAGACCGAGGGCGGCACGCTGCTCATCCGGCCGATGAACGCCTGCAGCATGGCGCGGATCTCGTCATTGCGGGTGTCGGTCGCAGTGGCGACGGAAGCCATCAGATCGAGGTCGGTGCCGAGGGTGTTCCCCCCTGCGGGTGTGGTCATGTGTTCCCCTGACGAACGCCTGCCGCGGCTCATCCGCGCTTACAACAGATTCGACCGCTTCGGCCGACGTTTGGTTCCCTCGACTTTGCACCACGAACACCGGCACTCAGCCCAGTGCCCGCGCGGACTTGACAGCCTGCTCGCACACATAGCGCACACTGTCGTCGCGGCCCGGTGCACTCTGACAGCCGACGCTGATCCGGACCGATCCATCCACGAGCACCGTCCACTTGATCTGATGACCGGCACGCACTTCCCGGTAGGTCACCGCCGGCCTGCCGGCGCTGCGATCCGACGGGTTGAAGTCGACGAAGAGGCCGGCGGGTTGGGCGTCGACGGCATGCCGCAGTGTCTGCGCGGTGTGGTCCAACGTTTCCGACGGCACCCATGATTGGGTCACGTGCAACGCGGTATCGGGGTCGGAGGGTGAAACCACCTGCACCCGTGCCGAGCCGGGTCCGGAAGTGACTCGCTCGCGCGTCCACTGCGCCGGGACCTGCACGGTCATCCGACCTTCGAGCAGGAATGTCATCGGCATCTCGGCGGCCGGCGGGACGTTACCGCCGGCGGGCCCGCGCATCCCTGCGGCCAGCACCACCGTGGCCAGCACCACCGCTGCGGCAGCAAGCATCCGGTTTCCGCGCCAACACCTCGCACGCCCGGTGTCGGCTGCCGGCTCGGGGGCCGCCCGCTCATCGTCGGCGGTGCCGGCGGTGGCCAGTTGAAGTAGCCGGGCGTCGTCGACCACCACCACCTCCAGGGCCGTCTCAGTCGCGCGCAACCGGTCGGCGATCATCGCCGCCAGCGGAACGGCCCCGCCGACCCCGGTCGGCGCGTCAATCACCGCGGTCGCGGCCATGCCTCGCGTCATCCGGCGAACCTCGCGCGCGACGGCGTCGGCGACTGAAGCCGGTTCCCCGTGGCGCTGCAGGATCGCCCGGCGGGAGTCGCCGTCGGTGGTCATCACCAGCTGGGGCGCGATCTCCACGATGGCGGGCACCCACGTCGACGAGACGGGCGCCTGCCCAAGAAGCCATGACCGGCTTTGCGGCACAACGTCGTTGGCCACCGCGCCGGCCGCGTCAGTGACGACCGCGACCCGCGACGCCGACCACCACGACGGATACACGATGACCACCGACTCCCGGTGCCGGCCGAGCACCGCATTCATGACACGACGCCACAGCGACGCAACGGCTACCGGACGCTCGTCCAGCAGTGTCACCGCATCGTCAATGCCGTCCAGTGCAGCCGCGACCAGATCGGGGGGTGCCGTGACGGCAGCTCCGTCGCACCAGCAGCGGACTGTCCATGGGCCGGTCTCGACGACGACCGTGCTCACGGGGGCGAACTCCACGCCACCTGAACCAACTGCTCGCCGCCGGCACGGGTGACCAGCACACCGCGACCGGCCGGCAAGGGCGCGGGGCGAACCGACCCGATCAGTGGTCCCTCGTCCGGGTTGCCGCTCATCAACAGGCCCATGCAACCGAGATCCCGCAGCCCGGCGAGCACGGGCTCGAACATGGCCCTGGCCGCGCCTCCGCAGCGGCGCGCCGCCAGCAGATGCAGTCCGATGTCCTTGGCGTGCGGAAGGTAGTCGAGGATCGGCGTCAGCGGATTGCCGCCGGCGGTGGCGACCAGGTCGTAGTCGTCGACGACGAGATAGATGTCCGGCCCGGACCACCAGGAGCGGGCCCGCAACTGCTCCTGGGTGATGTCCGACCCCGGCATGCGCGCCCGCAGCCGGTCGAGCAGGTCGGGCAGCCGAGCGGCGAGCGCGGTGCCGGAGCCCGCGTAGGCGTCGAGATGGTCCGTTTCGACGACCCCCAGCAGGGTGCGACGGAAGTCGACGATGACCAGCTTGGCCCGGTCGGCGGGTCTGGTCCGGATGATCTCGCGGCACAACGTCCGCAGCACCGCTGTCTTGCCGCACTCGCCGTCACCGAGGATCAGCAGGTGCGCCTGCTGATCGAAATTCACTGCGATTGGCCGTAGTTCACGCTCCCCCACGCCCAGCAGCACGCCGATACCGGATGCTTCGGCTGCCCCGTGGACGACGTCGCGATACTCGACGTGCGACGGCAGCAGCCGCACCGGCGGCGCCGAGCAATCGCCGTGACGGCGGCGCAGCGCAGCGCCGACAGCGGCAGTCGCTTCGGCGAGTCCGGTACCCGAAGCCGTTCGGTCCAGCCGGGGCAGGGCGATCACCATGTGCCGACCGTGCCGGGTGAGTCCGCGGCCCGGCTGCGCCTCGGGCACCCGTTGCGCCTGCTTGCGATCGAACTCGGAATCGGCGGGGTCGCCGAGTCGCAATTCGATACGCGTTCCGATCTGGTCCCGCAGTGCGGGCCGGATATCGGCCCAGCGCGATGCCGAGACCACGACGTGCACCCCGAACGAGAGACCCTGAGCGGCAAGGGCGGTAATCGGATCTTCGAGAGCCTCGAACTCCTGTCGCACCGTGGCCCAGCCGTCGACCACCAGGAATACGTCGCCGAAACGGTCGGTGCGCAGGCCGGGGTCCCCAGCGGCCTTGCGGCGCCGGAACTCGGCCGCGGAATCGATACCGAGATCGCGGAAAGCTGCTTCGCGGGATCGGACGATCGACGAGAGTTCGGCGACGGTGCGCCGCACCAACTCGGTCTCCACCCTGGTCGCCACCGATCCCACCTGGGGTAACGTGCGCTCCGATGCCAGCGTCCCGCCGCCGAAATCCAGGCAGTAGAACTGGACGTGACGGGGATCATGGCCGACGGCCAGGGCCATCATCAGCGTGCGCAGCGTGGTCGACTTGCCCGACTGCGGGGCACCGACCACCGCGACATTGCCGGCGGCGCCGCTCAAGTCGGCCGTCAGTGTCATCCGGCGCTGCTCGAACGGACAGTCGACGAGTCCGATGTGAGCGGTCAGCGCGGCCGGGGTGTGCGGCAGGATCGCGTCCAGCGTGGGTGACGCGTCCAGCGGTGGCAGCCACACTTCGTGCGCCGCGGGACCGTGGCCGGCCAGCCGATCCAGGACGGTCTCCAGGACGGTGCGCCCTGCGGCCGACGCGGGCAGAGCATCCGCGACACCGGTGACATGTCCCATCGGTGCGGCGGTGAACAGCCGGGTGGTCACGGCACCGGCTTCGCCCGTTGCGGCACGTGGTGCGTCGGCGGCGGGCGCCCCGGCCGGCGAGTACTGTCCCGAGACGAACGCGGTCTGGAAGCGGATCAACTCGGCCGTGCCGGTCCTGAGGTAGGCGGCTCCCGGCGTATTCGGCAGCTGATAGGCGTCGGGAACTCCGAGTACGATCCGGGATTCATTGGCGGACAGGGTCTTCAGACAGACCCGGTAGGACAGGTGAG
Organism: uncultured Mycobacterium sp.; assembly: GCA_964509355.1. Classification (GTDB taxonomy): domain Bacteria; phylum Actinomycetota; class Actinomycetes; order Mycobacteriales; family Mycobacteriaceae; genus Mycobacterium. The sequence continues at coordinate 4,201 of CAZDYH010000039.1, forward strand.
ATTCCAGACCACGGAGCCGACCTTCGTCCAGCCGTTGACTGGCCAGCAGCAGGTGCATGCCCAGCGATCTGCCCTGGCGGCCGATCGCGACGAACAGGTCGGCGAAGTCGGGGTGCTGGCTGAGCAGTTCGGAGAACTCGTCAACGATGATGAACAGGGCGGGCAGCGGGGCTACTTCCGCACCCGCGCGGCGGGCGCGTTCATACTGCGCCACGTTCGCGATGTTGCCTGCCGCCCTGAGGAGTTCCTGACGGCGGTTCATCTCTCCGGCCAGTGCATCTTTCATGCGGGCGACCAGGTGTGCCTCGTCGCTGAGATTCGTGATGACCGCCGCGACGTGTCGGACTTGATCCAAGCCCAGGAAGGTGGCGCCGCCCTTGAAGTCGACCAGGACCAGATTCAGTGATTCGGGTGAGTGCCTGGCGATCATGCCCAGGACCACCGTCCGCAGGAACTCCGACTTGCCTGAACCGGTTGCGCCCACACACAGGCCATGCGGCCCCATACCGTTCTCCGCCGCTTCCTTGATATCGAGTTCGACCGGCGCACCCTGCACCGTAGTGCCGACCGGAACGCGCAGACGATCGCGTGCACTTCGACTGCGCCAGGCGACATCGGGGGTGATCGCACCGGGATCGCCGACGCCGAGCAGGTCCTGCCAGCATGATGGCGTATCGCGCCGGGCCTCCTCGTCGGCGCCGAGACGCCGGGCGCGATAGGGGGCCAGTCGGCGCGCGCACACCAGCGCATCAACCGGGGCCATGCGGTCGGGCCGTGCGAATACTTCGGCACTCCCTGGCAGTGCGGTCGCCAGCCCCCCGCTGGTCACGCGCAGCCTCAGCCCTCGTCCGGCGGCGACCACATCACAGCTCGTGCCGACCTCCAACACGGCGAGACCGCTGATGCCCCCATCGGTGACGAACCGCTCGCCACCGTCGACCACATCGCCGTCGACGACCACCACCAGCTGCGGCTGGTCGGCGCTGTCTGGCGTCTGCCGGCCGAAGGGCGCGCGATCGACCAGGTATCCGGCGAGTGCGGTCTCGGCCGCGGCCAGGTTGCCGTACACCATCCGTGCCGAGCCGGCGAAATCGACCGCACTCGGATGTTGTTGGTGCGGTAGCCACTTCAGCCACTCCCACTGCGCACGGTGTTCATCGCTGACCACGGCAACGATCATCAGCTGCCGCGGACTGTGCAGCACCGCCAACTGGCAGATCATGGCGCGCAGCAGGCCCCGGGCTGCGGCGGCGTCGCCGTCGACGGTTACGGCGGCCAGCCCACGCAGCGCGAGTGCTATCGGCACGTCCGAAACCGTGGAGTGGGCGCGGACGAACCGGCGCAGCGCCGTCACGGTCACCGGATCACGCTCGTCGGCGGCTCCGGTCTCGGGACACACCAGGCCGGTGGCGAGCGGCTGCGCTCCCACCCCCACCCGGACATGACAGAAGTCCGAGTCGGTGCTGCGCCGCTCCCACATCCGGCTGCCGCCGACCAACATCCACAGCGACCCGGTGTCCGGATGACACCAGTGCAGCGACCTGCGTTGTGCCTGAGCGGTTTCCGAGACAGTCTCGCCGAGTAGGTCGAGGTACCCGAGGTAGTCCCTGCGGTCCTCGTTCACCTTCCCGGCACGCCGCCCGCCATTGCCGCCTTGAGCGACGCCGGCGACCAAGGAACCCAGCATCATCACCGGGAACATCAGGAACATCGGGTTGCGTGCGGCAGACGACCCCGAGGTGAAGGCGACGGCGACCGTGCCGGCCATCGCGACGACCATCACTACGGGAAGCAGTCGGGTCACCACATTGGCAGGCACCGGCCGCGGCACCATCGGCGGCGCCGCGATAACGACGTCCCCGTCCGCGATGCCCGGCACCGGCAGCCGTGGCCCGCGGATGAAATCCTCAGTCGCACTTGTCGGGCCGTGCTGATCCACTTCAGTTCCTCCTCAGCGAGTACGCGGTGCGAGACACCGTAGGCAGCGCCGGCACCGACCGCAATTCGCCTGTGGATGGGTGCGTACGGCGTGTTTCGCTGTCGACTACCGTGGCGCTGCCGGACTGGGGAGTCCGCGTTCGCCTCGGGGGGTTGTGGTGTCGATCGCTGTCGATGTGAGTTCGGAGTTGCGCCGGGTGTCGATCCACGCCGGGTCCGCGGGGGTGGACCTGGCCCTGCCCGGGCAGGTCCCGATCGCCATACTGCTGCCGGCGGTGGTCGACATGCTCGCGCTGCACCGCGGAAACGGTCCCGATTGGTTGAGCAGTCCGGTAGCCACGACAGTGCAGCTGTCCCGGCCCGGCGCCGCACCGTTGGATTCGTCGATGACACTGGCAGAGCAGTCAATCCGTGACGGTGCCGTCCTACTGCTGACCCCAGCCATGACCGAGGTGTCCGGCCCGCGGTTCGATGTGTTTGATCCGGTCATGGCTGCCGCCAAAACCGCGTCGAGACCCTGGACGACACAGGCAGCCCGGTTCACCAGGGTTGCCGTTGGGTGCGCGCTGGCCACCCTGGGCGCGATGCTGCTGCTGCGCCCGGCGATCGGCATATCCGGCCCGCACCACTTCGGCATCGCGGCCGTCATCGCAGCCACCACATTGTTCTCCGCCGTGATCGCCCACCGCGTGTATCGCGACCCGGTGACCGGGTTGAGCCTGGCCGTGCTGGCCACCGGCTTCGCGGCCGTGGCCGGCTTCCTGGCGGTGCCCGGTGGCCCGGGTTCGCCCAACTTCCTGCTGTCCGCCATGGCGAGTCTGGTTGCCTCCGTCGTCGCGATCCGGGTAACCGGCTGCGGCACAGTCACTTTCACATCGCTGTCCTGCTTCTGCCTGCTTGTTGCCGGCGCGGCTCTGGGCAGCGCGCTCTGGGCCGTTCCGGCGCGCGTTATCGGCGCAGTGCTGGCATCGGTGTCCATAGCGTTGCTGGCCGTGGCCGCCCGGTTGGCGATCGCGATGGCACGGCTGGCCCCGGGGGTGCCGTCGGCGGCGGACGCCGCGCCGGATGACGATTCGCCGCCCGGTGCGCTCAGCGCCAAGGCGGTCCACGCCCACGAACGGCTGACCGGCCTGGTGGCCGGGTTTTCGGCGTCGGCCGCGCTCGGGGCCGCTGTCACGGTGGTCGGCGTGCACACCGGCGGCGGGTCCCGGGTCGGCGGTTCCGCGTTGGTCGCAACCGTCGCCGCGGTGCTGCTGCTCCGGGCGCGCTCGCATCCCGACCTGCCGCGATCACTGGCACTCGTGATCAGCGGAACACTCTCCGTGTCGGCACTTTTCGTGGTCACGGCGGCCGAAGCGCCGCAACACGCACCATGGGTGTGTGCCGTCACAGCGGCGCTCGGTGTGGCTATGCTGCTCCTGGGATTCATCGCGCCGGCCGCGACGTTCTCACCTGTTGCGCACCGCGCCGTCGAACTGTTCGAGTACCTGGCCCTTGCTGCCGTCGTCCCGCTGGCCTGCTGGGTCTGCGGACTGTACGCGGCCGTCCGCGGCCTGAGCCTGACATGAGCGCCCACTGGTCGCGGCTGGGGAATCTCGCGGCGGTAGCCGTGTTCGCCTCGGCGTCGCTGTGCACCGCGCCGCCGGCACACGCTGTTTCCCCACCACCGATCGACAACACGCTGCTGCCGGAACCGGCTCGGCCGGCGCCACCGCAGCCGACCGAGCAGCAGGAGATGTGCACCGTTGCGACGGCCCATACCGGCCGCGCCGGCATACCCAGCCAGCTGAAGGGTCTTGACCTGGGCTCGGTTTGGCAGCTCACCAGAGGCTCGGGCCAGCGGGTCGCCGTCATCGACACCGGGGTGTCCCCGCATCGGCGGTTGCCGGCGGTAGTACCGGGAGGTGACTACGTCTTCACCGGCGACGGCACCCAGGATTGCGACGGGCACGGCACCGTGGTGGCCGGAATCATCGCCGCCGCTGCGGATCCGAATGACCCGGCGGGTTTCAGTGGTGTCGCGCCCGACGTCGCGTTGATCAGCATCCGGCAGTCCAGCAACAAGTTCGGCCCCGCGGACGACTCGGCCAGCCGTGGTTTCGGGGATGTCGGCACGTTGGCGATGGCGGTGCGGACCGCGGCCGATATGGGTGCGTCGGTGATCAACATCTCGTCGGTGGCCTGCGCGTCGGCCGGATCAGCACTGGACGACCGCGCGCTCGGCGCGGCACTCGCGTACGCCGTCGACGTCAAGGATGTGGTGGTGGTTGCCGCCGCGGGCAATGTCGGTGGCCCCGGGCAGTGCCCGGCGCAGAATCCGGCGTCGGAGCCGACCGTTGTCGCCAGCCCGGCCTGGTACGACGACTATGTCCTGAGCGTGGGCTCGGTCGGCCCGGATGGCGCGCCATCGCGGTTCAGCCTGGCCGGGCCCTGGGTGGACGTCGCCGCGGCGGGTGAAGCGGTCGTGTCGCTCAACCCTGCCGGCGATGGTCTGGTGGATGCGCTGCCCGCGATGGATGGCTCGGCACCGATCTCGGGCACGAGTTACGCGGCACCGGTCGTCAGCGGCCTGGCCGCGTTGGTTCGATCACGGTTTCCACAGTTGAGGGCGCGGCAGGTGATGCAGCGCATCGAGGCCGCCGCGCATCACCCGCCGGCCGGCTGGGATCCGTTCGTGGGCAGTGGCGTCATCGACGCGCTGGCGGCGGTGAGCGCGGATGCGCCGCTGACGAAAGGGCCGCCCGCCGCCGCCGGTGTGCCGGCACCGATCGTCACACCCGCCGCGCCTCCCAGGCCGGACATCCGGGCGCGCGACACCGCCTTCACCGGTGCGGCCGGGTGCCTTGCCGTGCTGGCGGCGGCGGTGACGGTGACCACGGCATCGGCTCGGCTATGGCGGCTCAGGGCTCAGCGGGACGCTGATGCTGCCGGTCGTCAGGGTGTCATGCGCGACTAATGCGTTGGCCCTGCCCAACTCCGGTCCGGGCGGCAATGCCGCGAGCACCGGCCACGGCGCCGGGGTCGGGTTCCCCGCGAGGCCGAGACTTTGCGCCGTGTCGGTGTCCTGGATGGCGAACCGCACCCCGTTGTCCGCCACCAGGTATCGGGTTTCCTCGCGGCCGGCGTCGCCGGTGAGACTGGTCGAGCGAACATAGCCGCTGCGGCCCGGCGGGACGAAGACCGCGTCCAGCGCGGGTCCGTCGCCGTCGGCCTGTGCCAATGTCACCGGCGTCTGATCCGCGTCCAGGGGCAGGCCTTCTCCCGACAGGAACGACGTTCTTGCCCCAGCCGGCATCCAGTTCACACAGAGCACCCGCTCGTCAGCGACGCCCTGCGGTGCTGACGCTCGGTCCGGGTAGGTCGAGACCGGCACCGCGTCGAACTTGGGAATGTCGCGCATTGCGTCCGGGGCGACGGCGACGATGTCGCGATTGCCCTGCGAGTCGGCGGAGCGGATCAGGTCCGCCGCGACCTGCCCGATCTGCTGCACGCCGCCGGCGAGCACGACGTAGTACTCCTGCGCCTCGGCGCGCGGCATGCGGACCACGCTGCCGACCGGGAACCCGTTCAGCGCCGACGGCCCGCCCGCGCCGGGAATACGTGGTGCCATGATCGGCGGCGCCTCGGGAATCGCACTCAGCAGTGTCGACGAGACCGGCCGCGGCACAACGCCGTCCAACCGCAGCGCCCCGACCGTGGCCGGGTCGGTGAGGTCGACCGCGGCGCGCAGCCCGTTGTACAACAGGTAGGGCGTGGCACCGTTCGTCGGCTTGACGAGCACGGTCTGGTCCGGCGCCCCGCCGTGGACGGGTCCCACGATCACCGTTGTACTCATTGGCGGCGCTGGAGGCGTTCCGGTGGTATCGCATACGGTCCAAAAAGACTCTTCCGGCGCCTGCGGCTCGGCAATGAACTGCGGGGCGCCTGGGATACCCAGCAGGGGACCGCGTTTGGCTTTCGCGAGCTCCGACTCGCTCACTGGCCGCGGATTCTCCTTCGCGGCCGCGATCAACCGCGCCGACGCCAGGTTGAGGACCGGGTGCAGGGTGTCGCCCACCCGGACATAGAGCGCACCGGAGTCGCGGCCCATGACGATCGCCGCGGTGCCCAGCTCTTCCTGCGGCCTGACGAAAGCGACGATCGCACATCCCGCGACCGCGATGGCGGCGATGATGCCGCCGGCGATCAACGAATTCGACCGCGCCCGAATCGGGTCGTTGACCATCCGAGTATCCCTGTGCAGCAACGCATGTTCCATTCGGCGTTGCAGGAATCGGTAGCCACTCACCTGTAGCCGTGTCGTCAACTGCCGCGCCATGCTTCCCCCGATCCACCCGGGCCAACCGTAGCGCGAGGGAGCTACCGGCGCCGTCACCGATCCACAGGCGGTATCAGCGCCAGCGTGCCCACACGTACGGCACCAGCGATCGCAGAAAGTCGAGATCCGGCCCCGGCTGGGCATCGGCGAAGGCCTCCTCGAAGTACTCCTCGGCCACCAGCAGGATGCCCTCGGCGTATGCGCTGGTGAAGGAGATGCTGCCGTAGTCGTCCATCAGGCGACGTATGGTGCGCACCAGTTCCGGCGACCGCTCGGACCGATTCCTGCGCAGGTAATCGCGAATCAGTGCCCGGTCGGCGCCCTCTGCGGTGGCCATCAGATGGACGAGCGTCAACGTCCGCTTACCCTCGTAGAGGTCGCCAAGGATCTCCTTGCCATACATCGCCTCGTCGCCGACAAGGTTCAGCAAATCGTCGCGGACCTGAAACGCCGCGCCGAAGTGGAACCCGAACCGCACCAACGGCCCGAGCTCTGCCGTGCCGTGGGAACCCACCATCGCGCCGACCCGCAACGGATGGATGGTCGTGTACCAGCACGTCTTGTGCATGATCAGGCTGAGGTAGTCCTCGGGCCGCAGATCCTCGACATTGTCGACCTGCCAGCCCACCTCGGTCGCCTGCCCCTCGAGCGTGCGCATCGCCATGGTGTCGAACTCGCCCATCACCAGGTCGGCAAGGTCGCGGTCCAGCCGCCTGGTGGCGCGCCGCAGCACCTGGCCGGCCACTATTGCCAGGCCGTCACCGGCGTTCAGGGCCGCAGCCATCCCGTGCTGAGCCGCAAGCGTCGGGCGGCCACGGCGCATCTGGCTGCCGTCGGCCACGTCGTCATGGACCAGAAATGCGTTGTGCAACAACTCGATTGCCACGGCGATGCCCAACAGGTCATCCGGACTGGCCCCGAACGCACGACCGGCGGACAGGCAGAGCGCTGGCCGCAGTGCTTTGCCGGGTCGCGATGGGTACTCGCGCATCGGCCCGTAGAGCCATTGGACCGGCTCGCCGTCGGGCATCGCGTCCAGCATCGACCGGCGGACCACCTTTCCGACCTCGCGCAGCCGACCCTCGACGTCGGAGATCAGGCCCGACCGGTCGGTCGTGCTGGTCATCAGACCGCTGATCGGACTGTGAGAACGACCGGCAGCCAGACCTCGGCGTGGCCGTCGGCGAGCAACGTGCCGCGGTAATAGCCGGGCCGAATATCCTGCGCCACATCGATTTCCACGGTGACGCCGCGGCTGGAGCGGGCCGGCATGGGCACTGCGTCGGGTTCGAAGCGCACCAACTCCGAAGCGACGACGGTGCCGTCGTGAGCCAACAGATCACTGCACCGCAGCCGGATCTTGCCCAGGTCCTCGGACCCGCCGTTGTGCAGCCACACCTCTGTCGACACCGATCCGGGCTCTGCTGACTCAAGGGATACCCGGCCGCTCGCATCGGCATTCACGAAGTCGAACATCGCGCCGCCCCGCTGGTCGGCCAGTGCGGCCCCACGCAGGGAGCCAGCCAGCTGACCGACCAACTTCTGCCATGATCCGAGGACCCGATCGACATCGGGAGAGTTTGTGGCGCTGACAGCCTCGTCTTGCTTCGAGTGGGAATCCGATGCCGGTGCCCGTTTGCCGTTGGCACCATGATCGCTATCCGCCATTCGGACGAACCGATCGACGAGTTCGGTAGCGGCGCGAAATCCACGTACCTGAATCTCCCCCAGTGCTCGCACGTTGACCGCCGGATCAAACACCGAGGCCCACGGGATATCCGAAATGGAACCGTCGTCAACCGACCGCCGCTCAGTCACGCTTTCGTCCCCATCATTTTCCCCTGCGTTGCGCCTACCCAACGGTATGCTAAGTCCCGATAGCGGGAGGCGGGGGCGATGTCGAGACTCGGTAACCAACTTGCCTGGTTGGTTGCGATCGATGAAGAGGTAATCCGGGCAAGGAAAGGAAAGCGAGACACCGATCCGGACCTCTTGGCGATGGTGGAGAAACTGCTACCGGGCACCACGGGGTTCGGACAGGCCGGCTGGAGCCGCGAGTTGCTGCAACTCTTCAACCGCGACG
>CAZDYH010000039.1:12639-19651 GCA_964509355.1 uncultured Mycobacterium sp.
CGTCTGGCGGCGCTACGGACATCGACATCGACCTGATCAATGACTGGGACAGCTGGGCGACGCGTGTCGGCGATGCGTCCGCTCAGGGATCCCAGCCATGCTCCGGATGGTTGCAGCGCGTCGATGGGCAGTACGTCAGTACGGTCACCACCGACTCGAAAGAAAGCAATCTCGGCGTGCAGGATGTCGAGAACATCATCGACCCAATGAATTGGGGTGTGTGCAGTCCGTTCTTCGACCAGATGCAGCAAAACGCCCCGAAGCGGAACACTAAGCGTTGGAGCCGCGTGAAAGAGCGGGTGACTGCGGAGCCCACCGAATACTGCCTGGAAACGGACCTCATCTTCTGGAAGGAAAGGCGAGATGGCGGAATCTTCATCAACTACGACATTGACCCGGAACGACGGGATCCGGGCCTGGTCGAAGTGGACAACGGCTACATCTGGATTACGCCACTGCCGCCCGCCGATCCCAAGAGCCCCGGCGTTCGGATCCGGACCAGTAAACAGGAGCGAATCAACGGCCTCAGCCCATGCGCAACTGCGGCCCTCGCCTGCAAAATGGGCTGGGCAGACATGGGACGCGCAATGCTGGCCGACACCGCGAGAAAGAACGTGAACGGAACGCTGGTAGACAAGAACGGTAACCCGGCGCAACTGAAGAAGTTCTACACGTCCTGCGAAGAAGACCCCGAGGAAAAGGGCTAATGTCCAATGAATGACAAGCCAAAACTCCCGCCGAACTTCAAAGATACGGTAGAGGACACCCGGGACCTGATCAACAGCCTGATCACGCGCGTTGCCGGCGTCGCCGGCGATGCCGGCAAGCGGTGGTTAGACGGTTTCGAACGAGATGACGTCCAGGCGGTCAGCAAGGAAATCGGCAATCAGCTCGATGAATACGTGCTGCAGGTCTGGGAGGTAGCCGAGAAGAACGTCAAACCGTCAAAGGACGGAGGCAGCAATGGATGACCCTGAGGTCGATGACCCGAGCGTCATCGCCGGACGCTTGGCCGCGGCTGCCCGAAAGATGATCAGCGACGCCGCGCAGGTGGCGACGGATGCGTTTGATCAGATCAACGGCGACCCTCCAAGCCGTCCGCCGCAGGACTACACCCCTGGTGACGCAATCAAGTCGATGACCAGGCTCACCAACATTGCGCTCACCGGCGGAATCTCGCTCGCCCGGGTTGCGCTGCAGGTGCAACCGGACAAGGGCGTACTTCTGGTGGCCGACAACATCGCCTCCATCGTCAACCGGGCTATCACCGACACGACTCAGGTGGCCGGCGACGCAGCCGAACTGGTGGGCAAGAAAAAGTATGGCAGGGACAACTGGGCTGATTCGGCGATCAGACTGACGAGCATTGCGGCACTTCGGGGAGCCGAGATAGTGGAGACCGCAGTGGCGGGCCCCGGACAGTACGCGGACCCAATGCAGCCGGTTCAGCTTGAGCTGAGTGAGGCAGACGTCGATACGACCTCCGGCCGCCACCTCACATTGCTGAAGCTGGTCCGCGGCGGCGACGACAAGGACATCAAGGATCTTGCCAGTATCGACCCAGAGAATTGCATCTTGAAGGCAAACAAACAGCACTTCACGCTCGTCGTTAATACTGTCGGCCTGCCCAGCGCGATATACGTCGCCACGGTGGAGTTCCGCCGGAATAAAGCCCCCAAAGATGTCCAGACCCGGGACTTCACGTTCGCGCTGTGAGTCAACCAGAACAACACCCCAACGTAGACGAGTTGCTCGATCGGGCGATCCGGGCTCTGGCCGAGGGTGATCGTGCGACCGCGGATGTCCTCGCGGGGCAGGTGCTGGCCATTGACCGCGGCAACGTCGACGCCGAGGACCTCCTCTCAGCCCCGGCAGACCACGGTGAGATCCGCCGATTGACCATCATGTTCGCCGACCTGGTCGACTCCACAGCCCTGTCCACCCGGATCGAGCCGGAGGTGTATCGCACCGTCGTCGGGCGGTACAAGGAGCAGGTACGCCAGGTTGTCGAGCGCTATGAGGGCCATATCGGCTCGACGAAAGGTGACGGCCTGCTGGTCTTCTTCGGGCACCCCACAGCACATGACAATGACGTGCAGCGGGCGGTGCAGGCGGGCCTCGACATCACCCGCGAAGTGGCCGCGCTCAGCGACCGGGTGCGGCAGCGCTTCGGCTTCGAAATCCAGGTCCGCGTGGGCATACACCGGGGGGTTGTTTACCTCGACCTCGAACAGGATGACGTCTACGGCCTCGCGGCGAACATGGCCGCCCGGGTTTCCGGGCTCGCACCCCCCAACGCGGTCGTCGTCTCCGCCGCGATCGAGCCGCTCACGCGCAAACTCTTCGAACTCGACGTTCGCCCGGCACAGCCGGTCAAGGGCATCGAAGGACTCGTCGACCATTACCGAGTCATTGCCGAGCGAGTTACCCCCAAAATGATTCCGCTGGGGCGTCTGGTCGGCCGTGAACACGAAATGGCGTACCTCGAGGCGAGCTGGAAGAAGGCCGAGGCCGGCACATTGGCCACCGCGGGAGTGGCGTTCTGCGGCGAGGCCGGGATCGGCAAGAGTCGCCTGGCCAGAGCAGCCGTCGACCTTGCGGAGGAAGCCCATGCCGTTGTGCTTGCGCTGATGGGCTCGCCGTTTCACGCTGACGTCGGTTTACACCCGGTCCGCAAGCTACTCGAACACCGGTGCCGGATCACTCGCTCCTCCAGCCCAGCCGAGCGCCTTCAGAATCTTGAGGCCGAACTGGAAGAACACTCCCTCGATCCGAGCACCATGGTTCCGTTGTTGGCGCCCGTGCTCGGCATTGCTCCCCAGGCCGGCTATCAACCCGTCCACGCCGACGGCCGCAAGCTGTACGAACAGATCGCCGTTGCGGTCCACGACTACCTGCTCGCATGTTTGGGCGACGGGCCCGCACTCGTGCTTGCCGAGGATATGCACTGGTTCGACGAGGACACCGTCGAGGTGGTTGAGTCCCTTCTGGGCGAGAATCTCGGTCGGCTGCTCGTAGTCATGACTGGCCGCGAGGAGGCATCGCTGCCGAATGACTCACACGCCGAGCTTTTCGAGTTGAAGCCGCTCAGCGACGAGGAAACCGACGAACTGACGCTCGCCCTCCACCCGGGGATGACGGCCGACGGCCGAGAAGCGGTGCGCCGCCGTTGCGACGGCGTGCCGCTCTATATCGAGGAGGTTGTGGCCAAGCTCACGGCGCAGCCTCCTGATGGTTCGGAAACTGCCCCGGTGCCGGATACCTTGTACGAGACCTTGTTTGCGCGATTTCGCTCCAGCAGGAACGCGATACGGGTCGTCGAGGCGGCCGCCACCATCGGCAGCCGCGTCGATCGCGGTCTGCTGCTGTCGGTGGTCGAGTTGAGCGAACGCGATGTCGACGAAGTGATCCAAGAACTCACGACTGGGCGCGTGCTCGAGCCGGTGGGCGAGGGCAGCTGGCGCTTCCGGCATGAGCTCGTCCGCGAGGTCGCCGCGGAGCTGTCGCCGCCAAGTCTGCGCCGCAGGCTCCATAGCCGGATCGCCGATGCCCTCGCGGCTACGGCCGCCGACAGCAATCCTGATTGGCCCATGGTTGCGGGCCATTACGAGAGTGGTGAGCGGTACGTCGAGGCGGCCCTCTCGTACCAGCAAGCATCGTCCGACGCCCGGCGAAGAGGCGCACTCGGCGAGGCCCGGACCCACCTCACCACGGCCATTGCGCAGATCGCGCGCGCTACCGCAGGGCCGGAGCGCGACCGAATCGAGATCGCCCTTCGCCTGCGTCGCGGCTTCCTGATCTACGCCGCCGAGGGTGTGTCAAGCCCGAACGCCGCTGCTGAATTCGAGCGTTGCCTGGAGATCGCCGGGTTCGACCTGACCGACGATCTGTTCGCGACGTTGACCGCCCTGTACGGCTACTACGCGATACGCGCCGACCTTCGGCGCGTGGACCAGTTGCTCGAATCGGTGCGGGCGACGCTCGCCGGCGAGCGAGAGTGGTTCCGGCCGTACAACGACGCGGGGTTCGGGATGCTGGCGTGGTATCGCGGCGAATTCGAAAGCGCACGGGCCAAACTCGAGGCGGCCGCGGCGGCGCGGAGCGAAGAAGGCGCACGGGCAGTCGAAGCGGTGTGGTTCATGCCCAATGAGGGAACCGCATCGATCTACACCCACCTCGCATTGGCACGTTTCATGCAAGGCGATTTGGCTGGTGCGGAGGCCGAGCTGGCCAGGACAGCGCGCCGGTGCGAAGAGGTTGACTTTCCGCAAGGCGCATTCAGCCTGGCCTACGCGCATCAGATGGAGTTCTTGATGCGCATTGCAGCCGGCCAGCTGGAGCAAGCCGCGGAAGTCGCCGCCGATCTGGCCAGAATTGGTGAGCAGCATGGCTTCGACTCTTGGGCGCTGGCTGGGGCGGCTCAGCTGGCTACGGTGAACGGGCTGTCATCACTGGTCGCCGAGACGGTCGACCCTGCCGAACTGTTGGCGCATGTCTCGACCATCACCGCGTTCGTGGACATGTGGCGTGCGCTCGGGGTGATTTCTCTGATCACCTTCTACGACTGCGTCATCGCGCAATTGCTCGCCGCTGCCGGACGGCGCGCCGAAGCTCGCGACCGTATTGACGCTGCACTTCAGCTGGCCGAAGAAACCGGCATGCATTTCCATGACGCCGAGCTGCTCCGCATCCGCGCCCAGACCCGCGAGGATGACAGCGAGCGGCATGCTGATCTCGCTGCCGCCGTCGAGCTGGCCCGCCAGCAGGGTGCGACGATACACGAATTGCGCTCTGCAGCAGATGATTTCGAGGTGTGCGGGGAGCCCGCGCGCCAGGCGCTGATTGATGCGATATGCCGCTTCCCCGAGGGCAGCACCTGGCCACCGCTGGCGCGGGCGCGGGCACTGCTCGAGTGAGCCGTCCCGGAGGGCGGGTGGCCATCCTCGGCGGAGGCATGGCCGGGTTGAGCGCTGCCTGGCGGCTCAGCGAACCCGGCTGGCGTGACAGCTTCGAGTCCATCACCGTCTATCAGCGCGGCTGGCGGCTGGGCGGCAAGGCCGCATCAAGCCGGGGCGAGAACGGGCGCATCGAAGAGCACGGCCTGCACATCTGGCTGGGCTCCTACGAGAACGCCTTCGGGCTGCTTCGCGAGTGTTACGCCGAACTCGACCGGGCGACAACCGATCCGGCGGCGCCGATCCATACCTGGGACCAGGCCATGATCCCCGGAGACAATCTCGGGCTGGCAGACCGTTGGGGCAGCGACTGGCTGACCTGGCTGGGCACCTTCGCCCGCAACGACAGGCTGCCCGGCGACCCGCAGAGCACCGGCCGCGAGATGACAGCCGTCGGATTCCTCCAACGGGCATTGCAACTCGTCCTCGACTTCACCGACTCGCTGCGCGACGCAACCCCTGCCGGCCTCATGCTGTCCGCATCCGCCGATCCCCCGACGGCGCCGCCGTCACCCTCGATCCAAGCGGTGCGACGCGGGGTGCTCGCAGCACTGCTGTCGGTGGCGGACCCCCGGGCCTCCGAAGGCGGACCGGCAGAGCAGCTCGAGCGCGCGCTCGACGCCATCCGCAACGCACTCGACTACGAGCACCGACCGGACCACAGACGCTCCTGGCTGCTGATATCGCTGGTTACCGCGGTGGTCCGCGGCATCCTCGCCGACAGCCTGGTGACCGATGCGCGCGGCTTCCGGGCCATCAACGACCAGGACTTCGGCCAGTGGATTCTCCGCCACGGCGGCCACCCGGATGTCCTCGACTTTCCATTGGTGCGTGGCGTCTACGACCTGGTGTTCGGCTATGAGGACGCCGATCCCGACCGGCCCGCGTTCGGGGCAGGGTTGATGATCTACCTCATCGGCCTGGTGCTCTTCGAATACAAGGGTGCGATCTTCTGGAAGATGACGGCCGGGATGGGCGACATCGTGATCGCTCCCCTCTACCAAGCGCTGCGGCGACGCGGTGTCGAGTTCGAGTTCTTCCATCGCCTCGACGCTTTGCACCTTGATGACCGCCGTCAGGCCATCGACACGATCACCATGGGACGCCAGGTCGGGCTCGCCGACGGCGTCCACCACTACGAGCCGCTCACCACCATTCGTGATCTGCCCGTGTTCCCTAACAGGCCGCTGGCGGACCAGCTCGCCGCAAATGACCGCATCGGCTCCCGTGACTGGCACTCACTCGAAACCCACTGGACCGACCACAACGACGTCGAAACACGCGTGCTGCGCCGCGGTGTCGACTTCGACCACGTCGTCCTCGCCGTATCCCTCGGGATGATTCCCGTCGTCGCCGAAGAACTAATCGAAGATCGACCCGAATGGCGCGATATGACGACGCACATCCGCACCGTCGCCACCCAGGCCTTCCAGATCTGGTTGCGACCCGACGAGCCCGCGCTGGGCTGGGCAGAGCCGGGGGTGACGGTGAGCGCCTACACGCGCCCGTTCGAGACCTGGGCCTCGATGCCGCAGACGCTGTGGGCCGAGGACTGGCCGGAGGACGATCGGCCGGGCACCGTCGCCTACTTCTGCGGCAGTCTCGAGGCGGCCTGGCCGACGACCGAGAAGGGCGCAGACTACGCCCGACGCTACGAGCAACAGGTGCACGCCGAGGCCGCTGACTACATCGATCGGCACCTGGGCGTGTACTTCCCTGCCGCCGTCGGCGCGCAAGGGTTCGCCTGGCACCTGCTCAGCGGCGCCAACGGTCACCGCGGTAGCTCCGCATTGGCCACCCAGCATGTCAGCGTGAACGTCGACCCGTCGGATCGATACGTGCAGTCGGTACCCGGCACCGACCAATACCGGCTGCGGCCCGACGAAAGTGGTTACGACAACTTGGTATTGGCCGGCGACTGGACCGACTCGGGGATGAACGCCGGCTGCATCGAGGCCGCGGTTATGTCGGGCATCGAAGCCGCGAACGCGCTACTCGGCCGGGGCCGGTACCACCGCATCCGCGGCTTCTACATGCCCTGAGTCGACAGGCTCCGT
>CAZDYH010000040.1:0-16129 GCA_964509355.1 uncultured Mycobacterium sp.
CCAGCTCCAGCGGAAGGGTGAGCAGCAGTCCCGACGCGACAGTGGCGCCGACCCAGCCCAGCGAATACGCACGGTGCAGCGCGGCGGCCACTGCCGCGGCACCGGTCAACGTGAGCAGGGCGACCGCCACCGCGCCCGCCGTCAGCCATGCCAGCAGCGCCCCGCCGGCGGCGTATTCGGGGCCGAAAGCAGTGCTCAGCAGCCATGGTCCGGCCAGGCCCGCGGTCAGTACGCCCACCACGCCCACCCCGGCAACCACCGCCGCCGGACCGAGCAGCGCCCGCAGCCGCTCGGTCCGCTGGTCGACGAAATGCGCGATCAGGTTGCCTTGCATTGCCGTCAGCGGAACCAGCAGCGGCGCCCGGGTCAACGTGACCGCCAGGATGACGACGCCGCCTGCTGCCCCCAGATCGCCCGAGGTCACCTTCAACAAGACCGGGAAGCCCATCACCAGGATCGCGCTGGCACCCGCCGCGGCGATCGAGTGGAATGCCCCGTGCAGAAACGTCGCCGTGCCCCCGGGCGTGAGCAGCCTTGCCGCGGCGCGTGTCGCCGGCGAAGCGATCAGCATGATGAGCCACGCCACCGCCCCGCCGACGGTGGCCCACAGGAACCCCACCAGGCCCCATCCGAGCCCGAACGTGGCCACCGCGACCGCCAACCGGATACCGGCGTCGGTCACCATGAGCGACCCGTACTGCGTCCAGCGGCCCACCCCCGCCAGCATCCCCAGCAGGGTGGCGTGCAGGCAGAATCCGGCCAGCCCCACGCTCAGCAGCACGACGCTGAGCTGGCGTGACTCGACGAACACGTGGCCGGACCACAGCGGCGAACTGCCCGCGATCACGGCCGCGGCGATGATCCCGATCACCGCGGCGACTCGGAGTGGGTGGGTGCGGGGGCCTTCGATGACGTCGGTGTACCGGGCCGCGCGCACTTCTCGGGTGGCTTCCTGTAGCAACCCGTTGGCAGCGCCGGTGACCAGGCCGAACGCCCCCCAGAAGACGCCGAACACAGAGAAGCCGGCGGGGTTGAGGTCGCGTGCCGCCAGATACAGCACCGCGTAGCCGCACAGCGCGGTCAACGCGGTGGCCGCGCCTACCCGGGCCACGCTGCTCCGCGTGATCGGGCCGCTCGCGGGCAGTGGGTCGAGCGGAACGCCCGCATCCGTCACAGCGGGGGCACGCCCGTCGAGTACAGCCACATGTCCCACAACGGTCGCAGCGATATCTGCGCGTAGTTGGCGGCCAGGCCGGTGAAGTCGTCGGTGACCGCGGTGCCGTGCCGGTAGCGGCTGGTCCAATCCCGCAGCAGTGCGAAGAAGTTGTCGTCGTCGATGCGCTCGCGAAGAACGTGCAGGGTGATAGCGCCGCGCTTGTACACGCGGTCGTCGAACATGTCCCGTGGCCCCGGGTCGGCCAGTAACAGATCCTGGGGTGACTCCCGTAGCAGCTGATGGTAGCGACGCGCCAGCTCGGCCGCGCTGGGGCCGCCGCAGTGCTCGGACCACAGCCATTCGGCGTAGCAGGCGAAACCCTCGTGCAGCCAGATGTCGCGCCAGCGGCGCGCGGTCACCGAGTTGCCGAACCACTGGTGCGCCAACTCGTGGGCGATCAGCCGCTCGGATTCGCGGCGGCCGGTGCAATGGTTGGCCCCGAAGATGGAGATTCCCTGAGCTTCCAGCGGTATCTCCAGTTCGTCGTCGGTCACGACGACGGTGTAGCCGCTTGACAGTGGGTAAGGCCCGAACAACTTCACGAACAGCTTCATCATCTGCGGCTGGCGGGCGAAGTCGTTGTCGAAGTTGCGCCGCAGCCGGGCCGGCAACACCGCCTGCATCGGCACCACCGCCTTGGGTAGCCGATGCAGTTCGTACATGCCGATCTGCAGGGTCGCGGTGTACGTCGACATCGGCTCCGCCTGCTCGTAGGTCCACGTGGTCTGCCCGGCACGCACCCGGCGGGACACCAGCTCGCCGTTGGCGATGGCCCGGTACGGGCTCTCGGTGCTGATCTGAATGCGGTAGCTGGCCTTGGAGCTGGGATGGTCGTCGCAGGGAAACCACGACGCGGCGCCATTGGGCTGCCCGGCTACCAGCACCCCGTTGGACAGCTCCTCGAAACCGACCTCGCCCCAATGCGATCGGATCGGCCGCGGCGACCCGCCGTAGCGGACGACGATCGACAGCGCGGCGCCGGCCGGAAGCGTCGAGGCCAGCGTGATGTGCAGCTTTCCGTTCGAGCAGCCGAAGTTCGCCGGCCGGCGTCCGTTGACCAGTACCTTCGACACCGCCAGCGCATCCGAAAGGTCCAGCGTGAGGATGCGCAGCGCCGCCAGCGTCACCGCGGTGATGGTGGCCGTTGCGGACAGCCGGTTGATCGCCACCTTGTATTCCAGGTCCAACTCGTACCGCGATACCCGATAGCCGAAGTTGCCGTTGCCCGGGAGGTACGGGTCGATCACCGGCGCGGCCGCCCGAACCTTCTTCGCGGCCTTCTTGACGAAGTCCTTCACGCCGCGGTGTCCCGGGCGCCGGTGTCGGCCCGCTTCTTGTCGGCACTCTTCTTGCGCACGGTCCACGGCGCGATCGGGTTGCCCTGCCAGCGGGTGGACGCCGGCACCTCGTCGCCCCGCATCACCAGCGATGCCGGGCCGACGGTGGCGCCGGCGCCCAGTCGCGCCGCCGGTAGTGCCACGCAATGCGGCCCAAGGGTTGCGCCCTGCTCGAGGACCACGGTGTCCAGTTGCATGATCCGGTCGTGGAACAGGTGCGTCTGCACCACGCAGCCCCGGTTGACGGTGCTGCCTTCGCCGAGCGTCACCAGGTCCGCCTCGGGGAGCCAATAGGTTTCGCACCAGGCGCCGCGGCCGATCGACGCTCCCAGCGCCCGCAGCCACAGGTTCATGATGGGCGTGCCGCTGGCCGCGCGGGCGAACCACGGTGCGGCAACCGTCTCGACGAATGTGTCGGAGACCTCATTCCGCCACACGAATGGGGACCACAGCGGATGCTCGACCGCGCGGATGCGTCCCACCACAAGCCATTTCGCCACAACGGCGCAACCGCCCGCGACCGCACCGGCGGCCAGCAAGACCAGACCGCCACACAGGGCCGCCCATCCGATACCGAATTCCGTTGTCAATGCCTGTAATCCGAGCAGCACCGCCACCCCGATGCCGAACGTCACCATCACCGGCACCAGCCGGCAGGTCTCCACCACCGCGCGCATGACCTTGAGCCGCAACGGCGGGTGGAAGGTACGGCCGGCGTCGGCCCGGGCGGCGCGCCGCCGCAACCGAATCGGTGGGCTGCCCAGCCACGAAGACCCGGCCTTGGCCTTGTACGGTGTCGCCGAAAGCACCGCCACCAAGCCGTCGTCGGGCACTCGCCGGCCCGGCTGGGCAATGGCGGAGTTACCCAGGAACGCCCGTTTTCCGACGGTGGCCTTGGCGACGTGAATCCAGCCGCCGCCCAGTTCGTAGGAGGCCACCATGGTGTCGTCGGCCAGGAAGGCGCCGTCTTCGATGACGGTGAACTTCGGGGTCAGCAGCGCCGTGGAAATCTCGGTGCCACGGCCTACCTCCGCGCCGAGCAGCCGCAACCATCCGGGTGTCAGCAGGCTCGCGTACAACGGGAACAGGTAGTTGCGGGCGGCGTCCATCAGCCGTTCGGTTCCCCACAGCTGCCAGCCCACCCGGCTGCGGACCGGGTGGTAGCCCTCGCGCAGGCCGATTGACAGCAACCGGACGCCGATCAGCGTCAACGCGGCGTAGACGGCCAGTGCGACCAGAGTGGCGACCGGTGTCCACAGCACGGCCGGAAGGATCGCGTCGCGCACGCTGACGCTGTCCCGTACCCCCCACCCGACCACGGCCAGACCGGCCGCCAGTGCCAGCAGCGGCACCCCGCCCAGCAGCACCGACGTCAGCCCGTAGACGGCCACCCACAGTGGCGCCCGTGCCGGCCGGTAGTCGGGCCAGGGATGGCGTGCTTTGCCCGACTTCACCGCCGGCGAGCCCTTCCAGTACTGACCGTTCTTGACCTTGCCGACCACACCCGATCCGGGCGCGACATCGGCGTTCTTCCCGATGACCGCACCCGGGAACAGTGTGGTGCGAGCTCCGACGGTCGCGTCGTTGCCGATCTCGATGGGCCCGATGTGGAACTGGTCGCCGTCGATCCAGTGGCCGGTCAGGTCGACCTCGGGTTCGATGGAACTCCGGTGTCCCAGGGTGAGCATTCCGGTCACCGGCGGTGCCGAGTGCAGGTCGACGCCCTTGCCGACCTTGTTACCCAGTGCCCGGGCGTAATACACCATCCAGGGGGCGCCGGCCAGGTTCTCCGCGCCGCTGGCCTCGGCGAGCCGTTCGGCGATCCACACCCGCAGGTGCTCAGATCCGCCGCGCCGGTAGGTTCCGGGTTTCAGGCCGCTGAGCAGCATTCGCGCGCCGAGCACCGCGATGCCCATCCGCCCGAGCGGCGAGATGAACACGATGAACCCGGCGACGATCCACCACCAGTTGACCGTGACCGTCCACGGCACCAGCTGCAGCGCACTGGCGATGTTGTTGGCCAGCGCCAGCCAGGTCACCCATTGCAGACCCGTCAGGGTCGTCAGCGGTACCGCCAGGGCTGTCTGCGCGGCCTGTGTGCTGATCGGCGTCGGAAGCACGGTCCGCGGCTCGACCCGCAGCTGCGGGTTGAGTTCGTCGAGGAACCCGGCCAGCGACCCCAACCGGGGATGATCGTAGAGCTCGGCGACCGTCACCTGCGGGTAGCGCTGTCGCAGCGCGGCCACCAGCTGCGCTGCCGACAGTGATCCGCCGCCCAGCGCGAAGAAGTCGGCTTCGGGCCCGTCGACGACCGCACCGAGCACGTCGCGCCACAAGCCGGCCAGCCAGCCCATGGTGCCGCCGAGGTCGGGCGCTTGGTCGCCGACTTCTTCGCCGGGCGGCGGCCAGGGCAGGGCGTCGCGGTCGACCTTCCCCGAGGTGCGCGTCGGCAGTTCGTCGACCAGCACCAGCCGCGGCACCAGCGCCGCCGGCAGGGTTTCGGCCAGCCTGGTGTGCGCGGCGGCCAGATCGAACGACGGGTCCGCGCTGGCGATGTAGCCGACCAGTAGCGACGTGCCGCTGGCCGTGCGGCGCACCGCCGCCGCGCCACCGCTGACGCCGGGCAGGTGCACCAGCGCCGAATCCACCTCGCCCAGCTCGATGCGGCGGCCCCCGACCTTCACCTGGTCGTCGGCACGGCCCTGGAAGAACAGCCCGCCGGGTTCCAGCCGCACCAGGTCGCCGCTGCGGTACGCGCGGTCCCACCCCATCGTCGGAATCGGCGCGTACTTCTCGGCGTCCTTCTCCGGATCGAGGTAGCGGGCCAGCCCGACGCCGCCGATCACCAGCTCACCGACCTCGCCGTAACGCACCGGCTCGCCGTTCTTGTCGATGACGGCCAGATCCCAGCCCGGCAGCGGCAGTCCGATGCTGACCGGAGCGGATTCAATCCCCGGCCCGCTGCGCTCCTGCCCGCCGAAACCCCCCAGCCTGGCCGCGCAGGCGACCACGGTGGCTTCGGTCGGGCCGTAGGTGTTCCACACCTCGCGGCCCTCGACCGCCAACCGCTCGGCCAGCTCGGGCGGGCAGGCCTCGCCGCCGAAGATCAACAGCCGGACGGCCTCCAGTGCCTCCGTGGGCCACAGCGACGCCAGCGTGGGCACCGTCGACACCACCGTCACGTCACGGGTGACCAGCCACGGGCCCAGGTCCATCCCGCTGCGCACCAGCGATCGCGGCGCGGGCACCAGGCACGCGCCGTGCCGCCACGCCAGCCACATCTCCTCACAGGAGGCGTCGAACGCCACCGACAGCCCGGCCAGCACCCGGTCGCCGGGCCCGATCGGGTTGTCCTGCAGGACCATCTGGGCCTCGGCGTCGACGAAAGCCGCCGCGTTGCGGTGGGTGACGGCCACGCCTTTCGGTGTGCCGGTGGATCCAGAGGTGAAGATGATCCAGGCATCATCACGGCTCAGCGGCGCGGCCGCGCGCCAGCCCCGCGACGATCCGGGCCCGCGGAGCAGCCCCTCCTCGGTGATCACCGCGACCACCTGCGCCTCGCCGAACACCAGCTCGGCCCGTTCGTCGGGGTCGTCGGCGTCGACGGGCACGTAGGCCGCGCCGGCGGCCAGCGCCGACAGGATCGCCACGTACAGCGCGTAGCTGCCCGACGGCATCCGGATTCCGATGCGATCGCCGCGGCCGATGCCGCGGGCGGACAGCCAGGTGACGCTTTCCTCGATATCGGCGATCAGTTCGCTGTAGGTCAGTTGTACGGTGTCGTCGTCGAGGGCGGGAGCATCCGGGTACCGGGCCGCCGTTTCGTACAGAATGTCGATCAGCGTGCGCGGCGCAGGAGCGTACGTCGAAAGCAGGTACTCCGCGGGAACCTCCGGCATCGCCACAGTAGGAAAATACTAAGCCGCGGCGTCCGCGTGGTGGCAGCGGATACGGCGTGTGATCACAATCGCGTCGACCACGGCCCCGATCCGCGGCCGGCCGGTCTGTACCGGCGGATCTACCGCCCCGCTTCGGGGAAACTTACTTGACCTGACACACTGCAGGCGGAGGGGAGTATTCCTTCGCCGCGGTGTCGTCACCACGTCGACCGTCATCGGACGACCGTGCCGCGGGCCGCTGCCGCGGTGGGAGAGACCTCCGGCGTTTCTTGATGGCCGGAGGCCTGCGAATGAACGTGTCCCCGCTCGAGTGGTTCGTCACCGTGGGCGTGACGATTGCCGTCCTGCTGTTCGACGTTGCGGTCATCGCCCGACGACCCCACGAACCGACGAAGCGCGAGTGCGCGATCGCGCTGTCGTTCTATGTCGGACTCGCCGTGCTTTTCGGCAGCTGGGTCTGGTACTTCCACGGCGGACAGTTCGGGCTGGAGTTCTTCGCCGGGTGGCTCACCGAGTACAGCCTGTCCGTCGACAACCTGTTCATCTTCCTCATCATCATGGCGAGCTTCAACGTGCCGAGGAAGTACCAGCAGCAGGCGCTGCTGATCGGCATTGTGCTCGCGCTGGTGTTTCGCGGCATCTTCATCGGGCTCGGTGCGGTGGCCATCCAGCAGTTCTCGTGGATTTTCTACATTTTCGGCGCATTCCTGCTGTACACCGCCTTCAACCTCGGCCGCGACACCGAGCACGACGACGACGCGGACAACGTGGTGGTCCGGTTTGCCCGCAGATACTTGAACACCACAGACGAGTGGCACGGCCTCAAGGTCTACGTGAAGCAGGGCTCCAAGCGGCTGATGACGCCGATGTTCCTGGTCGTACTGGCGCTCGGCACCACCGACCTGATCTTCGCCCTCGATTCCATTCCCGCCATCTACGGGCTCACCAGCGAGCCCTACCTGGTGTTCACCGCCAATGTGTTCGCACTGATGGGTCTGCGGCAGCTGTACTTCCTGCTCGGTGACCTGTTGAAGAGGCTTGTCTACCTCTCTCAGGGTCTTGCGTTCATCTTGTTCTTCATCGGGGTGAAGCTGGTTCTCCATGCGTTACACGAGAACGAGGTTCCGTTCATCAACGGCGGCGAGCACGTCAACGTGCCGGAGATCCCCACCTTGCTCAGCCTGGCGGTCATTGTGGTCACGCTCGTCATCACCACGGTCGCCAGCCTCTACAAGACCCGTGTCATCGACAAGAGGTGACTTGCCGGCACATAACCGTTCACCAGTTCGGGTAGCCGCCTTCGGGTCCCAGCATGCGCTCGAGCCGGGTCCGGTTGATCTTGGCGAGTTCGTTGCGCAGCACCTTGCGCTCGGTCTCGACGTCGTGGTGCAGCCGGTCGGAGATGGCCGTCAGCACATCGTCGGCACCCAGCCCGTCGACGAACATCACGAAACCGAACCCGAACCGATCCGCGTACCGCTGGGCGGCCGCGCTGAGGTTGGCCATCACCTCGGTACGTTCGTCCCACAACGCACACTGCTCGGCGCGGGATTTCGCGCTACGGGGACGGGCGCCGATCCGGGGGCAGGTTTCGAGGATCAGATCGACGGATTGCTCCGACAGCGCGAACAGCAGCGCATCCGCATGACGGAAGAGTCGGTCGTGATCGGCGTACGGGCGTCCGCGCGCCAGGTCACGCGCGAGCGTGACACTGTTGCAGCACTCGTAGAGCGCATGCACGGCTTTCTGGGCGGGCATCTCGTTGAAGGCGTCGAGGCCGATGCCCTGATGTAGCAACACACCGCAATGATCGAAGCTGGCCGGCACCCGCGCCACCCGGGACACCGGAATTAGCGCAGCGGTAACACGCCGTAACCTGCCGGTATCAGTGCGCCCGTGAGGCTAGTGGGCCCTGAACCGTTCCTGCGAGCGCACCACCTCGGCCTCGGCCTCGGCTCGTCCCACCCAGTCAGCCGCCTTGACGAACTTGTTGGGCTCCAGATCCTTGTAATGCACGAAGAAGTGTTTGATCGCATCCAGTTCGAAGGTGGGGACATCGCCGATGTCATTGATGTGATCCCAGCGGGGGTCGCCGGCAGGCACACACAACACCTTGTCATCACCGCCGGCGTCGTCGACCATCCGGAACATCCCCACCGGCCGCGCCGCCACCAGCACCCCGGGAAACAGCGATTGCGGCAGCAGCACCAGCGCGTCCAGTGGATCGGTGTCCTCGCCGAGGGTGTTCTCGATGAAGCCGTAGTCCGTGGGGTAGCCCATCGGCGTGTACAGGTAGCGATCCAGACGAATGCGTCCGGTCTCGTGATCGACCTCGTACTTGTTTCGCTGGCCTTTCAGGATTTCGATGGTCACGTCGAATTGCACCGTGCCGGCTCCTTCGCCTGTGGTGAGTCTCGCGTCGCCTGATGGCGACGGAGGTCAACCCTAATGGAGCGTTACCCTGCACTACGGGGGCTTTCGGCAGTTCGGCGAGAACGGTTTGAGAAGAGTCAGGAGAGTGATGCGTCCCACTCGGTGGCGGCGATCCACGCACGTGTTGGTCGGGTTGGCCGTGCTCGGGCTTGTCGCCGCGGTGGTGGCAGTGGCTGCGCTGCTGACAGCGGGCGGCCATAGCGCCGGCGACGCGCAGACCGTGCCCGCGCCGGCACCGGCGACTTCGAAGCCGGGAGTCATCCCGGTGGCCGAGAGCGCCGCAGTGCCCACCTCCCGCGGGCTTTCGGCCACATTGGCGGCCGCGCTCGCCGACCCGAACCTGGGAAACCTGACCGGCCGGATCACCGACGCGATGACCGGGGTTCAGCTGTGGGAGCAGCGGTCGAACGTGCCGATGCAACCGGCCTCGACCAACAAGGTGCTCACCGCGGGCGCGGCACTGCTGTCTCTGGACCGTGACGCCCGCGTCACCACCCGGGTGATGGCGGCCGACCAGACGCGCCAGCCCGGACTTGTGGTTCTCGTCGGTGGTGGCGATCCGACGCTGTCGGCAGCGCCGCCCGGACAGGACACCTGGTACCGCGAAGCCGCACGCATCAGCGACCTCGCCGATCAGGTCCGTCGCAGCGGCCTTCCGGTCACGGCGGTTCAGGTGGACACCTCCCTGTTCAGCGGGCCGGACATGGCGCCCGGCTGGGATCCGCGCGACATCGAAGGCGGTGACATCGCCCCGATCCAGTCGGTGATGCTGGACGGTGGCCGTATTCAGCCGACGACGGTTGAATCCAAACGGTCGCTGACCCCGGCGCTGGACGCCGGGCGGGCACTGGCGACCGCATTGGGCATCAACCCGGGCACCGTGACGACAGTCGCCGGCCCCGCCAACGGCCGTCAGTTGGCGAAGGTGCAGTCGGCGCCGCTGATCGAGCGACTGCGGGAGATGATGAACAACTCCGACAACGTGATGGCCGAATCCATCGCCCGCGAGGTCGCCGCGTCCATGAAACGGCCGCAGAGCTTCGCCGGTGCGGTCGACGCTGTGGTGAGCCGGCTGGCCGCGGCCGGCATCGATATGACCGGTGCCTCGCTGGTGGACGCCAGCGGTTTGTCGGTCGCCGACCTGCTCACCGCCAAGACACTCGACCAGGTGGTCGGGGCGGCGGCAGGCCCGGACCAGCCGAAGATGCGGCCGCTGCTGGATCTGCTGCCCATTGCCGGTGGCAGCGGCACGCTCTCCGACCGGTTCCTCGACCCCGCCACCGACAATGCTGCGGCCGGCTGGCTGCGCGCCAAGACCGGTTCGCTGACCGGCACCAACGCGCTGGCGGGTGTGGTGACCGACCGCAACGGACGGGTGCTCACATTCGCGCTCATCTCCAACAACGCCGGTCCGACCGGGCGGACGGCGATCGACACCTTGGCCGCAGCGCTGCGGTTGTGCGGATGCGGAACATGACCGACTCCGTCAGCACCACCGTCGGGCGCGCCGTCGACTGGGGGTTCGCCGCCACCGTCGGGGCGCGGTTGGCCCGGTCCGCCCCGCCGTCCACCGACTACACCCGCCGCCAGGCGATTGACGAACTCCACTCGGCCGCACGCGCGGCGGAACTGCCGGTGCGGGAGGTGACCGGACTGGGCAGCGGCGGCCAGGTGCCGGAGGCCCGTATCGTCGACCGGCCGGAATGGATTCGCGCGGCCACCGAGTCGATGCGGGTGATGACCGGCGGGACCGACAAACCGAAAGGCGTCTTGACCGGACGGGTGACCGGGGCGCAGACCGGTGCCCTGCTGGCATTCGTTTCGTCCGGGATTCTCGGCCAGTACGACCCGTTCACCACAACAGGTACCGACAGCGGCTGCCTGCTGCTGGTGTATCCCAATGTCATCGCCGTCGAGCGTCAACTGCGGGTCGTGCCCGCCGACTTCCGGCTGTGGGTCTGCCTGCACGAGGTGACCCACCGGGTTCAGTTCACCGCCAACCCCTGGCTGGCCGGTTACATGTCGCAGGCGCTGGGGGTGCTCACCGCCGAGACCGCCGAAGACGTCACGCAGATCTTGGGCCGGTTGGCCGATTTCGTCCGGGACCGCCGGGGCGGCGCGCGGCCCGACCCGTCCGGGATTATCGGCCTGCTCCGCGCCGTACAGTCTGAGCCGCAACGTCAGGCGCTGGATCAGTTACTGGTGCTGGGCACGTTGCTGGAAGGGCACGCCGATCATGTGATGGACGCCGTTGGGCCGGCCGTGGTGCCGTCGGTGACGACCATCCGCAGACGGTTCGACGACCGACGCCAGCGTCGGCAGCCGCCGATACAGCGGCTGCTGCGCGTGTTGTTGGGCATTGACGCCAAGCTCAGCCAGTACACCCGCGGCAAGGCATTCGTCGACCACGTGGTGAGCAAGGTCGGGATGGACCGGTTCAACACCGTGTGGTCGGGTCCCAGCACGCTGCCGCTGCCCGACGAGATCGAATACCCGCAACGGTGGATCGACCGAGTTCTCTAGTGCCGCAGCATGGTCCCGCGGGACAGCTGCACGCGGCCGTCACGTCCTTTGCGAAGAGGTATCTCGCCGCCGCCGACAGTTGGTGCGTGGCGCTGTCCGGCGGCCCGGACTCGCTGGCCCTCACCGCAGTCGCCGCTGCGGTGCTGCCGACCACGGCGTTGATCGTCGACCACGGTCTGCAGCCGGCCTCGGCCGAAGTGGCGGCGACCGCACGCGAGCAGGCCATCGCACTGGGATGCGTTGATGCACAGGTGCTTTCGGTGACCATCGGCTCGGCCGGCGGGCCGGAGGCGGCGGCGCGCAGCGCGCGTTACGCGGCACTGGACGCCGCCCGCCGGGACGCTGCGGTGCTACTGGGGCACACGCTGGACGACCAGGCCGAGACGGTCCTGCTGGGGCTGGGGCGCGGTTCGGGGCCGCGTTCGATCGCCGGGATGCGGCCGCATGATCCGCCATGGTGCCGACCGCTGCTGGAGGTCCGCCGCAGCGTCACGCACGCCGCGTGTGCACAGCTTGGGTTGACCCCGTGGCAGGACCCGCACAACGCCGACCGCCGGTTCATCCGGACACGGCTGCGCAACGAGGTGCTGCCCCTGCTGGAGGATGTCCTCGGCGGCGGAGTCGCCCAGGCGCTGGCCCGTACCGCGACGGCGCTGCGCGAGGACGGTGCGCTGATCGACGGCCTCGCCGACCGGGCGCTCGCAGCCGCCTCATCCGGGGCCGGGCTGGACACCGGGCGTTTGGTGCTGCTTCCCCAACCGGTGCGCCGCAGGGTGATTCGACGCTGGCTGCTGGGCGGCGGCGCTACCGGCCTGACCGACAAGCAGATTCGCGGGGTAGACACGCTGGTCACGGCGTGGCGGGGCCAGGGCGGGGTGGCAGTCGGCTCCGCTTTGCGCGGTCAGCGACTGGTCGCGGGACGCCGTGACGGCATGCTGACGCTGCGACACGAACCGGTCTGACGTACCCGTTGGTTGTTGGGGCGGTGACATGGCACGCTGTGGTCGTGCCAGCGCCATTTGCCGAGATGTACCCGGGGGACATCAAATCGGTGTTGCTGTCCGAGGACCAGATTCAGGCCCGCACCGCCGAACTCGGCGGCCTGGTCGCCGACGACTACCGCGACGCGCGGGTCTCCGGCGGGCAGGACCTGCTGCTGGTCACCGTTCTCAAAGGCGCCGTCATGTTCGTCACCGATCTGGCGCGGGCCATCCCGCTGCCGACGCAGTTGGAGTTCATGGCGGTCAGCTCGTACGGGTCGTCGACATCGTCGTCGGGAGTGGTCCGGATCCTCAAGGACCTCGACCGCGACATCAACGACCGCGATGTGCTGATCGTCGAGGATATCGTCGACTCGGGGCTCACGCTGTCCTGGCTGCTGCGCAACCTGGCGGCCCGGCATCCGCGTTCGCTGCGCGTCTGCACCCTGCTGCGCAAGCCCGAGGCGGTGCGCGCCGACGTCGAGATCTCCTATGTGGGGTTCGACATCCCCAACGAGTTCGTCGTCGGCTACGGCCTGGACTACGCCGAGCGCTACCGCGATCTGCCCTATATCGGGACGCTGGACCCGAGGGTCTACCAGGAATAGCGCTACCGCGCAGAAGGAAGTCGGTCATGGCCCGAACAACCGATGTTGCGACCCGAGGGACAACCCGGACGGCGCTGCGGATCTGTCCGCTCTGCGAAGCCACCTGTGGTCTGACGCTGAGCATCGACGACGCGCGCGGCGAGGTGACGGGGGCCCGCGGAGACCGCGACGACGTCTTCAGCGCAGGCTTCATCTGCCCGAAGGGCGCGAGCTTCGCCGAGCTCGACAACGATCCTGATCGGCTCGTCCGTCCGTTGGTGCGCCGCGACGGTGAACTGGTCGAGGTCGGCTGGGACGAGGCGTTCGCAGCCGTTGCCGACGGTCTGGGGGCGGTGCTCAAAGCGCATGGCGGGCCCTCGGTCGCGGTGTATCTCGGCAACCCCAATGCGCACACGATTGCCGGCGCCCTCTACCCGCCGCTGGTCATCCGCGCTCTCGGTACCCGCCACGTCTACACCGCCAGCACACTGGACCAGATGCCCAAGCAGGTCGCGCTGGGTTACCTGTTCGGCAACCCGTTCGCGTTCACCGTGCCGGACCTGGATCGCACCGATCACCTCGTGGTCATCGGTGCCAATCCACTGGTCTCCAACGGGAGCTTGGCGACCGCCGCCGACTTCCCCGGCAAGCTGAAGGCGTTGCGCAAGCGCGGCGGCCGACTGACCGTCGTCGACCCGCACCGCACCCGAACAGCCGAACTCGCCGACCGGCACCTCGCCCCGCGGCCCGGCACCGATGCCGCACTGTTGTTCGCCGTCGTGCACGTGCTGTTCGACGAGAACCTCGTCGCCCCCGATCTCGGGGGAGTGGCACAGCACGTCATCGGCGTCGAAGTGGTCCGCGCACTGGCCGCTGAATTCGCGCCGGAAGCCGTCGCTGAGCACTGCGGCGTCGCCGCCGCGGAGATCCGAGCCCTGGCCAGGGAGATCGCCGCCGCCAACACTGCCGCCGTCTACGGCCGCATCGGCACTTCGACCGTGGAATTCGGCACCGTGGGTAGCTGGCTCATCGATGTCGTCAACACCCTCACCGGGAACCTCGACCGCCCCGGCGGGGTGATGTTCCCGCTCTCGCCGATCGCCGCTGCACCGCGCCCGCCCAGACCCGGCCGTGGGTTCACCACCGGCCGCTGGCACAGCCGCGTGTCCGGGCATCCCGAGACCGCGTCCGAGCTGCCCGCCGCCGCGCTCGCTGAGGAGATCGACACCCCAGGCGAAGGTCAGATCAGGTCGTTGATCACCATTGCCGGCAATCCGGTGCTGTCCGCGCCCGACGGTGACCGGTTGTCCCGCGCGATGGCCGGCCTCGGCTTCATGGTGAGCATCGACCCGTACCTCAACGAGACGACGTGCCACGCCGACGTCGTGCTGCCGCCGCCACGGCCGTCGCAGAGCGCCCACTTCGACTTCGCGCTCAGCGGTGTGTCGGTGCGCAACAACGCCCGCTACTCCCAGCCGGCACTGCCACTCGCCGACGGCTGCCCCGACGAGCAGGCGATTCTGGGCAGGTTGGCGATGATGATCTACGGCGCCGGCCCCGATGCCGACCCCGCGCTCGCCGATGGGCAGGTCATCGCCGTCACGCTGGCCAAGGAGACCGCCGACCCCGACTCACCCGTCGCCGGGCGCACAGTCGACGAACTGATCGCCCTGCTGATCCCCGGGCCCGGCTACGAGCAGCGTCTCGACATGATGCTGAGGCTGGGACCGTACGGCGACGCATTCGGCGTCTACCCCGAGGGGCTGACGCTCACGCGGCTCAAGGACGCCCCGCACGGTATCGACCTCGGGCCGCTGCAACCCCGCCTGCCTGAAGTGCTGCGGACCCCCTCGGGCAAGGTCGAGCTCGCTCCGGCCGCGCTCGTCGCCGACGTGCAACGCCTGCGCGGTTCCCTCGGACGCGGCGCCGAGGGATTCATGCTCATCGGTCGCCGTCATCTGCGATCCAACAACAGCTGGATGCACAACCTGCCTGCCCTTTCCGGCGGCACCAACCGCTGCACGCTGCAGATCCACCCCGACGATGCCGCCCAACTCGGTCTGACCGACACTGCCCTCGTCAGAGGTCCCGGTGGGCAGCTGCGGGTGCCGGTGGAGGTCACCACCGCCATCCGGCGCGGAGTGGTGTCGCTACCGCATGGCTGGGGCCACGACAGCAGCGGAACGCGCCTCGCCGTCGCGTCAGGCCGACCGGGCGTCAATGTGAACCAACTCAACGACGGCACGCGGCTGGACCCACTGTCGGGCACCGCCGTCCTCAACGGCATCCCGGTGCAGATCGCCCCGGCGTCCTGACCTCAGGCGAGTTCGTAGACCACCGTCACCGAGAACCCGACGGTCTGCTGGCCGGGCTCGAGGGGAACGTCGGCCGCCATTGCCCGCGGCATCGGCGCGGGTACGGGCGGCGGCGCGCCGCCGGACACCTCCGAGATCGAGATCACCTTGCCCAGCTTCAACCCGGACAGCTGCGCGTACTGCTGCGCGCGGTCCTTCGCGTCGTTGAACGCGCGAGCGCGCGCGTCGCGCACCAACTGTGAATCGTCGTCGATCGAGAAGCTCACCGAGTTGATCCTGGCGGCGTTGCCCCCGGTGCTGACGATGAGCGCCAGCACCTGTGACGCCGAGTCGAGCTGGCGGATGCGCACATTGATGGCGTTGCTGGCCTGGTAACCGATGATCGTCGCCGTGCCGTCGGTGCCGTACTGCGGCTGCAGGCTCACCTGAGTGGTGCTGATGTCCTTGCGGTCGATGCCGGCGTTGACCAGGGCGTCGATGACGGCTTTTTGGCGTTCGTTGGTCTGGTTCATCGCGGTCGTCACGTCGGGCGCGCTGAACGTGATCGCGACATCGGTGGTCAACGTGTCAGGCGTGCCCTGAACCTTGCCCGCCCCGACGACGGTGACCTGGCGGGGGTTCTCGCCGACCGCAGCGGGAGCCGCGGAGTCGCACGCGGACAGACCCACCGCGGCGAGGCCGGCGATGACCAATGTGACGGACCAGCGGATGAGCATTCTCGCGCTCACAGCAATCGGCATAGCTGGAACCATAGCGCCATCGGCACCACCGTTACGGCGTGACGAGGATCTTGCAGTGCCGGTCCGGGTCGGCCGGATCGTCGAATGCCGCGCCCGTGC
>CAZDYH010000040.1:16229-19364 GCA_964509355.1 uncultured Mycobacterium sp.
TTGCGGGCGAACAGATCGTATGAGTGGTAGGTGGCCTGCGGGCTTGCCCAGTCATGGCCGAGCAGCAGGAAAGTGCCGAAGCCACCAGCCTGCTCGAGCAGGCCGGTGATGTAGCCGATTGCGTCATCCGCTGTGCCGATGCAGCAATTACCTTGGGCGGCATACTCTTCGACGTACTCACGCGGCGACTGCGTGCCCTCGACGGTGTTGGACAACGGCACGAATCCCGCCGCGCCGAAGTACTCCGCGAAGTCCGGAAGTCCGTAGGTACAGTCCTCGATAGCCTGGTCGCGGGAGTCGGCCAGGTGGACGATACCCAGCACCCGCCAGTCGTTGCGGTCGGGCTCGGCGCGGCCGGCCCTGGCGGCCTGCTCGGTGACGACGTCCCACGCGTTCTCCAGCGCCGCGTATCCTCCCGGCACCGACATCGACAACGACAGCAGCGACGTGCCCAACGTGCCGGCCAGCCGCGGACCGGACGGCGAAATCATTGCCGCGGTGGAGATCTCGGGGTAGGGATGGGTGAAGGGCCGGATATGCAACTGCGCGTCGCGCAGGGTGAACCAGTCCGAGTGACGGTTGACCCGCTCGCCGGGGACGGCGCGGAACAGCGCCAGGATGGCCTCGAGCGACTCCTGCATCATCCGGCGCTGTTCGACGGGGTCGATGCCCATCATGTACGCGTCCGACGGCAGCGCACCGGGACCGGTACCGAACATCACCCGGCCGCGGGTCAGGTGGTCGAGCAGCACCCACCGGTCGGCCACCATCAGCGGATGGTGGTAGGGCAAAGACACCACGCCGGTGCCCAGCCGGATGTGCTTGGTGCGCTCGGCCGCAGCCGCGATGAACACCTCCGGGCAGGCGATCAGTTCGTAGCCACCGGAGTGGTGCTCGCCGAACCACGCCTCGTCGAAGCCGAGGCGGTCCAGCGCCACGACTCGTTCCAGGTCGTATTCGAGTGCCACCGTGGGCGATTGGCCGGTCGGATGGAACGGCGTCACGAAGACGCCGAACCGCAGTGGTTGGGTCATCGGTGTCCTCGGCTCTTCACGCAAGCGTTCATCGCAGCTCCAATCCGGTCAGGAAGTCCAGTAGCGCGGCGTTGACCTCGTCGGGCCGTTCCTGCTGCACCCAGTGGCCGGCACCCTCGATCATGACTTCGCGGTAGGGGCCGGAGACCACTTCCGCGGCGCGGTCGCGCCGCGTGAACCCCAGCACCGGGTCGGCGGTGCCGGCGATGAACAGCGCGGGGGCGGTGATGGTGGCGTCGGCTATCGACGCGGTGCGCTCCCAGTTGCGGTCGAGGTTGCGGTACCAGTTCAGGCCGCCGGTGAACCCGGTGCGGGTGAACTCGGCGACGTAATGGTCGAGCTCGGCCTGGCTGATCCAGTCCGGCAGGCCGGCCGGCTCCGGCAGCCGGTCGATGAAGCCCTCGGGGCCGGGCGCGATCATCGGAAGTGCGGCGGTTCCGTCGTCGGGTGGCCGCGGGCCGCCGATCATCCGGCGCATGCTCCTGGCGGGGTCGCCGCCGAGTTCGGCGTCGGCGATACCGGGCTGCTGGAAATAAAGCATGTAGAAGAAGTTCTCCCCGAAGATGCGCCGGAAGGCTTCGGTCGGCGGTGCCTGCGGGCGCGGTACGGGCGGCACGCTCATTCCCACCACCGCGGCGACGCGGTCGGGGTGCAGCAGCGGGGTGTTCCAGGCCACGACGGATCCCCAGTCATGGCCGACGAACACCGCGCGCCCGGCCCCGACATCGTCAAGCAGGCCGATCAGGTCGGCGCTGAGCGCGTGAATGTCGTAGTCCTCGATGGCCTTGGGCCGGGATGATCCGCCGTAGCCGCGCTGGTCGGGAGCGAGCACGTGGTAGCCGGCGGCGGCCAGCGCGGGGATCTGATGGCGCCACGCGTACGCGAGGTCGGGGAAGCCGTGCGCCAGGACCACCAGCGGCGCACCGCGTTCACCAGCCTCCACGGTGCGGAGCCGCACCCCGTTCGTTTCGATGATGCGTTCGGTCTGGCACACGGTGTCCGGCACGGTCCCACCAAAGCACACGCCGGAGTCGGTGCGGGGGTGATACCGGTGTTCCCCGGCATGACCTGCCGGGACTGTGTTGTTGTTCCCCGGCATGACCTGCCGGGACTGTGTTGTTGTTCCCCGGCATGACCTGCCGGGGAACTGCCGGTCGTTGGTCTAGCGGTAGCCTGAACTATCCCAGCTGCACGTATCGGAAGGACCTGGCCGACGAGGGCCGATGCTCGATGAACCGCAAGAACGTGATCCGCACCCTCACAGCGATCGCTGTGGTGTTGCTGCTCGGCTGGTCCTTCTTCTATTTCAGCGATGACACCCGCGGTTTCAAGCCGGTGGACACCTCGGTGGCGATGGCCCAGATCAACAGCGACAACGTCAAGGGCGCCCAGATCGACGATCGCGAGCAGCAGCTGCGGTTGACGCTGAAGAACGGCAACGGCGACACCGGCGATTCCGACAAGATCATCACCAAGTTCCCGACGGGGTACGCCGTCCCGCTGTTCGATGCGCTGAGCGGCAAGAACGCTCAGATCAACACCGTCGTCAACCAGGGCAGCATGCTCGGGTCGCTGCTGATCTACATGCTGCCGCTGCTGTTGCTCGTCGGATTGTTCGTGATGTTCTCCCGCATGCAGGGCGGCAGCCGGATGGGCTTCGGCTTCGGTAAGTCGCGGGCCAAGCAGTTGGGCAAGGACATGCCCAAGACCACGTTCGCCGACGTCGCGGGTGTCGACGAGGCGGTCGAGGAGCTCTACGAGATCAAGGACTTCCTGCAGAACCCCTCGCGGTATCAGGCGCTGGGCGCCAAGATCCCCAGGGGCGTGCTGCTCTACGGTCCGCCGGGGACCGGCAAGACGCTGCTGGCACGCGCCGTGGCGGGTGAGGCCGGCGTGCCGTTCTTCACCATCTCCGGGTCGGATTTCGTCGAGATGTTCGTCGGTGTGGGCGCGTCCCGGGTGCGGGATCTCTTCGAGCAGGCCAAGCAGAACGCCCCGTGCATCATCTTCGTCGACGAGATCGACGCCGTCGGCCGCCAGCGCGGCGCCGGCCTGGGCGGCGGCCACGACGAGCGCGAGCAGACGCTGAACCAGTTGCTGG
>CAZDYH010000041.1:0-19335 GCA_964509355.1 uncultured Mycobacterium sp.
TGGGCCGGCGACATCAGATACCGGAGCCGCTGGGCCGGCGACATCAGATACCGGAGCCGCTGGGCCGGCGACATCAGATACCGGATTGGCCGGGCGGACCGCGGTGGTGGTGGGCGCCGGCGCCATGGGTGCGCTGTCGGCGGCCCACCTGGTGCGGGCCGGTGTCGGGCACGTGCACGTGGTCAACCGGTCGCTGCCACGCGCGCAGCGGTTGGCGCACACCATCAGCGAGCAGGGCGTTGGCGCGGACGCGGTGACGCTCGACGACCTGGGGACCGTGCTGGCCCACGCCGATGTGGTGGTGAGCTGTACCGGGGCGGTGCGCCCGGTGGTGTCGTTGGCCGACGTCTACCACGCGCTGGCCGCCGCACACCGCGACGAGACGGCCCGGCCGCTGGTGATCTGTGATCTGGGTATGCCGCGCGATGTGGACCCGTCGGTGGCCGGACTGCCCGGGGTGTGGGTCGTCGACATGGATCGCGTGCAGCGCGAGCCGTCGGCACGTGCCGCGGCCGGCGATGCCGAGGCGGCCCGCCAGATCGTCGCGACCGAAGTTGCCACCTACCTCGCCGGACAGCGGATGGCCGAGGTCACGCCGACGGTGACGGCGCTGCGACAGCGGGCCGCCAACGTGGTCGAGTCGGAGTTGCTGCGCCTGGACAACCGGCTGCCCGGCCTCGATATCGCCGAGCGTGACGAGGTGGCCCAAACCGTGCGCCGCGTGGTGGACAAGCTGCTGCATGCGCCCACCGTTCGGGTCAAGCAGCTGGCCAGTGCACCCGGCGGTGACAGTTACGCCGAGGCGCTGCGGGAGCTCTTCGAACTCGACCCGCAGGCCGTGGACGCTGTCGCGACCGCCGGTGAATTGCCCTTGCTGTCAACCGAATTCGATACCGGAACCCGGCCCGCTGAGTAACGCTTGGTCAGCCCCGAGAACAATGTGATCCGGATAGGCACCCGGGGCAGCCTGTTGGCGACGACGCAGGCCGGTGCCATCAGAGACGCGCTGGCGGCCAACGGTCACCCCGGCGAGCTGGTGATCATCTCCACCGATGGCGACCGTTCGTCCGCGCCGATCGCTGATATCGGGGTCGGGGTGTTCACCGCCGCGCTGCGGGAAGCCATCGCCGATGGCCGGGTCGACCTGGCCGTGCACTCCTACAAGGATTTGCCGACCGCGGCCGACCCGCGGTTCGTCATCGCCGCGGTACCCCGGCGCGCCGACGCCCGTGATGCCCTGGTGGCCCGCGACGGCCTGGTGCTCGGGGAGTTGCCGGCGGGCTCGTTGATCGGCACGTCATCCCCGCGACGGGCCGCGCA
This sequence comes from uncultured Mycobacterium sp., assembly GCA_964509355.1. Classification (GTDB taxonomy): domain Bacteria; phylum Actinomycetota; class Actinomycetes; order Mycobacteriales; family Mycobacteriaceae; genus Mycobacterium. The sequence goes on from CAZDYH010000041.1 coordinate 1,321, forward strand.
GCTTAGAGCACTGGGTCTCGGTTTGGAAATCCGCCCCCTAAGAGGCAACCTAGATACCAGGTTGAACAGGGTTAGTAGCGGTGATCTCGACGGCATCGTGGTGGCCCGGGCGGGTCTGGCCCGTCTGGGACGTTTAGACGATGTCACCGAGACGCTGGAGCCGGTGCAGATGTTGCCAGCGCCGGCCCAGGGTGCGCTTGCGGTCGAGTGCCGCGCCGGCGACACGGGGCTGGCGGCGCTGGTGGCGGAGTTGGATGACGCCGACACCCGCGCAGCGGTCACCGCAGAGCGAGCCCTGCTCGCCAAACTGGAGGCGGGTTGCTCCGCACCGGTGGGCGCGATCGCCGAGGTGGTCGAGTCCATCGATGAGGACGGCCGCGTCTTCGAAGAGTTGTCGTTACGCGGTTGCGTGGCGGCGCTGGACGGATCCGACGTGGTCCGCGCGTCCGGCATCGGGTCCCCCGATCGGGCACGAGAGCTCGGGCTCTTGGTGGCCGCGGAGTTGTTCGAGCTGGGCGCGCGCGAGTTGATGGCGGCGCGTGATGAGCGCGGGTGTGTAGAGCGGGAGTGACAGATGTCGACGCGAGGGCGTAAGGCGAAGCCGGGGCGCATCACGTTCGTGGGCTCCGGTCCGGGTGATCCGGGTCTGCTGACGACGCGGGCCCGGGCGGTGCTGGCCAATGCGGCCCTGGTGTTCACCGATCCCGACGTGCCCGAGGCAGTGCTGTCGGTCGTCGGCGCGCTCCTGCCGCCGGCCTCCGGGCCGGTGCCCGCAGGCGCCGCCCGGCAGGCCACCGCCGCCGGCGCCGTCGGCGACGAGACTGCCCCGCCCGTGGTGTCGGCCGGCCCCGATATCCGCCCGGCGCTGGGTGACCCGGCCGAGGTTGCCAAGACGCTGGCTGCCGAGGCCCGTGCCGGCGCCGATGTGGTTCGGCTGGTGGCCGGTGACCCGCTGTCGGTGGACGCGGTCATCACCGAGGTCAACGCGGTGGCGCGCACGCAGCTGCACTTCGAGATCGTGCCCGGCCTGCCCGCCGCGATCGCCGTCCCGACCTACGCGGGTCTGCCACTGGGCTCGTCGCACACGGTGGCCGACGTGCGTGGTGACGTGGACTGGGCCGCGCTGGCCGCGGCTCCGGGCCCGCTGATCCTGAACGCCACCGCCACCCACCTGGCCGACGCGGCCCGCAACCTGATCGAATACGGGCTGGCCGACTCGACGCCGTGCGTGGTCACCGCCCAGGGCACCACATCCGCGCAGCGCTCGGTGGAGTCGACATTGCACGGGCTGACCGATCGGGCCGCGATCGGCGGCACCGACCCGGCCGGGCCGCTGACCGGCCCGCTGGTTGTCACCATCGGCAGGACGGTCGCCAACCGCGCCAAGCTCAATTGGTGGGAGAGTCGCGCGCTGTACGGCTGGACCGTGCTGGTGCCGCGGACCAAGGACCAGGCCGGTGAGATGAGCGAGAAGCTGGTGTCGCACGGTGCACTGCCCATCGAGGTGCCCACCATCGCCGTCGAGCCGCCCCGCAGCCCGGCCCAGATGGAGCGCGCCGTCAAAGGGCTCGTCGACGGCCGCTACCAGTGGGTGGTGTTCACCTCCACCAACGCGGTGCGCGCGGTGTGGGAGAAGTTCGGCGAGTTCGGTCTCGATGCCCGCGCGTTCTCCGGGGTGAAGATCGCCTGCGTCGGCGAGTCGACGGCAGACTGCGTGCGCGCGTTCGGGATCAGCCCCGAGCTGGTGCCGTCCGGTGAGCAGTCCTCGCTGGGGCTGCTCGACGAATTCCCGCCCTATGACAACGTTTTCGATCCGGTCAACCGGGTACTGCTGCCGCGGGCCGATATCGCCACCGAGACGTTGGCCGAGGGTCTGCGTGAGCGGGGCTGGGAGATCGAGGACGTCACCGCCTACCGGACCGTACGGGCCGCCCCACCGCCGGCGCAGACCCGCGAAATGATCAAATCGGGCGGCTTCGACGCGGTGTGCTTCACGTCGAGTTCGACGGTGCGCAACCTGGTCGGCATCGCGGGCAAGCCGCATGCGCGGACCATCGTCGCCTGTATCGGCCCCAAGACCGCAGAGACGGCCGCGGAGTTCGGGCTGCGGGTCGATGTGCAGCCGGAAACCGCCGCGGTGGGACCGCTGGTCGAGGCGTTGGCCGAACACGCCGCCCGGCTGCGTGCCGAGGGGGCGCTGCCGCCGCCGCGCAAGAAGAGCCGCCGGCGGTAACTGTGGCACTACCCCGTCACCGCCCGCGACGGCTGCGGTCGACGCCGGCGCTGCGCCGTCTGGTCGCCCAGACTTCGCTGGCGCCAAGGCATCTGGTGCTGCCCATGTTCGTCGCCGACGGTATCGACGAGCCGCGGCCAATCGCTTCGATGCCCGGTGTCGTCCAGCACACCCGCGACTCGCTGCGCCGTGCGGCCGCCGACGCCGTCGCGGCGGGGGTGGGCGGGCTGATGCTGTTCGGCGTGCCCCGCGAGGAGGACAAGGACGGCACCGGTTCGGTGGGCGTGGCCGAGGACGGCATCCTGAACGTGGCGCTGCGCGACCTGGCCAAGGATCTGGGCGATGAGACGGTGCTGATGGCCGACACCTGCCTGGACGAGTTCACCGACCACGGCCACTGCGGCGTGATCGACGAGCGGGGCCGGGTCGACAACGACGCGACCAACATTCGCTACGTGGAATTGGCGGTGGCGCAAGCGGAATCGGGCGTACATGTGGTCGCGCCGAGCGGCATGATGGACGGCCAGATCGGCGCCATCCGTGACGGACTGGACGCCGCAGGCCATATCGACATCGCGATCCTGGCCTACGCCGCCAAGTTCGCGTCCGCGTTCTACGGGCCGTTTCGCGAGGCGGTGGCCTCCAGCCTGAGCGGCGACCGCCACACCTACCAGCAGGACAGCGCCAACGGCCGGGAGGCGCTGCGCGAGATCGAGCTGGACCTCGACGAAGGCGCCGACATGGTGATGGTCAAGCCGGCGATGGCCTACCTCGACATCGTGCGAGCGGCGGCCGACATCTCGCCGGTACCGGTGGCCGCGTACCAGGTGTCCGGGGAGTACGCGATGATCAGCGCCGCGGCGGCGCACGGCTGGATCGACCGCCGGGCCGCGGCCCTGGAGACGTTGACCAGCATTCGGCGCGCCGGCGCCGACATCGTGCTGACCTACTGGGCGGCCGACGTGGCGGGCTGGCTCGCTTGACCCAACCGGAGCCGCAGCGCCGGCCGTTGGACGTCGACACCGGCTTCTGGCTCTGGATAGCGGCGGTGCCGCTGCTGGTGATCGGGTACGTCGCCGATATCGTGACGTCGCCGGTCGGCGGCAGTTCGGCTCTGGTCTACGCCATGTCCGGGCTCTTCGTCGCGGTGCTGTGCGCGATCGTGGTGACCTTCATGATGCTGATGCGGGCCGGCTACCGGTGGGCGCTCACGTTGTTGACCGGCGGCGCCGTGGCCACCGTGGTGTACACGATGGCCCGCCTGTTCACCCCTGACCGGCCCATCGTCGCCGCGCTGATCTACGCGGTCACCGGCATCATCGGGTCCGTCCTGATCGCCGGGGGCATGTTCTTGCTGCACCGCAAGGACGCGCACGCCTACTTCAGCAGGTGATCCCGGGGCTCCGGGTGGACGCTAGGCTGGCCCGACCATGACAGCAACGCAGCCGCGCCCCCGCGTCGTCGATACCGCCTTCTGGCTGCTGCTGGTTGGTGCCGCGCTCTTGCTGGCCGGCGGCCTGCTGGCGGCGACGTTGAGCTTTGACACCGTGCGGCAGGCGAACCTTACCTTTCACCGCGGGGTGGGCGTCGGCTGCGTGCTCGCGGGCGCGGGGCTCGGGTTCCTGGCCGGGCGGACCCGCACCGGCGACGCCCGGTTCCACCGGGCGACCATCGGCCTGTCGATGGCCATCGTCGTGCTGGTGGCCCTAGTCGCGGTCTTCGCCGGTATCCATGTGCTGTCGCTGCTGGCCCTGCTCCCTATCATCGTCGGAAGCCTGCTGCTGACCCGGCCCACGGCGATGGACTGGTTCGCGGCCGACGGTCAGCGGAACCAACCCGATGGATGAGGCCAAGGTGACTAACGCGACGGATGTCGAACCCGAGCCGCTGTTCACCGAGCGCGGTGCCAGTTGGTACTGGCTGCTTGCGGGCCCGATATCCGCGGGGACGATGCTGTGGATGGAGATCTACTCCGGGTCCGGGCCGAAGCCACTCGTCCCGGTGCTCTTCTTGGTATTCGTAACCGGCTTCCTCGCGGTGCAGGTGACGGCGGCGCGAATGCACACCTCGGTCGAGTTGACGGCGGACACCCTGCGGCAGGGCACCGAGACCATTCGGGTCAGCGAGATCCTGAAGATCTATCCGGATCCGGATAACTCCCCGCGCTCGGGCAGCGATCCGGAGAAATGGCAGTCGGCGCGAGCGTTGGGTGAGCTGACCGGAGTTCCACGCGGCCGGAAGGGGATCGGCCTCAAGCTCACCGGCGGCCGTACCGCCCAGGCCTGGGCGCGCCGTCACCGCCAGCTCAGGGCCGCGCTGACTCCGTTGGTCGAAGCGAACTGCGCGGCCGATCCCGACCACGGCGACGTCGCCGGCGCCGATGGCTCGGGGCCGGTGGCGTGACGAGCCGGCGAGCCGTCGTCGAACTGATGGCGGCCTGCGCCGCCGCAGCGGGCTGCGCGCTGAGCTGGTTGAACGTCCGCTCGACGGTGAGCGTGGCGCCCATCACCGATGGAGAGCCGTCGACCACGTCGGTGGTGTATGACCCGCCGCTGTTGCTGCTGACCTTGTTGCTGGCCACGGTGGCCGGCGTGCTGGCGGTCGTCGGGGCAGCCCGGCTGCGGCGTGACTAGGCTTCAGCACGTCGCGTTCCAGCGACTTCACAGAAAGAGCAGAGGCGGATGTTCCGATTCTCCCCGGACACGAGCTACTTGATGCCAGCCCACTTCGGCGGTTCACCGTTAAGTTCATGGACATATGCCGACGTGACAACCGTCGGGATCAGCTATCGGACGGACCGCGAGGCGCTGTCTCGGTATGTCCCCGAGTGCTTCGAGATCACCGAACCGGTCGTGGAGATCGGCTACGCGATGAACCGCGGTGTGGAGTGGATGGCCGGGGGTGGCTACAACCTGGTCGCGGTAAACGTGCCGGTGCTGTACCGGCACGGATCGGACAGCATCGCAGGGTCGTATGCGCTGGTCGTCTGGGAAAGCAAGGCCACTCCCATCCTCGGTGGGCGCGAACAGACCGGTATCCCGAAGATCTTCGCCGACGTGGCTGACCTCCATCGGCTCGGCGACAGGATGTTCGGCAATGTCAGTTTCGAGGGGTGGACATTCCTGCGTATCGACGCCTGCAACACCAATGCCCTCAGTGCCGACGAGTTGCGTGACGTCAATCGTCAAATGGGAAAACTGAATTGGTTCGGCTGGCGCTACATCCCCAACACCGGGCGACCCGGCGCGGCCCTGAACCACCCGACGCTCTACCCCATCGAGTACGCCTATACGGCCGGCTGGCGAGCAGAGGGCACGGTCGACTGGGACCTCCTGACGTGGGAGCAGAATCCCACCCAGGCCCACATCATTGAGGCCCTCGGTCGGCTTCCTGTCGAGGCGTACGTCGGCTGCCTCGTCACTGTGGGTAGTCAGGTGATCCAAGTTGATGCGGCGCGGGAGTTGGCTTGTTGAGCGGGCACTTCGACGCAAAGGTGTGCATTGTCACCGGAGCCGCTTCCGGTATCGGCTTCGCGGTCAGCGATGCGCTGCTGCAAGCCGGGGCCGTGGTCATGCTCGCGGATCGCGACGCGGACAGGCTGGCGTCGGCCGCCGGCCAACTCGGTGCTCACACCGGCCGGGTGGATTCCGCGCCCGTCGATGTGACGAGCCAGCAGCAGGTCCAGCGATTGATCGACGATGCGGTGTCGCGGCACGGTGCGCTCGATTTTCTGTTCAACAACGCCGGTGTCGGTGGCACGCTGCCGATCGGCGATGCAACGCTGGAGCACTGGCGCCGCATCGTCGATCTCAATCTGTGGGGTGTGATCTATGGCGTGCATGCTGCCCTGCCGGTCATGCGCCGGCAGGGCAGCGGCCACATCGTCAACACCGCGTCGCTGGCCGGGCTGGTGCCGTTTCCGTACCAGTCGCTGTACTGCACCACCAAGTACGGAGTTGTGGGCCTGAGTGAAAGTCTTCGTTTCGAGCTCGCCGACGACGGCATCCGGGTCTCGGTGGTGTGCCCGGGGAACGTAGTCAGCCGGATCTTCGGAACACCGATCGTGGGCGGTTACGTCGACGCCAAGCCACCGGAAGATGCGATTCCGGCCGAGGAGGCCGCCCGGATCATTCTTGACGGCGTCGCCAATGGAGAGGGCATCATCGCCTTCCCGGACGGCCCGAAAGAACTTTGGCGCCAATACCGGACCTCGCCCGAGCGGATCGAGGGTTATCTGCAGGATCTCGCCCGCCAGCGTCGTCGCTCGTTCGCGTCGGGAGACGCCGCCGGACTGTACCGCCCCGCCGAACAGGTAGGGGACACCTGAGCATGGCCGGCACGCCAGCCGCCGCCTATGTCCGGAACCAGGCGACGGCCGCCGCGCTAGTCAACGTTGTACTCAACCCGCTGATTGAGTGGGTACTGAATGGCGAGAAGGGCTTTCAGCCGTTCTGGGGTAGCGCTGGTGTCGTGTTCAACGTGGCGCTGACGTCGATCATCTTGTCCGTACTGGTCGCACTCTTCGCCGCGCGGGGCGTCCGTCACGAGCTTGCCGCCGGACGCATCGCGACCGGCGACAAGGCGGTGCGGGCACCTCGGCTGCCATCGCGGTTGCCCGGCCGAGCCGGGTGGCTGGGGCTGCTGCTGGGGATTGGTGCGGCCGCTGTCGTCGCCACCGCGTTCTGGCTGCTCCACCTCGTGGGTGTCTCTGGTCTGTCGATCGGGGGACTGCTGATATTCAAAGCCGTGTACTGCGGCGTGCTCGCTTTCGTCGTGGCGCGCTGGACGATCTTGCGGCAACTGGTGGCCGCGGACGGGAGTCCGTCGAACTATACCCCCTAGGGGTATGATGGGTCGCATGACGACGACGGACCTGCAGCTGCGCGGTATGACATGCGCGTCCTGCGCCGCCAGGGTGGAGCACAGGCTGAACACGCTCGACGGGGTGCACGCGACGGTGAACTTCGCCGTCGAGCGGGCCCACGTCGAACACGGGCCGACGGTCTCGGCCGAGGAGCTCATTCACGCGGTGGAGTCCGCGGGCTATCAGGCGGCGGTGGTCGCCCGCACCGAACCGATGCCCCACGATGTGCCAGAGGTTGACCTGCGGTCGCGGCTGGTCGGGTCGGCGCTGTTGGCCGTGCCGGTGGTCGCGCTGTCGATGGTGATGCCCTGGCAGTTCCCCGGCTGGCAGTGGGTGGTGTTCGCACTGGCCACGCCGATCGTGCTGTGGGGCGGCTACCCGTTCCACCGCGCCGCGCTGCTCAGCGCCCGCCATGGCACCTCCACGATGGACACCCTGGTCTCGTTGGGCACGCTGGCGGCCTACCTGTGGTCGGCGGTGGCGGTCATGACGGGCGGCGGTCACGTCTATTTCGAGGTCGCCGCGGCGGTGACGGTTTTCCTGCTCGCCGGGCGGCTCGCCGAGTCGCGGGCCAAGCGCTCCGCTGGTGCCGCGCTGCGGGCGCTGCTGTCGCTGGGGGCCAAGGACGCCACGGTGCTGCGGGACGGCCCCGATGGCCCCGTCGAGGTTCGGGTGCCGGTGGCGGACCTGCACGCCGACGACGTCTTCGTGGTGCGGCCCGGTGAACGGGTCGCCACCGACGGCGTGGTGGTGGACGGCGCCTCGGCGCTGGACACCTCGGCGATGACGGGCGAGTCGGTGCCGGTCGATGTGGCGGGCGGAGCTGAGGTCCTCGGCGGCTCGCTGAACACCTACGGGCGCGTGCTGGTGCGCGCCACCAGGGTCGGCGCCGACACGCAGCTGGCCCGGATGGCCAAGCTGGTCACCGATGCGCAGAACGGCAAGGCGTCGATCCAGCGGCTCGCCGACCGCGTCTCGGCGGTGTTCGTGCCGGTGGTGCTCGCGATCGCCGCGCTGACGCTGGCCGGCTGGCTGGGCACCGGCCACCCCGCCGGGTCGGCGTTCACCGCGGCCGTCGCGGTGCTCATCATCGCCTGCCCGTGCGCGCTGGGCCTGGCCACGCCGACGGCAATCCTGGTCGGGACCGGGCGCGGGGCGCAGCTGGGCATCCTGATCAAGGATCCGCAGGTGCTGGAGACCGTGACGAGCATCGACACCGTCGTGCTGGACAAGACCGGCACCGTCACCACCGGTGTGATGAGCGTGACCGACATCGAACCGGCGGGTTCCGAAGACGCCGACTTGGTGCTGGCCCGCGCAGCGGCGGTCGAGGCCGCATCCGAGCATCCGGTGGCCGCCGCGATCGTGGCGGCGGCCCGTGAGCGCGGTGTGCGCCTGCTCGACGTCGACGGCTTCGTCAACGACCCCGGTACCGGCGTCGCCGGTGTGGTGGACGGCGTCAAGGTCACGGTGTCGCGGTTGCCGGATTCCGGCGAGCGGACCGGCGTCATCGTGGAGTGGGACGGCCGGCAACGCGGCGTCATCCGGCTGGCCGACACGGTCAAGCCCAGCAGCGCGTCGGCGATCGCCGAACTCAAGGACATGGGCATCACGCCGGTACTGCTCACCGGCGACAGCGCGGCCGTCGCCCAGCGGGTCGCCGCCGAGGTCGGCATCGACCGGGCCGACGTGATCGCCGGGGTGCTGCCGACGGGTAAGGCCGACGCCATCAGGCAGCTGCAGTCGCAGGGCAAGCGGGTCGCGATGGTGGGCGACGGTGTCAACGACTCGGTGGCGCTGGCCAGCGCCGACATCGGCATGGCGATGGGAACCGGCACCGACGCCGCGATCGAAGCGAGCGACGTGACGCTGGTGCGCGGCGACCTGGGTACGGTGCCGACCGCACTGCGGCTGTCGGCGCGCACGCTGCGCACCATCCGGGTCAACCTGTTCTGGGCGTTCGCCTACAACACCGCGGCCATCCCATTGGCGGCGTTCGGTCTGCTGAACCCGATGATCGCCGGCGCCGCCATGGCCGCGTCGTCGGTGCTGGTGGTCGGCAACAGCCTGCGGCTGCGGCGTTTCAGCTAGCTGCGGGCGCACGCGGCTAACGGCGCTGCAGCAGCAACGCGTTCTCGAAGGGCAGCACCGAGAAGATCGGCCGCCACAGCCCCTTGACGTGCGGGGCCGCCTCCGCCTTGCTGACCACCCGCGGGTTGGTGACGGCGAATGTCTTGCCGTAGCGCTGCAGTCGCCCGCCGCCCGCGGCGGTCAGGTTCTTGAGCCAGTCGCGGTTGGGTCCGTAGGTCAGCAGGATCGCCAGGCCGGCCCGTCCGTCGATCTCGGCGCTGAACACCGTCAACGGCGTGCGGTACGGCTTGCCGGAACGACGCCCGACGTGCTCGAGGATGCCCATCGTCGGCACCCAGCCCGCCCACAGCCGCTGCAGGGGATTGGTGACATGCCGATTGAACCGGGCCAGCCATTGCGGGAGTTGCATGACGACCATCAAACTCTTAAGTCATGGCCTACCTCAAGCCCCCGTGGTTCACCGCGAAGGTGTTCAACAAGATCGCCATGGCGACCGGAATCTCGGGCAGCGAAACGCTCACCCTCACCACCCGGGCCAGCAGGCAGCCACAGCAGATTCCCGTCATCACCGTCGACGTCGACGGCATCAAGTACCTGGTGTCCACCCGCGGCGAATCGCAGTGGGTGAAGAACCTTCGCGCCAGCCCGGCGGTCACGCTGACCACCCGGGCGGGCGTCGGAAAGTATCTCGCCGCGGAAGTTCCCGTCGAAGCGCGCGAACCGGTTCTCGCGGCGTACAAGATCAAGGCCGGCAAGACCGTCGAGGGCTACTTCCGCAAGCTGCCCGATCCCGCCGACCATCCCGTCTTCACCCTCACGCCCACCTGATCCCCGGGTCGCTTCGCTGCTGACAACTACACCCTGTAGTCGAGCTGGGCCCTCGGGCTGGAACACTGGTGGCCATGCGCACTCCTCATCAGGTGGCCGGTCAGACGGCCATCTCTGCGAGCCTGTTCGCCGACGCCTGTGCGGTCATCCCCGGCGGGGTGAACTCGCCGGTACGGGCCTTCAACTCGGTCGGCGGGACGCCGCGCTTCATCACCTCGGCCCACGGCTACTGGCTCACCGACGCCGACGGCAACCGCTACGTCGACCTGGTGTGCTCGTGGGGACCGATGATCCTGGGCCACGCCCACCCGGCGGTCGTCGAGGCGGTTCAGCACGCTGCCGCCACCGGCTTGTCCTTCGGCGCTCCCACCTCGTCGGAGACCGAGCTGGCCGCCGAGATCATCGGGCGGGTGCAGCCGGTGGAGCGGGTGCGGCTGGTCAACTCCGGTACCGAGGCCACCATGAGCGCTGTCCGGCTGGCCCGCGGGTTCACCGGCCGGGCAAAGATCGTCAAGTTCGCCGGCTGCTACCACGGCCACGTGGACGCGCTGCTGGCCGACGCGGGGTCGGGGGTGGCAACCCTCGGCCTGCCGTCGTCACCGGGTGTCACCGGAGCCACCGCGGCGGACACGATTGTGTTGCCCTACAACGATATTGACGCTGTCGAGCAGACCTTCGCCCGGTTCGGCGACGAGATCGCCGCTGTCATAACCGAAGCCAGCCCGGGCAACATGGGTGCCGTCCCGCCGCTGCCCGGCTACAACTCGGCGCTGCGCCGGATCACTGCCGAGCACGGCGCACTGCTGATCCTCGACGAGGTGATGACCGGCTTCCGGGTCAGCCGAAGTGGTTGGTACGGAGTCGATCCGGTGGCGGCCGACCTGTTCACCTTCGGCAAGGTGATGAGCGGCGGGCTGCCCGCGGCGGCGTTCGGCGGCCGCACCGAGGTGATGGAACGGCTCGCCCCGCTGGGGCCGGTGTATCAGGCGGGCACGCTGTCAGGGAACCCGGTGGCGGTGGCCGCAGGCCTTGCGACGCTGCGCAACGCCGACGACGCGGTGTACGCGGCACTGGACGCCAACGCCGACCGGCTGGCCGGGCTGCTTTCCCAGGCGTTGACGGATGCCGATGTGCCGCACCAGATTCCGCGGGCCGGCAATATGCTCAGCCTGTTCTTCACCGATGCGCCGGTGACCGACTTCGCCTCGGCCAAGGCCACCGAGACCTGGCGCTTCCCGGCGTTCTTCCACGCCCTGCTGGATGCCGGTGTCTACCCGCCGCCCAGTGCCTTCGAGGCCTGGTTCGTCTCGGCGGCGCTCGACGATGCCGCGTTCGGCCACATCGCCGACGCGCTGCCCGCGGCCGCGCGGGCCGCCGCCGAAGCCACCCCGCCGGAGCGCTGATGGCCGAGTTGACCAGGGTGCACGTGGTGCGCCACGGTGAGGTGCACAATCCCGAGGGCATCCTGTACGGACGGCTGCCCGGCTTTGGCCTGTCGGACCGGGGCCGCGAGCAGGCCGCCGCCGTGGCCGACGCGCTGGCCGACCGCGATATCGCCGCCGTCATCGCCTCGCCGCTGCAGCGCGCCCGGGAGACGGCCGCACCCATCGCGGCCGAGCACGTGTTGGCCGTCGACACCGACCACGATCTGATCGAGTCGCGCAATGTCTTCGAGGGCCAGCGGGTGTCACCGGGCGACGGGGCCCTGCGCGACCCGCGGAACTGGTGGTACCTGCGTGATCCGTTCACCCCGTCGTGGGGTGAGCCGTACAAGCAGATCGCCGAGCGGATGACCACGGCCGTCAGGAAGGCGCGGATCCGTGCCGAGGGACGCGAGGTGGTATGCGTCAGCCACCAGCTGCCGGTGTGGACGGTGCGGCTGGCGCTGACCGGAAAGCGGCTGCCGCATGACCCGCGGCGGCGGGAATGCGCCGTGGCGTCGGTGACCACATTCGTCTACCAGGGCGAGGACCTGGTCGATATCGTCTACACCGAACCGGTGGGAAGCTAGCGCGATGCGGCGGCTCGTGAGCGCATTGGTGGCGGCGGCGGTCGCGATGCTGGCCGGCTGCGCGACCGGTGACGACGCCGTCGCGCAGGGCGGGACCTTCGAGTTCGTCGCGCCCGGCGGGAAGACCGACATCTTCTACGATCCGCCCGAAAGCCGCGGCCGCCCAGGGCCGTTGGCCGGACCGGACCTGATGGACCCGGCGAAGACGGTGTCGCTCGACGACTTCGCCGGCAAGGTGGTCGTCATCAATGTCTGGGGGCAGTGGTGCGGACCGTGCCGCTCGGAAATCGATCAGCTGCAACAGGTGTACAAGGCCACCCGCGCCGACGGCGTCGCATTCCTGGGCATCGACGTGCGGGACAGCAACCGCGACGCCGCCCGTGACTTCGTCATCGACCGAAAGGTCACGTTCCCGTCGATCTACGACCCGTCGATGCGCACCATGATCGCCTTCGGCGGCAAGTACCCGACCACGGTCATCCCGTCCACCCTGGTGCTGGATCGCGAGCACCGGGTGGCGGCCGTCTTCCTGCGCGAGCTGCTCGCCGAGGACCTGCAGCCCGTCGTGCGGCGGCTGGCCGCCGAGCCGCCACCGGGACAGGCCTCCCCACAATGACCGGCCTCGCCGAAACCGCCGCGGTCGGGCCACTGCTGCTGGCCCTGGGTGTCTGCGTGCTGGCCGGGTTGGTGTCGTTCGCGTCGCCGTGCGTGGTCCCGTTGGTGCCGGGCTACCTGTCCTATCTGGCCGCGGTCGTGGGTGTCGGCGAGGCCGCGGAGGCGGGCTCTGTCAAAGCACCGCCGGTCGCCAGGTGGCGGGTCGCCGGGTCGGCCCTGTTGTTCGTCGCCGGGTTCACCGCGGTGTTCGTACTCGGCACCGTTGCCGTGCTGGGCATGACGACCACACTGATCACCAATCAGCTGCTGTTGCAGCGCGTCGGCGGGGTGCTGACCATCATCATGGGCCTGGTCTTCGTCGGCTTCGTCCCAGCCCTGCAGCGCCAGGCCCGCTTCACGCCGCGGCAGCTGGCGGGCGTCGCGGGCGCGCCGTTGCTGGGCGCGGTGTTCGCGCTGGGCTGGACACCGTGCCTGGGTCCGACGCTGACCGGGGTGATCACCGTCGCATCGGCCACCGACGGCGCGAATGTGGCGCGCGGCGTCGCATTGGTGATCGCCTACTGCCTGGGCCTGGGTATCCCGTTCGTGCTGCTGGCGTTCGGATCCGCCCGGGCCCTGCGGGGTTTCGGCTGGCTGCGCCGGCACACCCGGGCCATCCAGGTCTTCGGCGGGCTGCTGCTGATCCTGGTCGGCACGGCGCTGGTCACCGGGGTGTGGAACGATTTCACGTCCTGGCTGCGTGATGCGTTCGTCAGCGACGTGAGGCTGCCGATTTGAGGCCGGCGGCGCTGCTGAAGAGAACATCGGCATACGGGCGCAACACCTGGCGCACGCTGACCTCGATGGGCACCGCACTGGTGCTGCTGTTCCTGCTGGCGCTGGGCGCTGTCCCCGGGGCACTGCTGCCGCAGCGCAGCCTCAATCCCGCCAAGGTCGACGAGTACCTGGCCAGGCACACCGTCATCGGGCCATGGCTGGACCGGCTACAGGCCTTCGAGGTGTTCTCCAGCTTCTGGTTCACCGCCATCTACGCACTGCTGTTCGTGTCCCTGGTCGGCTGCCTGACCCCACGGATGATCGAACAGGCCCGCAGCCTGCGCGCCACACCGGTGCCCGCGCCCCGGAATCTGGCCCGCCTGCCCAAGCACAGCACCGCCGAGGTGACCGGCGAACCCCCGGCGGTCGCGGCCGCGGTGGGCGACCGGCTGCGCGGCTGGCGCAAGGTCACCCGCACCCTGCCGGATTCCAGCGGTGACACGCTCGAGGTGTCGGCTGAGAAGGGCTACCTGCGCGAGTTCGGCAACCTCGCGTTCCACTTCTCGCTGCTGGGCCTGCTGGTGGCGGTGGCCGTGGGCAAGCTCTTCGGCTACGAGGGCAACGTCATCGTCATCGCCGACGGCGGTCCCGGATTCTGCTCGGCATCGCCTGCCGCGTTCGACTCGTTCCGGGCCGGCAACACCGTCGACGGCACCTCACTGCACCCGATCTGCATCCGGGTCAACGATTTCCAGGCGAACTACCTGCCGTCCGGGCAGGCCCTCTCCTTCGCGGCCGATATCGACTACCAGGCCGGTGGCGACCTGGCGACCGGCAGCTGGCGACCCTACCGGCTGGAGGTCAACCACCCGCTGCGCGTCGGCGGGGACCGGGTCTATCTGCAGGGACACGGCTACGCCCCGAGCTTCACCGTGACGTTCCCGGACGGGCAGACCCGCACGTCGACGGTGCAGTGGCGGCCCGACGAGCCGCTCACCCTGCTCTCGTCGGGTGTCGTGCGCATCGACCCGCCGGGCGGTACCTACCCTGATCCCGCCGAACGCCGTAAGCATCAGATCGCCATCCAGGGGCTGTTCGCGCCCACCGAGCAGCTGGACGGCACCCTGCTGTCGTCGAGCTTCCCGGCGCTGAAGGACCCGGCCGTGGCCGTCGACATCTACCGCGGTGACACCGGACTGGACACCGGCAGGCCGCAGTCACTGTTCACCCTGGACCCGCGACTGATCGACCAGGGCCGGCTGACCAAGCTTGACCGGGTGAACCTGCGCGCCGGTGAGCAGATCCGGCTCGACGACGGTCCCGGGGCCGGCACCGTCGTGCGGTTCGACGGCGCCGTGCCGTTCGTCAACCTCCAGGTCTCGCATGACCCCGGGCAGGTCTGGGTGCTGGTCTTCGCGCTGACGATGATGGCCGGGCTGCTGGTGTCGCTGGTGGTGCGCCGACGACGGGTCTGGGTCCGAATTGTCCGGTCGGAAACGCCGGGTACGGTGAATGTCGAGCTGGGCGGTCTGGCACGCACGGACAACTCCGGTTGGGGTGATGAGTTCGAGCACTTGACCGATCGGTTGCTGGCGGGCTTCGACGCTGCTCCCGCCGAGATGGCCGCGAGGAAGGTCTGATGAACACCGAGCACATCGACATCGGGCTGGCCCGCTACTCCGACTGGGCCTTCACCTCATCGGTGGTCGTGCTGGTCGGCGCGCTGCTGTTGCTGGCCTTCGAGCTGGCCTACACCCGTAGCCGCAAGGCCGATGAGCGCGAACTGGTCGCGGCCGGCGGTGTCGGGGCCGATAGCGCCATCCCCGGCGTCGTCGTCGACGCACCGAAGCGGGCGCTCGACGAGCGCTCGGGCAAGGCCGGGTTGGCCCTGGTCTATGTCGGCATCGGGCTGCTGCTGGTGTGCATCGTGCTGCGCGGCCTGGCCACGGCCCGGGTGCCGTGGGGCAACATGTACGAGTTCATCAACCTGACCTGTTTCTCCGGTCTGGTTGCGGCCGCGATCGTGCTGCGCCGTCCGCAGTACCGCGCGTTGTGGGTGTTCGTGCTGGTGCCGGTGCTGATCCTGCTGACGGTGTCCGGGCGCTGGCTCTACACCAACGCCGCGCCGGTGATGCCGGCCCTGCAGTCCTACTGGCTGCCGATCCACGTCTCGGTGGTCAGCCTGGGCTCGGGTGTCTTCCTGGTCGCCGGGGTGGCCAGCATCCTGTTTCTGTTGAAGATGTCCCGGTTCGCCTCCCCGGATGCGGACGGGCCACTGGCGCGCATCCTCGCCCGGGTGCCCGATGCGCAGACGCTGGACCGCATCGCCTACCGGACGACGATCTTCGCGTTCCCGGTGTTCGGTTTCGGCGTGATCTTCGGTGCGATCTGGGCCGAAGAGGCCTGGGGCCGGTACTGGGGCTGGGATCCCAAGGAGACGATGGCGTTCATCGCGTGGGTGGTCTACGCCGCCTACCTGCATGCCCGGTCGACGGCGGGGTGGCGCGACAAGAAGGCTGCCTGGATCAATGTCGCCGGATTCGTCGCCATGGTCTTCAACCTGTTCTTCATCAACCTGGTGACAGTCGGTCTGCACTCCTACGCCGGGGTTGGCTGACCGCACACCCGGGAGTGCCGGTGACCGCTGCGATAGGGTCGACGCACGTCGCCCGTAACACCCGACCCGAGTACCGCATCGAGGGGAAGTGCACGTGTCTGACCATCCGGCGCACCGCGCCGAGGCTCGCCGGGGCCGCGAATTCAACGGGTTCCGCTCCGAGCGTTTCACCGATCCCGCAGGCGCAGCGCCCGAGCCACCGCCGGAGTGGACGGCGGCCACGCCACCCACCGGGATACCGCGAGCCGACCCGCTGTCGCACGGGTACTACGGCATGCAGGCTGGCATGCAGGCTGGCATGCAGGCTGGAGTACCGGCTGGTCCACCGCTTGGTGAACCGTTGACTCCGCCCTACCGGCCGACCGTGCCGCCGACGCCGTACCCGGACCTGTCCACCAGCGCGCTGCTGCGCCACGTCAAGCCGCCGCCGTCGAACGGCTGGCGCCGACTGCTCTACGTGCTGTCCGGGAAGTTGATCAATGTCGGGCAGAGCCCGAAGACCACGCACTACAACAACCTGGTGGCGCAGGTCAACCAGCCGTTGCAGGGCTGCTACCGGATCGCGCTGCTGTCGCTGAAGGGCGGCGTCGGCAAGACGACGATCACGGCCACCCTGGGTGCCACCTTCGCTTCCATCCGCGGCGACCGCGTGGTTGCGGTGGACGCCAACCCCGACCGCGGCACGTTGAGCCAGAAGGTGCCGTTGGAGACCCCGGCCACCGTGCGGCACCTGCTGCGCGACGCCGAAGGCATCGAGCGTTACAGCGACGTCCGCAGCTACACCTCGCAGGGCCCGAGTCGATTGGAAGTCCTGGCCTCGGAGAGCGACCCCGCGGTCTCGGAAGCCTTCAGCTCCGACGACTACGCCCGCACCCTGGAGGTGCTCGAGCGGTTCTACAGCCTGGTGCTCACCGACTGCGGCACCGGACTCATGCACTCGGCCATGTCGGCAGTGCTGGCCAAGGCCGACACGCTGATCGTCGTCAGCTCCGGGTCGGTCGACGGCGCTCGCAGCGCCTCGGCCACGCTGGACTGGCTGGATGCGCACGGCCATCAGGAACTCGTGCGGCGGTCGATCGCGGTCATCAACGGGGTGCGGCCCCGCTCCGGAAAGGTCGACATGCAGAAGGTGGTCGACCACTTCTCCCGGCGCTGCCGCGCGGTGCGACTGGTTCCGTTCGATCCGCATTTGGAGGAGGGCGCCGAAATCGACCTGGATCGGCTCAAGCCCGAAACCAGGGAGGCGCTCATCGAACTCGCGGCCGTAGTCGCGGCCGGATTCCCCGGCGCCAACCGCGCAGGCGAACGGTTCGTCTAGCGCGGCTTGTTGTCGTCGTGGCCCAGCCGCCACAGGAACTCAGGATCATCGTCGGGGCCGATCACCCTGGTCGTGGGCCGGTTCGCGAAATTACGCGCCAACCGCCAGCCGACGTAGATCACCGCCGCCAGAACAATGATGAGCAGCAGGTATGGCACTCAACACCTCCTTGGTTTCGAATATACCTGCGTCGGTAGGCTCGGGTCGTGTCCGATAAGCGGCCTACCGGCCGGATGGTTGTCGATGTGCTGATCTACACCGCCGCGCGACTGCTGTTGGTGCTCGTGCTCAGCGCCGCGATCTACGGAACGGCGCGGCTGCTCGGCTTAGCTGACTTCCCGCTCGTGGTCGCCGTATTGTTCGCGCTCGTCATCGCACTGCCGTTGGGCATCTGGCTGTTCAGTCCGCTGCGCCGGCGTGCCACCGCCAGCATTGCCCTGGTGGACGAGCGTCGCCGCAAGGATCGCGAGCAGCTTCAGGCCCGGCTGCGCGGTGAGAACTCGCCGCCGGCCTCCGAATGACCAGCTGAGCAGTCGTCGTGCCGGTGGTCACTTAGCCGCAACCGCGACGGCGACAGCCCGGGCGACGGCCAGTGCGTCGTGGACGCCGTCGTCGACGCCCTTCTCGAAGTCGTCCCCGGTCGTGGCCATCGTGTTGGTGATGTGCGCCAGGCAGACCACCG
>CAZDYH010000042.1:0-7975 GCA_964509355.1 uncultured Mycobacterium sp.
CCGATCTCGTAGTGACCCACATCGAGATCGGCCTCGGCCCCGTCGTCGGTGACGAAGACCTCGCCGTGCTGGAACGGGTTCATGGTGCCCGGGTCCACGTTGAGGTAGGGGTCGAGCTTCTGCATCGTCACGTACAGGCCACGCGCGGTGAGCAACTGCCCCAGGCTGGAGGCGGTCAGGCCCTTACCGAGCGAGGAGACGACGCCGCCGGTGACGAAGAGGTGCTTGGTCGCGGTCTGCGGGTGCTTGCGTAACGATGGCAAGAGCAACCTCCGTGGCGATGGCGCAGGGCAACGCTTTGACTAGCTGGGCCTGCCGACCCACGGAAACTCACCCTAACACCGACGCCGACAACCCGTCGTTGGCGCGCCGACGGCCCGGGTCCGGGTGGGGCGGTTCACTGCGCGATCGTGACGGCCGTGGCCCCGCGTCCAATGCCGTACTGGCCGGGGCGGCCCCCGCTGATCAGCTGTTGCAGGCCCAGAACAGCGGTGATCCGTCCGGATTCCGCGCCGATATCGTCGACCGTGCTGACTGCGGCCGCCATACCCGAATCGGCACGGCTCACCGCGACCGCCGCTGTTCCGGAAGCGGAGCCGTCCCGTCCGGCCAGCAGTGTGCCCGAGCCGTGCGGCGCGAGTGCCGCGGCGAACCGGGCAACTGTGGCGCCCTGATTGCCGGCGTCATCACCGAGCGCACCGCCGGTGACCACCAATGCGGTGTCGGCCGCCCCCACGCGTTCGTCCTTGTAGGACAAGAACCCGGTATCGCGCAGTGCGGCCAGCACCGTGTCCCGTTGTGCGTCGTCGGCCGGGGGGACGGCGGGATTGCGGTTGATCAGCAGCGCGATGCCCAGCAGATCACCGGCCTGCGACCCCTGGTCGACCAACGCGGTGCTCAACTGCGCGCCCGCCGGCAGGATGGCCGAGTTCACCACCGACCGCAGTTTCTCCGCGGAGTTGGCGTCGACGAACTCCTGGGTCAACGACACCGTTCCGGTCACGTTGCCGCCGGCCTGACCCACGATTCTGGACAGTGCGTCGACGTCGTCATCCTCGGCGTCCGGGGTCCGGAACAGCACTACCGACTTGCCGGCGAGCGCGTCGCGCACAACGCGGCCCGCTACCTGTGAGTCGAAGTCGTCTGCCGCGCTGAGCTTTTCGTTGAGCACATTCTTCTGGTCGGTCAGCGTGTTGATCTGGTTCTGCAGGTCGCTTTTCTCGTCACGCAGGCCGGACAGCAGGGTGTCGGACAGCACGCCGGAGCCCAGGACGACGCCGACGGCCAGGGCCAAGAACACTGCTGCCAGTGAAATCGCGTGCTGGCGAGGTGATATCACTGTGCCGGCCTAGGTGATCCAGCCCTGGACCCACAGGGAGAACCGGTTCCAGTAGTTCACGATCCAGTCGATCACCACGGTGTCGGTGCGTGACACCCACAGCGCCACGACCACGGCGATCAGCATCGCCAGCACCAGCATCGCGATCGCGCCGCCCGAGATTCGGTTGCGGTACAGGGTGGCGACCGCCTTGGCATCCACCAGCTTCTCCCCGACCTTCAGCCTGGTGAGGAAGGTCGAGGGGTTGCTCTGCTGTCGCGTCCGGTCGAAGAACTCTTCGATGGTGGCGGTATGGCCGACCGTGACAATCAGGGCAGCGCCGTGGTGATCGGCGAGCAGCAGTGCCAGGTCGGCGGCCGAGCCGGCCGCCGGGAATGTCATGGCGCCGACACCGAGATCCTGGATGCGCTCCAGTCCCGGTGCGTGGCCATCCGCGTCGGCGGGCAGAATGACCTGAGCTCCGCACTTGAGCACCTCGACGCTCATCTGTTCGGGGTCGCCGACGATGAGCTGCGGGCGGTAACCGCCCTTGCGCAACACATCGGCACCGGCACCGACGCCGATCATCACCGGCTGGTACTCCTTGATGAACGGTTTGAGGCTCTTCAGATCATCGGCGGCCTCGGGGTCGTCGGTCACCACGATGACATGCCTGCGGTGCAGGTCGACCTCGACATCGGGGATACCGATTCCGTCGATCAGCAGCGGGCTCTCACTGCGGATGAACTCAATGGTGTTGCCGGCGAACGCCTCCAGGTGCGCCACCAGTCCGCTCTTGGCCTCATGCATGAGGCCGGCGATCTCATCATCGTTGCGCTCGGTGCCGAGGACCAGCCGTCGGTCCCCCGCGTACACGCCGCCGTTGTACAGCCGCACCTTGGAGCCGTCCTTGACCTTCTTGAAGACCTCCGGTCCGGTCTCGTCGATCAGGGTGACGCCGTTGGCGACCAACACCTCCGGACCGAGGTTGGGGTAGCGACCCGAGATGGACGGAGACGCATTGACGACGGCGGCGACATCGGCTTCCACCAGCGCGTCAGCGGTCACCCTGTCCAGATCCAGCACGTCGATGACGACGATGTCGCCCGGCCCCACGCGTCGCAGCAGGCGATCGATATCTCGGTCGACGCGGGCGGTGCCGACCACACCTGGCCGTGCGCTGGCATTACGGGACAGAAGTGCAGACATCTTCATGGGCCGATTCTGTCCACGAAACGCCGCGACGGCGTGGAGGCGCGCCGTAACACTGGCCTCAGAAGTTGTATTCCGTCACATCTGCAACAAGTCTGGGATGTCGCCGGATCCGCGGTCCTGCTGGGCCGCCGCAAGCAACTCCCTGGCGTGCGCGCGCCCGCTGTCGGATTCCCCGAGCCCGGCCAGCATGCGGGCGAGCTCTGCGACACGCTCTTCGCTGTCGAGGCGGCGCACGTCACTGGCGCCGTCCCGCCCGCCACTGTCGACCGCCAGGTGGACATCCGCATACGCCGCCACCTGTGGCAGATGGGTCACCACGATGACCTGGTGGGTGCGGGCCAGACGTGCCAGCCGTCGACCGATCTGCACCGCGGCCCGGCCACCGACGCCGGCATCGACCTCGTCGAACACCATCGTGGTGCCCTCGGCCGACGATGCCAGCACGACCTCCAGGGCAAGCATGACCCGGGACAGCTCACCTCCCGAGGCGCTCTTGGTGAGCGGCAGCACCGCAGTGCCGCGATGCGCGGCGAAGCCGAACTCCACCTGGTCGACGCCGCTTGCACCGGCGTGCGACGCCACACCCGACGGCAGCTTGAGCGGCGCGGAATCGTCGTCACGGGCCGGCATCGTCGTCACCTCGATGGTGAATTCGGCGTCTGCCATCGCCAGGCCGGACAGTTCCGCAGTGACCGCCTTCGCGAGCACTTTGGCGGCTCTGCTTCTGGCCTTGCTGAGATCGGCTGCCGCACCGGCCAACTGGCCGGCAAGTTCGTCTACTCTGCGTTCGAGCCCGGTCAGCGCCTCCTCGGAAACGTCCAGCTGTGCCAGACGATCGCGGGATTCGGCGGCCCAGCGCAGCACGCCGTCGATATCCGCGGCGTACTTGCGGGTCAGCGATCGCAGCGCGGCCTGACGCGCCAGCTTCGTCTCCACCAGGCTGGCATCGCTGGGGAGGTCGGCCAGATAGTCACCGAGCTCGCGCGCCGCGTCGCTGACCACCGCCAAGGCCTCTCCGAGCTGGTCGGCCAACACCCGCAACGCGCTGTCGTCGGTGGACTCCAGCATCGACCTGGCCCGGCCGATCCCGTGGGCGACGGACTGCGCCTCCGTTTCGGCGGCGTCGCCGAGTGCGCCGGACAGCACGGCGCGCGCACCCGAGGCCGCTTCGCGCAGCGCATCGAGGTCGGACAGCCGCCGAATATCGGCGACCAGTGCGTCGTCCTCGCCGGGGTGGGGGTCGACGGCGTCGATCTCGCCGAGGGCGAACTTCAGCCGATCCGCCTCCTGGGCCAGTTCGCGCGCCCGGATGGTTCTGTCGATGAGATCGCGCCGGGCGGCCTGCCAGTCGTCGCGCACGGTGCGATAACGCTCCAGGCGCTGGCCGACGCCGGCGAAACGGTCCAGCGCGGCGCGTTGTTCATCGGGACGCATCAATCGCAGCTGGTCGTTCTGACCGTGCAGGGTGAGCAGCTCGGTGGTGAAGGTGCTCAGCGACTTCGCCGGAACGCTGCGGCCACCGAGGTAGGCCCGCGAGGGCCCGTCGCGGCTCACCGACCGCAGCGCGATGACGCTGCCGTCGTCATCGCGATCCGCCCCCGACGAGTCCAGGATCTCGTCGATCTGGCCGGCGGCCGCATCATCGAGTTCCGCGGTGGTGAACCGGCCCTCGACGACGGCGCGGTCGGCCCCCGAGCGGACCCGGGTGGCGTCGGCACGCGCGCCGCCCAGCAGATGCAGGCCGGTGACGACCATGGTCTTGCCCGTACCGGTCTCGCCGGTCAACACCGTCAGGCCGCGATCAAATTCTGCGGCCGCGACGCTGATCGCACCCAGCGACTCGATCCGTATCTCAGCCAGCACCTATGCGTCCTACTGCCCGCGCCAACCCGTGACCGGCAGCCGGAACTTGCGCACCAGGCGGTCGGTGAATGGCGCGCTGTCCAGCCGCACCCACTTCACCGGTGTGCCGCAGCGCGTCACCTCGAGCCGTCCGCCCGCGGGCACCAACATTTCGCGCCGGCCGTCGCAGAACACCAGCGCGTCGTGACCGTCTGCCTCCACCTCGATGGCGATAGAGGCCTCGGGACTGGTCACCATCGGTCGCGCGAACAACGCATGGGCGTTGTTGGGAACCACCAGAAGTGCCTCCAGGTCCGGCCACAACACCGGCCCGCCGGCGGAGAACGCATACGCGGTGGAACCCGTCGGCGTCGACACCAGCACACCGTCGCAGCCGAATGCCGACACCGGCCGGCCATCGACTTCGAGAACCACCCCCAGCACTCCGAGTCGCGGGCCCTTTTCCAGGCTCGCTTCGTTCAGCGCCCAGCCGCGGTCCACGATGCGGCCCTCGGCTCGGACCACCACGTCCAGCGTCATGCGCTCTTCGACGCGGTAGTCGCGGGCGATGACATGGTCGAGCACCCTGTCGATCGCCTCGGCCTCGGCTTCGGCCAGGAATCCGATGCGGCCGAGGTTGACGCCCAGCACCGGGATGCCGGCGTTGCGGGCCAGCTCGGAAGCCCGCAGAAAGGTGCCGTCACCACCGAGGACCAGAACCAGTTCGCAGCCCTCGGCGGCACGTTCGTCGGCGTTTACCACCTCGATCTCGACGCCCAACTCCCGCATATCGTCGGGGGCGAGGTGCAGCGAGCCCCGGTCGACGGCCTCGGCCGACAACAGCCGCAAGGCAATACCGTTGTCGCCCAGAACCTTTTCGACCCGGCGGGCGGTCTCGGTCGCTTCCTCGCGACCGGTGTGAACCACCAGCAGGATGGTCCGCTCGTGCTGTCTTGCGCCGGTCACTGCGGGCCCTCGTCGACGGCGCGGCGCACCGCGGTCTCCAGCGATGCGCCGGCCAGCCGGCGATCGGTCTGGGCGCGCAGCCAGAGAAAGTACTCGACATTGCCCGACGGGCCGGGCAGTGGGCTGGCGGTCACGTCGACGGTGTGCCAGCCCAGTTGCTCGGCACGTCTCGCGACACCGAGCACCGCGCCGGCCCGTAACGCCGGATCATGCACCACCCCGCCGGTTCCGACCTGATCCTTCCCTACCTCGAACTGCGGCTTCACCATGGGAACGATATCGGCGTCGGAGGCGGCGCACCCGATCAGCGCGGGTAACACGGTGGTCAGGGAGATGAAGGACAGGTCGGCCACGATGATGTCGACGGCGCCGCCGATCGTATCCGACGACAGGTCACGCACATTGGTCCGCTCGATGACGCTCACCCGCGCATCGGAGCGCAGTGGCCAGGCGAGTTGTCCGTAGCCGACATCGACGGCCACCACTTCCCGGGCACCGCGGTCGAGCAGCACTTCGGTGAACCCGCCGGTCGAAGCGCCCGCGTCCAGGCAACGACGACCCTTTACCGTGAGCCCGAAGGTATCCAGCGCGCCGATCAGTTTATGGGCGCCGCGCGACACCCAGTTGTGCTCACCGTCGCCCTGCACCGTCAGGCTGGCGGTCACCGCAACTGCGGTGGCGGGCTTCGCTGCCGGCATACCGTTGATGCTGACCCGGCCCGCCCCGATCAGCTCCGCGGCCTGCTGGCGAGACCGTGCCAGCCCGCGCCGGACCAGTTCGACGTCAACCCGCGCACGCCGTGCCACGGCGCACTCAGCCCCTCTCCACCGATTCCAGGGCCTGCACCAGCACGTCGTGTGCCTCCTCGAGCCGTCGAGCCACCTGGTCGATGTCGACATCGACCAACTCAGACTCGTCCGGCGCGATGCCGGGCAACTGCGCCAGCAAGGCGTCGACATGAGCGCGAATCTGGTCCGGGTCGGTAGTCATCTCGGCACTCACGCTAGTCGATCAGCCGGGCTCAGCAGGGAGCACCGCTCGAGGGCGGCACGAGCGGTGTCGTCGCCGGCCACAACGGTGAACGGACGCCCGTCGAGATTCGCGTCCCACACCGCTCGCGCGGTGGCCCGGACCACCGACAAGCCGTCATCGCCGGGGTCTTCCCCGGTGGCGCTGACCGTCACGGCGACGCGACCGACGTCCACCCGCCAGGCCGGCTGCGACGCGACCTGCACCGCGTCGCCGGCACTGTGCAGGGATCGCAGGTCATGGGCGATGTAGGTGGGTCGCTCGGCCGGGGTGGCGCGGACGGCGTCGCGCGCGGAGCTGACGCCGCTGAGCACCATCAGGCTGGGCAGCTCGGCGGCGTTGGCGCCGGCGATATCGGTGTCGAGCCGATCGCCGACGACCAGGGGCGTGTGAAAGTCGCCGCGGGCCAGGGCGTCTGCCATCAACGTCGGTGACGGCTTGCCGGCGACTTGCGGTTCGGCGTCTGTGGCCGCGCGCAGCGCGGCGACCATGGATCCGTTCCCGGGCAACAGGCCGCGCTCGGAAGGCAGCGTGAGATCGACATTGGCCGCCACCCACAGTGCGCCGGCCCGGATGGCCAGTGCCGCCTCGGCGAGATCGGGCCAGCCGGTGTGGGTGGAATGCCCTTGAACGACCGCGACGGGCTCGTCGGTGAACTGGCGTACGGGCCGCAGACCGACGGCGGTGATCTCGTCGGCGAGTGACTCGGTACCGACGATCAGCACCCGGGAATCGGGCGGCAACTGCGCCGCCAGGAGGCGCGCGGCGCTGTGTGCACTGGTGACGACATCGGTGGCGGTGGCCGCAAAGCCGAGATCGCAGAGGTGAGCGGCCACCTCGGCGGCACTCCGCGAGGCGTTGTTGGTGACGAAGAGCTTGGTGGTGTGTGCATCAGCCAGCGCCCGGACCGCGCCCTCGGTCGGCTGGTGGCCCCGGAACACTGTTCCGTCGAGGTCGAGCAGCAGGCAGTCATGCTCCTGCGCAAGAGTTGTCACGTCAGGCCAGCTCGCTCACGCGGTCTTCGGCGTCGGTGACACCGTCGACGTCCGCGGCCGCGGCGTTGAGGAACCATTGCAGCGCCTCGTCCGCCCGGTCCAGCGCCAGCAGTGTGTCGGCGTAGGCGTAGAACAACCGGGCCGCGGTCTGACCGGAGCGGTCGGGATCGAGCTGCGGGCTGGACAGAATCGCCAGCGCCTGTTCCAGTTGGCCCAGGTCCGCCCGAGCTCCCGCAGCGACGATGCGCAGCTCGTCGGCGTCGTCACCCTGCAGCTGGGCGGCCTCCGGGCTGCGTGCCAGCTCGATGGCCCGCTCGGGCCGTCCGATGCCGCGTTCACAGTCGGCGATCAGCGGGAGTAACGCGGACTTGCTGCCCATCCGGCGAGCGGCCCGCAGTTCAGCCAGCGCCTGCGCCCAGTCGCCGCACTGGTAGGCCGCGATTCCGACCGCTTCGCGGACCGCGGCGATGCGCCCCGACCGGCTCCGCGCCGCCCGAGCATGGGCCAGCGCGGCCTCGGGGTCCTCGTCGATCAATTCACCCGCCGCCACCAGGTGACGGGCGATGGCGTCGGCGGTCGCGCGATCCAGCGTCGTCAGTTCACGCCGGAT
>CAZDYH010000042.1:8075-19311 GCA_964509355.1 uncultured Mycobacterium sp.
AACAACACAACCACACCCCCAACGCGGGACGCACCGAACACACGCGTCAGCCCACGCGCTCGACCCCGGCCACATTGCGCTTGCCACGGCGCAGCACCAACCAGCGGTCGTGCAGATAATCCGATGCCTGCGGAACCCACTCGTCGCTGTCGATCCGGACGTTGTTGACCGAGACCCCGCCCTCGGCGATGGTGCGCCGCGCCGCGCCCTTGCTTGCCGACAAGCCGCTCGCGACGAGCAGGTCCACAATCCCGTCAGGTGCCCCGGGCTTCAGTTCGGCGACGGAGGTCTCGCGCAGTGCGGCCGCCAGGGTTGGTTCGTCCAGCCGGGACAGCTCGCCGCGGCCGAAGAGCGCCTGGCTGGCATGCTCCACCGCCGCGGTCTCGGCCGCACCGTGAACCAGCGTGGTGAATTCCTGCGCCAGCCGGCGCTGTGCGGCACGCTCGTGGGGTCGCGCGGCCGTCGCCTCCGCCAGGTCGGCCAGTTCGTCGGCGGACAGGAACGTGAACCAGCGCAGGTACCGGATCACGTCGGCATCGGCGGTATTGAGGAAGTGCTGGTACCAGGCATACGGACTGGTCATCTCGGGGTCCAGCCATAAACTGCCGCCGCCGGTCGACTTGCCGAACTTGGTGCCGTCGGCGGCTGTCACCAGTGGCACGGTGAGCGCGTGCACCGTCGCACCCAGCTTCTGGCGCACCAACCGCACCCCGGCGATGATATTGCCCCACTGGTCGGAGCCACCGATCTGCAGCGAGCAGCCGTAGCGCTGGTACAACTCGACGTAGTCGTTCGCCTGCAAGAGCATGTAGCTGAACTCGGTGTAGGAGATGCCTTCCCCGTCCAGGCGCCGCCGGATCGTGTCACGGTCCAACATCACGTTGACGGAGAAATGCTTGCCGACGTCCCGGAGGAATTCGATGGCGCTGAGCCCGGTCGTCCACTCGAGGTTGTTCGTGACGATGGC
The DNA here is from genome assembly GCA_964509355.1 of uncultured Mycobacterium sp. Taxonomy (GTDB): domain Bacteria; phylum Actinomycetota; class Actinomycetes; order Mycobacteriales; family Mycobacteriaceae; genus Mycobacterium. The sequence goes on from CAZDYH010000042.1 coordinate 9,043, forward strand.
GCCGGTCGCTGACCCGTCGAAGTCGACGAAGCGTTCCAGCTGTCCGCGAATACGTTCAGACCAGTCGGCGACGGTGTCGGTGCTGTTCAGACTCCGCTCCCCGGTATCGCGCGGATCGCCGATCATGCCGGTTGCCCCACCGGCGAGCACGATCGGTCGGTGGCCCGCTCGCTGGAAACGTCGTAACGCCAACAGCGGCACCAGGTTTCCGGCATGCAGGCTGGGCGCGGTCGGGTCAAACCCCGCGTACACCGTGATCGGCCCGCGTGCGGCCGCGGTCGCGAGCGCGTCGATATCGGTGGACTGCGCGATCAACCCGCGCCAGCCCAACTCGTCGAGGATCGTCGTGCTCATGTGTCGATCTTCCCGTACCACCGCGTATCGGCCACGGCGGACCTACTACATACGGGTGGGGTCACCCGCTGTCGCCCGGGCGTGGCGCGCGCGGACTGCGCCGATACGCCGAAACCTCGGGCCGTCCGGTCAGCCAGAACCGCCAGGCCCGGTCTGCGGCGCGGCTGACGCCGACCCTGGGTCCTGAGCTCTCCGGCTCCGGCTCGCCGAGCGTCAGTTGCACCGGGGCGTCCGGGTCGAAGAGATCGATTCCGTTGTCTCCCATCACGATTCCCAGCGCGGAGCAAAGGTTGCCCGGCCCGCGCCCGAGCGCAACTGAACCCACGGCTTCGCCACGGCGCCGCCCGGCGATATCGGTACCACTCATGATCGCGCCGGCCCGGAGCAGGACCGCCGCCGCCGACCCGTCGGGCCCGCACACCACGTTGGCGCAGACGTGGATGCCGTGGCTGCGATAGGTGTACAGCCGGCCGGCCGGCCCGAACATCACCGCGTTGCGAACTCCGGGGCCGCGGAACGAGTGTGACGCCGCGTCCGGCCAGGGCCCGTCCGGCGGCCCGCCGTATGCCTCGACCTCGACGACCACCGCGCTGGCGCCACGTCCGGTGATGGTCGCGCCGAGCAGCCGACGTGCCGCGGTGAGCGGGTCGACGGCCAGCAGATCAGCGCTCACGGCACAGATTGTGCCCCGGGCATTGACAGCGCTGCGACCCGGGAGCATTATTCACCGCATGATGATTTCATCGAGTGATGAATTGCTCCGCAACGGTGTCGAGCCCGCGGTCGTCATCGATCACCTGCGCGTCATCCGCGGCAAACGCCCAGCTCTGCACGATTTCTCGGTGCAGATCGCGCGCGGCACCATTACCGGCCTGCTCGGCCCGTCCGGCTGCGGCAAGACCACGCTGATGCGCTGCATCGTCGGGACCCAGATCGTCGCCTCGGGATCGGTCACGGTGCTGGGCGAGCCGGCGGGTTCGCCGCAGCTGCGCCACCGGGTCGGCTACGTGACGCAGGACCCGACGATCTACAACGACCTGCGGGTCATCGACAACGTGCGCTACTTCGGCGCCCTCTACGGCTCGCCCGCGTCATCCTGCGACGAGGCCGTCGACGCCGTCGGTCTGCACGACTACCGCACCGCCTACAGCGGGAACCTGTCCGGCGGCCAGCGAACCCGGGTCTCGTTGGCCTGCGCCCTGGTCTGCCAGCCCGACCTGCTGGTGCTCGACGAGCCCACCGTCGGCCTCGACCCGGTCCTGCGGGAAGACCTGTGGCAACAGTTCACGGCCCTGGCGCGGCGCGGAACCACCCTGCTGGTCTCCAGCCATGTCATGGACGAGGCCGACCACTGCGCCGACCTGCTGCTGATGCGCGACGGCCACCTGCTGGCCCACACCACCCCCACCCACCTACGAAGGGATACCGGATGTACGTCACTGGAGGAAGCGTTTCTGTCCATCATCCGGCGCACCACCGCGCCCGCAGCCGGCTGAGTCCGCAAGCGTATCTCGCCAGCACGGCGAGAATCCTGCGCCAACTGGCGGCCGATCACCGAAGCGTGGCCATGATCCTGGTGGTGCCCAGCGCGATCATCACGCTGATGTACTTCATGTTCCAGAACGCGCCGACCCGGCCCGGCGCGGTGTCGCCGTTCAACAACGCCTGCCTGATCCTGTTGGGACTGTTGCCGCTGATGGTGATGTTTCTCATCACGTCCATATCGATGCAGCGAGAACGGGTTTCGGGAACGCTGGAGCGCATCCTGACCACGCCGCTGCGTCGGCTCGACCTGCTGGCCGCATACGGGACCGCGTTCTCGATCGCGGCCGCCGCCCAGGCCGTGTTCGCGTGCTTCGTGGCGTTCTGGCTGCTCGGGTTCGACACCGCCGGCAGCCCGATCTGGGTCTTCGTCATCGCGATCATCAATGCGGTGCTTGGCGTCGGGCTGGGCCTGCTGTGCAGCGCATTCGCCCGCACCGAGTTCCAGGCTGTGCAGTTCATGCCGGTCGTCATCGTGCCGCAGCTGCTGCTGTGCGGCATCATCGTCCCGCGTGAGATGCTGCCGGACTGGCTGCAATGGATCAGCAATGCCCTGCCGGCCAGCTACGCGCTGGAAGCCCTGCGGCAGGTCGGTGCCCATCCTGAGTTGACGGCCACCGCGGTGCGTGACATCGCGGTCGTGGTGGGATTCGCGGTGTTGGCCTTGTGCCTGGCGGCGGCAACCCTGCGGCGACGGACACCGTGAGATTACCGAACGCAACCCGCAAGCGGCCAGGGCGGCCGCCCGGCAGCTCCGACACCCGTGAGCGGATTCTGGCCAGCGCGCGGGAACTTTTCGCCCGCAACGGTCTGGACAAGACGTCGATGCGGGCGGTCGCCGCGGGTGCCGACGTGGATGCGGCGCTCGTGCACCACTACTTCGGGACCAAGCGGGAGTTGTTCGTCGCGGCGATCCGTATCCCCATCGACCCGATGGAGCTAATCGGGCCGATGCGGGCCACGCCGGTCGACGAGCTGGGGCTGAAGTTGGCGTCGATGGTCCTGACGCTCTGGGATTCCGAACTGGGGGCTGGCTTGATCGCCACGTTGCGGACGATCCTCGCGGGCGCGGAAGTCGGCCTGCTGCGCTCATTCCTGCGCGAGGTCGTGGTTGCCGAGTTGGGCGCCCGGGTCGACGATCCGCCGGGGACGGGCATTGTGCGCGCGGAGTTCGTCGCGACCCAGCTGGTCGGTGTGGCGATGGCGCGCTACATCGTCGGTTTGGAGCCGTTCGCCTCGCTGCCGATCGAGCAGATCGCCGAGACAATCGCGCCGACGCTGCAGCGCTATCTCACCGGGGATCTTCCGGGTTTGCCGCAGCGCGAGCCATGAGTCGTTCGTGCTCGTCATCGCTGACGTCGACGGCCTCGTCGATCAGCAGGACCGGGATGCCGTCCTCGATGCGATACGCACGGCGCAGCCGGGGGTTGTACAGCAGGTCGTCGTCAAGCAGCAGCGGGCCGCGGTCGGCCGGGCAGACCAGGATTTCCAGGAGCTTCGCGTCGAGCACGGGTTGAGGTTAGCGACCGGGCATGGGGAAGATCGGGTCGTCCTGAATCATCGGGTTGCCCGGAGCCCATGCCCCCTGGTTGATGCCTATCCCCGGCCCGGGCTGGGTGGAACCCTGGCCGCTCATCTGGGACTGCACCTTGCGCTGGTAGGCCAGGGTTTCTTGCAGCGCCTCGACAAGTGGGCCCTGGTTGGGTCGGTAGTCCAGCGCCTTCACAAGTGCCTGCTTGTTCGAATTCGACGGATAGAAGCCCTGGGCCCGAAGTGTCATCACATCGCGGATCAAATTGGAGACCTGACCGCCGCCCGCACCCAAGTCATAGTCCGCGGCGATAATGGCGAGCACGTCACTGGCCGTCGTCGGCGGGGTGTCAGCTTGCGCTGTCGGCGAAGGGCTGACCGGCGTGGTCGTCCCCGGATCTGCCAGCGCCGCCGGCGAGCCGAAACCCACCATGAACCCAGCGGCCAGGGCACCGATCGCCGCACGCCAGCGAATCGTAACGGTCTGCGATGTCATGCATTCCTCCAAATACGCATAGGCACCCCGACTGTCATGTGGAGCTTAACAGTGCCGGCCAACCAGGGCACGCTGTCATCGCTTCGCGCGGGACATCTCGACCCGTACTGCGCCGGTCAGCCGCTTGAATCGTTGGCTGTCAGGGTCGAGGTACCACGAGTTTCGTCCCGGCTTGGGGATCCCGGCCGCACGCAGGGCACTCACCACCGGGCGGTAGGACGCGCTCAGCGTCATTTCCGGCACCACGTGGACCACATCCGGGGGTAGCCCGACCGGCATGTTCGCCACTGCCTCGGACAGGTCGGCAGCGGTAATTGTGGCCCCGGGCCGCAACATCACGGCCGTGACCGCCAGCTGACGGCCGCCCGCCGGCACGTTGTAGGTAACCGCGAGGTCGACCGCGGTGATCAGGCTGATGGCGTCGGTGATCGGTTCCGGATACACGATGCCGCGCGGGGTACGGATAACCGAACCGCGGTTTCCGACCAGCCAGAAGTCGCCGTCGGCGTCGCGCCGGAACAGGTACTCCGTCGAGATCCAGGTGTCGGCCGGGGCGAATACGCCCCGCTTCACCGACGCGGTCGGGTCGATCGGCCCGCCTGGCCGGGCCAGCAGCACGCCGACCTGATTGGTCGCCGCGACCTTGACGAACCCGCGGTCGTCCTCGAGGATCAGATCGTCCTCGGGACCGTAGGCTGCCAGCTCCACGTGTCCACCGCCGGGAAGCGGGCGGCCCTTGCTGCCGATCTTGGCGCCCGTGACGTTGGCCAGCACGGCCTGGCCGTCGGTGGTGGCGAAGAACTCCACGACATGGGCCGGCGCGAACGCCTCGACGATGCGTTGCCACAGCCCGGTGGGCATACCCGAGCCGATGAACAGTCGCACCGGATGGTTGCCGTGCAGCACGAACCCGGGGTCGTCGATGACGTCGCGCAGCATCGCCCAGGTGTACGAGACCACCGTGACGCCGTACTGGCGGATCTCCTGGACGAACCGGTCCGGACGCAGGCCCCGTGACAGCGCGATGCGCGCGCCGCCGACCACCGCCCCACCCAGGCTCACCAGCAGCCCGGACTGGTGGTGCAGCGGCGTCAGGCAGTACACGGTGTCGCCACGATCGAGCGCTGCCGCCGAGGCCGTGCCGAACGCCGACAGCGCCCAGCGATAGTTGGTGATCTGCTTGGCGACGAGTTCGCCGCCGCCAACCGCGCTGAACGCGACGAACGCCAGGTCGCGGGCCAACCCCGGATTGGGCCGGTACCAGCCGGGCAACTCCACCGCATCCGGGTCGATCTGCTCCATGTCGGTGACGTCGGCGTCATCGGCCAGCCGCAGATCGCGTGATTCGCCGCCGCCGAGCACCAGGACCTGCAATGACAGCCGCCGGGCCGCCGCGAGGTTGCCGGGATCGGTGATGATCTCCGCGACTCCCCCGATCCTGGCCGCGGTCGCGAGGTCACCGTCGGGCGGCATCAGGACCGCCACCGCGCCGAGGCGGGACAGTGCGGCGATCGCGACCAGCGCGCTGGGCCGGGTCTCCATCAGCACCCCGACGTGCGCACCCTGACGCACACCGACCTCGATCAGGCCGCGGACGACGTTGTCGATGCGACGGTCCACCGCCTCATAGGTGTGCACACGGCCGTCGAAAAGCAGGAATTCACCGTCGGGGGCGCCGCTCGCCTGCTCACTGATGATCCGGCCCAGGGACATGCGGGTGTGGTCGTTGATCTGGCCGAGCCGGGCGAGCCGGGGCAACGTCCGGACCGTCTCAACCGCCAGCGAACGCATCGATCTGTTCGCCGTGACGACCGCTCCGGCGGCGCCCTTGGCCAGGCCCAGCGCCACCTCCGAGGCCTCTACCACACCGTGGGCCACCCGGGACCCGATCGGGACGCCGCTCTCGGTGTGCTCGGCCGGCTGCTCGGCCATCGGCACGATGTTCGCCGGCATCGGACCGCGGCCGCCCAGCCACTGCGCCCAGTCGGCGACGGTCGGCCAACTGACAGCTGCCGCCTTGGACCCCACCACCAGGCCGAAATGGCCCGCCCGGATCATCGCCTCGTAGACATCGGCGTTCGGGGCGGCCCGCCGGATACCGCGGACGGATGCCGGCTGGCCGATATCGTCGACCTCACCGACGAATGCCAGCACCGGGCAGGTGATATCGGTCAGCGTCACGAGCTGACCCTTGATCGCGAAGCCGCCGGTCATCATCCGGTTGTGGGCGACGAACTGCTTGAGAAGTTCGGAGACAGCCGGGCCCGACCAGGCGATCCAGCCCTCGGAATCGAGGAACTTGCGCTGCTGCTCGCGCGGTAGCAGCGCCTCGCGGTCATGCAGCTGGCGCAGGAAGTCCACCCGGGCTTTCGCGGTCTTGAGCGGGTCGAGCAGCTGGAACCCGGTGCGCGCCAGCCACCCCGGAACGTCCAGCCGGTTGAAGACATGGTCGGCCATGAAGTCGGCGACCACGACGCCCAGGTTGGGCGGGATGCCCATCGGCAGCGCGGCCAGAGTGTCCACCGGCGATCCGAACGTCACGATGCTGGCGATGTCTTTGGACCGCCGGTAGGCGGCCCCCTGGTAGCAGAACATCCCGCCCTGCGAGTAACCGACCAGATGGACGTCTTGTCCGGTGGCGTCCCTGACGGTGTCGACCGCCTCGCTGAGCGCGACGATGTGGTCGGCCAGGTTGCGACGCATGCCCCCCTCGACCTCGTCGGGTGAGCCGAAGTCGATGACCCAGGGATCGACGCCGGCGGCGTGCAGGATGCCGACCGCGCCGTCCTCACGGGTGACGTCCCACATATTCGCGGACATCATCATCGGGTGCACCATCAGGATCGGCGGTCCCGGGGCAGGCTGGCCCGGCCGGCTGTCCGGCGGGAAATACCGCCGGAGCTTGTACATCGGCACGCTCTCGACGATCTGGAACGGCGACGGAACGCTCCCGGTCTCGAGGCCACCCAACCGCAGAACCTCGAGACCGTTCTGCGCCGTGGCCACCAACCGCTCGACCGGCCTGGTGATCGCCGAGAGGTCCACCACGGCCGCTCCCCTGCTCGATGCTGTGTCCCCCGACTGCTGACGCCAATCATGGCACAAGGCAAGGCCCGCGGTCCCGCACACCTATCATCGGCGCCTGATGGCGAATCTGATCAACGCCGAACGGGTCACCGTCGGTTACGGCACCCGCACCCTGCTGAATTCGGTCAGTCTGGGCATCGACGAAGGCGAAGCGATCGGTGTCGTCGGCCGCAACGGCGACGGAAAGACGACGCTGCTGCGGATCCTCACCGGCGAGGTTGCGCCAGATTCCGGCCGCATCACCCACACTGCCGGGCTGTCGGTGGGCTACCTGCGTCAAACCGATGATTTCGCCTCCGGTGACACGGTGCGCGACCTGATCGTCGCCGGCCGCCCCGACCATATCTGGGCCGCCGAACCCACCACCCGGGCCGTCGTCGAGCATCTGCTGGCCGGGGTGGACATCGACGCCGAAGCGGCCACCCTCAGCGGCGGTGAGCGGCGCCGGGTGGCACTGGTCGCGCTGTTGCTCGCCGGACACGACGTGCTGGCGCTCGACGAGCCCACCAACCACCTTGACGTCGAGGGGATCAGCTGGCTGGCGGAACATCTCGCCGACTTCCGTTCACGGGCGCTGGTCGTGGTCAGCCACGACCGCTGGTTCCTCGACGCGGTGTGCACGCGGATCTGGGAGGTGCACGACGGTGCCGTCGACGCCTACGACGGTGGGTATGCCGCGTATGTGCTGGCCCGCGCCGAGCGGATGCGCCAGGCAGCCGGTACCGAGTCGCGGCGAAAGAACCTCATTCGCAAGGAACTGGCGTGGCTGCGCCGGGGCGCCCCCGCGCGCACCTCCAAACCGAAGTTCCGTGTCGAGGCGGCCAACGCGCTGATCGCCGACGAACCGCCGCCCCGGGATTCCCTTGTGCTGCAACGGTTCGCCACCACCAGGCTGGGCAAGGACGTGTTCGACCTGCACCAGGTCCGGTTGGCGGTGGGCGATCCGCCGCGAACCATCCTCTCCGGTGTCGACTGGTCGATCGGCCCCGGCGCACGGATCGGTCTGGCCGGGGTGAACGGAACCGGCAAGACATCGGTGCTGAGGCTGCTGGCCGGCGAGCTGGAACCCGCCGCCGGATCGATCAAACGAGGCAGCACGCTGCGGATCGGTCATCTGAGCCAGGCGCTGAGCGAACTGGGCGGAGCCGACCGCGTCCTCGACGTCGTCGAGGACCGCCGCCGGATCGCCGAACTGGCCGGCGGCCGCGAGATCAGCGCGGCGACGCTGCTGGAGGACTTCGGGTTCACCGGCGACAAGCTGACCGCCCGGGTGGCCGATCTCTCCGGGGGTGAACGACGGCGGCTGCAGTTCCTGCGGCTGCTGCTCGACGAGCCCAACGTGCTGCTGCTCGACGAGCCCACCAACGACCTCGACATCGACACGCTGACCGTCATCGAGGACTACCTCGACGGCTGGCCCGGAACCCTGATCGTGGTCACTCACGACCGCTACTTCCTCGAGCGGGTCTGCGATGTCACCTATGCGCTCACCGGTGGCGGGCGTTGTGAGCTGCTGCCGGGCGGTGTCGAGCAGTACCTGGCGGCTCGCCGTGGCCCACGGTCCGGGGTGCCGACGCCGGCGCCCGACGCGTCGCCGCGCGCGGAGTCGGTGTCGGCGCGGGAGCGGCGGGCCGGCAAGGAGCTGGCCCGTATCGAAGGCCAGCTCGGCAAGATCGACGAGCGGATCGCCGAACTGCACGAAGTGATGGCCGCTGCGGCACACGACCACGTTCGGCTCGGCAAGCTCAACGACGACCTGAACGAGGTTCTGCGGCGCAAGGACGCGCTGGAGGCGGCCTGGCTCGAGGCCGCCGACGAGTAACCCGGTTCAGGCCCAGCCGACCGCACTGGCGATCGACCCGTCCTCGACCGCCCGGGCGAGCTGCGCGTGGTCGCGTTCGTTCTGGTCGGCGTAGGCCGACGCGAACGCGACGAAAGCCTCCTCCACCCTGGCGCTCGTGCCGAGGTAGTCGGCTATCGCGGCGGCGTCACCGCTGCGCGCATGCGCACGGGCCAGCACCCTTCCGCACGCGCCCGCGAACTTCGTCAACCGGTCGGCGATGGTCTCACCCTTCGGAATGACCTTGCCGTCGCGAAACTGGCGGACGAAGAAGTCGTTGCCGTCACTGGTGGTCCACCCCACGAACATGTCGGTGGCACTCTGAATCATGCGCTGGCCGTTGATCACTCGCTGACCGTGGTTACCGTGATGACTGTCGCCGAGGAAATGCTCGTACACCGAGGGCCCGGCCTGCTTGATCTGCAGGAAGAACGGGTCGCGGGTGCGTCGCTCCACCAGCAGCACCAGGTACACCCGCATCCCCACACTGCCCACCCCCACGACCTGGCGAACCGTGTCGGCGACGTCGAACCGGGTCAGGAAACTCCACACCGGGTCAGACACGGACTGCAGGTAGGCGGCAATGACCGAGTCGGTGTCGGCGTCGTCCGCCGTCCGCACATGGGTGCGAAACGGTGGGTCCTCGACGATGGTCCGACGACCGTCAACCACCGTGGTCAGCTTCGTCGACGCCCCGCGGCTGGTGCGCCTTGTCGCCTTGCGTTCGATATGGCTTGCGACCTCGTCGGCATCGTACGGCGCGAGTTGACCGACCAGTTCGTCGACATCGACCCGGTCATACCAGATGTCGATTTCCGGCATCGTCGCGTACTCGCGGAGCTGGCCGGCGTATCCGCGATAGGCGGCCGAGACAGATTGTCGGGCAACGGCTTCCGCTAGCCCATTGTCACGGGCCAGGACCACCAGTGAGGCGGCGAGACGCTTGACGTCCCATTCGAACGGGCCGGGAAGAGTCTCGTCGAAGTCCCGCAGGTCGAACGACAGGTTCCGCTCGGGTGTGCGCCACAGTCCGAAGTTGAGCGCGTGCGCGTCACCGCAGAGTTGGACGTTGATGCCGGTGTTCGGCGTCGAGGCCAGATCGGCCGCCATCACCGCGGCGGCGCCGCGGAAGTACGTCCACGGTGACGCGGCCATCCGGCCGTGCCGGATCGGCACCAGATCCTGCGCACGCGTCTCGCTCTGCGCCAGGACCGTCGCCAGTGCATCGTGTCCGCGGCCGGCGGGATCCCAGTCGGCCAGGGCGCGACGCGGCACGACCTTCCGTGCGGAGCGGCCCTCGCCGCCCCGGTCGGGTGTGTGGATCGTCTCGCGGTCCTCGATGGCAATGCTTCCCGGCGCGAACGGCACCGTCCGATCATCGCATCCCGACCGATGGTCTGGGCCGGAATGTGCGTCTACT
>CAZDYH010000043.1:0-1824 GCA_964509355.1 uncultured Mycobacterium sp.
GCCGCCGAGGAAAGGTTGCGGATGTTCCTCGAGCAATACTGGGGTGGCCCGCGTACCTACTCCGAGCAGCGCGGCCATCCGCGGCTGCGGATGCGGCACAGCCCGTTCCGGATCGGGCCGATAGAGCGCGACGCCTGGCTTCGGTGCATGCACATCGCAGTCGGGTCAATCGACTCACAAACGCTCGACGACGCACACCGCCAGCAGTTGCTCGCGTACCTGGAAATGGCCGCCCACTCCATGGTCAACTCGCCGTTCTGAGTTGCGGCACAATGGTCGTTCGTGACCGACCCTCGCACCAGCCCAGCCTGGTGGTCGCGCGCTGTGTTCTACCAGGTGTATCCGCGCTCGTTTTCTGACAGTAACGGCGACGGCGTCGGCGACCTCGACGGAGTGGTGGCCCGGCTCGGCTATCTCGACCTGCTGGGCGTCGACGCGATCTGGATCAATCCGATCAATGTGTCCCCGATGGCCGACCACGGCTACGACGTTGCCAACCCGCGTGACGTCGACCCGCTGTTCGGCGGGATGGCAGCGCTCGAGCGGTTGATCGCCGCGGCGCACCGGCACAACATCAAGGTGACGATGGACCTGGTGCCCAACCACACCAGTTCGGCGCATCCGTGGTTCTCCGCGGCGCTGGCCGCGGGCCCGGGCAGCGCCGAGCGGGATCGCTATATCTTCCGGGACGGCAGCGGCCCCGGCGGCGCGGAGCCGCCCAACAACTGGGTGTCGGTGTTCGGCGGGCCGGCTTGGACCCGGGTCACCGAGCCGAACGGCAACCCGGGCCAGTGGTACCTGCACATCTTCGATGCCGAGCAACCCGATTTGAACTGGGACAACCCCGAGGTTTTCGATGATTTCGAGAAGACCTTGCGATTCTGGCTGGAGCGTGGCGTGGACGGGTACCGCATCGACGTCGCACACGGCATGGCCAAGCCGCCCGGCCTGCCGGACATGGTGATCACCGACAACCACCTGTTGCGCAACATCGACGACGATCCGCGCTTCAACCACGACAGTGTGCACGCGATCCACCGCGACATCCGGACGGTCATCAACGACTACCCCGGCGCGGTCACCGTCGGCGAGGTGTGGGTCCACGACAACAAACGCTTCGCCGAGTACCTGCGGCCCGACGAACTGCACCTCGGCTTCAATTTCCGGCTGGTCCAGGCCGATTTCGACGCCGGCGATATTCGGGACGCGATCGAGAACTCGCTGGCGGCCGCGGCGATCGAAGGCGCCGCACCGACCTGGACCCTGGCCAATCACGACGTCGACCGCGAGGTCACCCGCTACGGCGGCGGCGAGATCGGGCTGGCCCGGGCGCGGGCCATGGCGATGGTGATGCTCGCGCTACCCGGCGCGGTGTTCATCTACAACGGCCAGGAACTTGGGCTGCCGAACGTGGATCTGCCCGACGAGGTGCTGCAAGACCCGGTTTGGGAGCGTTCCGGACATACCGAGCGCGGCCGCGACGGCTGCCGGGTGCCGATGCCGTGGGACGGCCGGGTTCCCCCGTTCGGGTTCTCCGACAACGTCGATACGTGGCTGCCGATCCCGCCGGAGTGGGCCTTGCTGACGGTCGAGAAACAGCTCGACCGGTTCGACTCGACGCTGTCATTCTTCCGGCGTGCACTTGAATTACGCAGGCAGCGAAAGGAATTCGACGCCACTCAGGTCGACTGGCCGCCCTACCCTAACGACGCAGTGGTGTTCGCGCTCGACAGCGGACTGATCTGCGCGCTGAATACCGGCGAGGAACCGATGCCACTGCCCGACGGCGAGCCCATCCTGGTCAGCGGGTCGTTGGTGGATGGC
>CAZDYH010000043.1:1924-14446 GCA_964509355.1 uncultured Mycobacterium sp.
CGGCTCATCGCAGCCACCGCTGGAGATACTCCCGATGGTCTGGCGAGAGCCGGACCAGCCGTTGCTCGTCGATGTGGAATGTGGCCAACTGCGTCTCGGCGATCACGGCCGGCTTCGAATCGGGTTCGGCGTTCACCGACCGCACCTCGTAGCCGAGCGTGAAGTCCACCGCGCGCAGCCGGTTGACCCAGATCGTCACCTGCAGCGGTGAATCGCCGAGTCGCAGCTGGCCCTTGTAGGCGACCCGGACCTCGGCGATCAGCAGGCCGGTCGTGGCGATGTCGGCGCCGAACGCGTCGCGCAGGAACGGGACACGGGCCTCTTCCAGGATCGTCACCACCGTCGCGTGGTTGACGTGCTGATACATGTCGATATCCGACCAGCGCACCGGGACCGGGGTGACGAAACCTTGGCTCACGCTCAACCGGACGTCCCCGTGCCACTGGTCCGCGTCATGCTGCGAATCTGGCGCGCCGCGACCGACAGCGTCGCGAGGTCTCGCTCGTCGTCCTCATAGATCTCGGTGAGTGTCCGCCGCGCCCGCGCCACGCGAGAGCTGTTCGTGTGTTCCCACTCCGCGATCTTCTCCTCACCGGTCTCGTCGGGCTCGCCGACAGCCAGCACATCGAAGCACAATGCCCGCAGCGAACCGTACACGTCGTCGCGGATGGCCAAGCGCGCCAACGAATGCCAGCGGTCGTCGCGGGGCAGCCCGGACACCGCCGTCAACAGGCCGTCGGTGCCGAGATGGTCCATCAGGGCGAAGTAGGTGTCGGCGACCTCGGCCGCGTCACGGTCGACGATGTCGGCAATGTCGATGATGTCGAGCAGGCTGTACTGGTACAGGCCGGTGGCGACCATCAAGGCCAGGTCCTCGGATGCGCCGTGCGATGCGAACTCCCCAGCCTCCTTGACGACGATGGCGCGGTCGTCGCCGCGCAACCACTCCAACATCCGCGGGGTGAGCGCCGCCACCGTCGCCGCGAAGCGGTTGATCTCGGCACCGACCGCAAGGGGCTGGGGACGGTAGTTGAGCAGCCAGCGCGCCGCGCGGTCGAGCAGCCGGCGCAGATCCAGTGTCATTCGATCGGACACGTTGACCGGCACAGCCGCGGCGCGGATGCGACGCCAGACGTCTCCGATGCCGAAGATCGCGTTGGTGGCGACGAAGGTGCGCACCGCGTCGACCGGGCCGACACCGACATCCTCGGTGATCCGGTAGGCGTACGAGATCCCGCCGGTGTTGACGAGGTCGTTGACCAGCATGGTCGTCACAATCTCCCGCCGCAGTTGATGCGAGCGGATGTCCGGGCCGAAGTGGTCCCGCAACTCGGCCGGGAAGTACTGCGGCAGCCGGGCGGCGAGAACCTCCTGGTCGGGCAGGTCGCTGGCGAGCAGCTCGTCCGCCAGCGTCAGCTTGACGTGGGCCATCAGCGTCGCGAGTTCCGGCGACGTCAGCCCCAGCCCGACTTCGACGCGCCGCAGGATCTCCTTCTCCGACGGCAGCGCTTCGAGTTCGCGGTTCAACCCGCGCTGATCGACGAGATCCTTGATCTGACGAGCGTGCACGTTGAGCAGGGTCGCGGCATTGGCCCGGCTGGTGCCGATCAGATCGTTCTGTTCGACGTTGTCGGCCAGGACCAGGTCGGACACCTCGTCGGTCATGGACTCCAGCAGCTGGGTGCGGTCGTCGGCTCGAACCTTGCCCGCGGTGACCAGCGAGTCGACCAGGATCTTGATGTTGACCTCGTGATCGGAGCAGTCGACACCCGCCGAGTTGTCCAGCGCATCGGTGTTGATCCGCCCACCGCTCAGGTCGAACTCAACGCGACCCAGTGAGGTGACACCGAGGTTGCCGCCTTCACCGATGACCTTGGCGCGCACCTGGTTGGCGTTCACCCGCACCGGATCGTTGGCCCGGTCGCCGACATCGGCATCGGACTGGCTCTCCGCTTTCACATAGGTGCCGATACCGCCGTTGAAAAGCAGGTCCACTGGGGCCTGCAGCACCGCCCGAACCAGGTTCGGCGGCGTCATCTCCTCGACGGCGTCCTGGATGCCGAGGGCGGCGCGTACCTGGGGACTGATCGGAATGGATTTCTGCTCGCGGCTGAACACCCCGCCGCCCTCGCTCATCAAGCTGCGGTTGTAGTCGTCCCAGCTGGACCGGGGCAGCTCGAAGAGCCGGCGCCGCTCGGCCCACGAGACGGCGGCGTCCGGGTCCGGGTCGAGGAAGATGTGCCGGTGGTCGAAGGCGGCGATCAGCCGGATGTGCTCGGACAGCAGCATGCCGTTACCGAACACGTCGCCGCTCATGTCCCCGACACCGACGACGGTGAAGTCCTCGGTTTGGGTGTCGACGCCCATTTCACGGAAGTGCCGCTTGACGCTTTCCCAGGTGCCCTTGGCCGTGATGCCCATGGCCTTGTGGTCGTATCCCACCGATCCGCCGGAGGCGAACGCGTCGCCCAGCCAGAAACCGTAGGACTTCGCAACATCGTTGGCGATATCGGAGAAGGTGGCGGTGCCCTTGTCGGCCGCCACCACGAGATAGGCGTCGTCGCCGTCGCGCCGAACCACCTCTGCCGGGGCGATGACGTTGCCGGTGGCCCGGTCGACGTTGTCGGTGAGGTCGAGCAGCCCGGCGATGAACAACCGGTAGCAGGCGACGCCCTCGGTGCGCGTGGCGTCGCGATCGGTGGCGGGATCGCCGGTGGTCAGCGGCGGCTGCTTGACAACGAACCCGCCCTTGGCGCCGACGGGGACGATGACGGCGTTCTTCACCGCCTGCGCCTTGACCAGGCCGAGGACCTCGGTGCGGAAATCTTCCCGGCGGTCCGACCAGCGCAGGCCCCCGCGGGCCACGGAACCGAACCGCAGATGCACCCCTTCGAGGCGGGGTGAGTACACGAAGATCTCGAACTTCGGCCGCGGCAGCGGCAGCTCGTCGATCAGCTGCGGGTTCAGCTTGAGCGACAGCACATTCTGCCCCCGGGCCGAATCCTCGCGGGTGACAAAGTAGTTGGTCCGCAGCGTGGCCTGAATCATGGCCGCGAACGCGCGCAGCACCCGATCGGTGTCGAGGCTGACGAGCGCGTCGATGTCGGCGGCCACCGCCGCGGCCGCCGCCTGCGCGTCACGCTCCCTCGGCGAGTCGGACGGGTTTGGGTCGAAGATCGTCTCGAACAGTTCGACCAGCGAACGCGCGGTGCCCGCGTTGTCGATCAACACCGACTCGATGTGCGACTGGCTGTAGGGAAAACCGGCCTGCCGCAGATACTTCGCGTAGCTGCGCAGCAGGACCACCTGCTGCCAGGTCAGTCCGGCACGCAGCACAAGCTCGTTGAATCGGTCGATCTCGACGCGGCCCTGCCAGATCGCGGTGACGGCGTCGGCGAAGCGCTGCGCGGTGGCTTCGCCCTCCTCCGCCGTGGCCGGATCCGGGATGCTCGGGTGCGGCGAGATCTTGAACTGGTAGATCCACACCGCCAATCCGTCCGGCCGGCTGACAGTGAACGGCCGCTCCTCGAGCACGACCACACCCATGCACTGCAGCATCGGCAGCAGCTCGCTCAGCGACGCCGAGCGGCCACCGAGATACCAGGTCAGCTGGGCGATTCGGTCTTCGTCGCCCTCGGAGGGCACCAGCTTGACCGAGTCATTCTGCAGTAACTCGATGATGGCGATGTCATTGATCGCGTCCAGCGGTCCGACTGCCTGCTTGTACTCCTCCGGGAACGCCGCTGCGTAATGCTCGGCCTCGACCTGGCCGATCGCGCCAGTCTGCACTGCGCCGTTGAGCCGGTCGGCCCAGGTACGCGCGGCCTCGGTCAGCAGCGTCTCGATTCGCGTCTCGTTGGTCAGCGAGGTGTCGACGTCCTGCGGCCGTGCGTCTTCGGGCAGTCGAACCGTGAAATGCACTACCGCCCAGGGTGATTCGCTGACCCGTGCGGTGTACTCGATGCTGAGGCCGCCCAGCTCGCGGACCAGGATGTCTTGCATCTCGAGCCGGACAGCGGTGGTGTAGCGATCGCGCGGCAGGTAGACGAGGCACGACACGAAGTACCCGAGCTGATCGGCACGCAGAAACAGCAGCGTCCGCCGCCGCGAGCCAAGATCCACCACCGCCATCGCCATGGCCAGCAGCTCCTCGGCGCTGAGCGCGAAAAGCTCCGGGCGCGGAATCGTCTGAATGATGTCGAGCAGCAGCTGACCGGGATGGCTCGGGTCGCGCTGCGCCAACTCCAGCGCCTCCTGCACCCGTCGGGAGATCAGCGGGATCTCCAGCACGTTGGCGTTCATGGCGGCGACGGTGAACAGCCCGACGAAGCGGTGTTCGATAGCCAGGTTCCCCGGGTGTTCCCGAACGACGACGATGTAGGGGTAGGCACCGTAACGCAGGTAGCTGGGGATCGTGGCCTGGGCCAGCACCAGCAGGTCGTCGCTCTCGGTGAGCTGGGGAAGGGCATCCTTGCGCAGCCGCAGCACACCCAGGCGACTGGACTGGTCGACCGACGAGCGGCCGTTGCGCACCGGGCAGCGCTGATAACCCAGCAGCACGAAGTGCCCGTCGGCCAGCCAGCGCAACAACTCGGCGACGTCACTCCGGTCCGGGCCCGGGAACCGGCCCTCGGGGTCGGTGTCGAGTTCGTGGGCCAGGCCCTGCAGCGCCGAGGCCATCGCTTCGGAGTCCAGGGCGACCTGACGGGCGTCGGCGAGAACGTTGGGCAGCAGGCGTGCAGCCTCTGCCAGCGCCCTGCGGTCCACGGACGGCGAGAGTTGGACGTGGATCCACGTCTCGTCGGTGCCGTCCCGGGCTGCACCGTCGCCGGGGGCGAGCGCGATGCTCAGCAGGTCCCCGGTCGCACCGCGGCGCACCCGAAAAACCGGGTTCATGATGGCCACGTAGGCCACCCCGAGCCGGTGCAACAAGACGGTGACCGAATCCATCAGCATCGACGCCTGGTCGGTGACCACCTGCAGGGCGGGGCCGAAGCCGGCCGGGTCGTCGTCGGCGTAGACCGCGACGCGGGTGTCCCCGACGGGTCGACGACGGCCCAGCCGAGTGTGGGCCGCGACGAGGGCCGGTGACAACACCCCTGCGGCCGCACTGCGGTCCACCAGCGCGGTGTCGACGGAATCCGCCTCGGTTTCGGGCGCATCGCCGTGCGGCCCGCGGTAGGTGTCGGTGTAGGCCCTGAGAATGAACTGAGGGACGTCCTCAACCTGGGATTTCGTGAACTTCGTCCACTCGACTGGCCCGTCGAAACTGGTAGCCCCGGGTTTCACCGTCATGCCGACCGCTCCTGACTCAGCGTGCGTACCGGCGCTGGTACGCAGCGCACAACATTAGTCGCGTGTGAGCCTGCGGTGGGTCACCCTGTGCGGACGAGCCGCTTCTGCACCGAGCCTTTCCACCTTGTTCTCCTCATAGCCGCCGAAGTTGCCCTCGAACCAGAACCACTTCGCCTCGTTGTCCGCGTCGCCCTCCCAGGCCAGGATGTGCGTGCAGGTCCGGTCGAGGAACCACCGGTCGTGCGAGATCACCACCGCGCAGCCCGGGAAATTCTGCAGGGCGTTCTCCAGCGAGCCGAGCGTCTCGATGTCCAGGTCGTTGGTCGGCTCGTCGAGCAGAATGAGGTTGCCGCCCTGCTTGAGGGTGAGGGCCAGGTTGAGCCGGTTGCGCTCACCGCCGGACAGCACATCCGCAGGTTTCTGCTGATCGGGGCCCTTGAAGCCGAAAGCCGACACGTAGGCCCGCGATGGCACCTCGTTCTGCCCGACCTCGATGTAGTCGAGCCCGTCGGACACAACCTCCCACACGTTCTTCTTGGGGTCGATGCCGGACCGGCTCTGGTCGACGTAGCTCAGCTTGACGGTCTCGCCGACCTTGACGGTGCCGCTGTCGGGTTGTTCGAGTCCGACGATCGTCTTGAACAGTGTGGTCTTGCCGACGCCATTGGGTCCGATCACCCCGACGATGCCGTTTCGCGGCAGCGTGAAGGACAGGTCCTTGATCAGGACGCGGCCGTTGAAGCCTTTGTCCAGATGTTCGACCTCGACCACCAGGTTGCCCAGCCGCGGCCCAGTCGGGATCTGAATCTCCTCGAAGTCGAGCTTGCGGGTCTTCTCAGCCTCGGCGGCCATCTCCTCGTAGCGCTGCAACCGGGCCTTGCTCTTCGCCTGGCGAGCCTTGGCACCGGAGCGCACCCAGGCGAGTTCCTCTTGCAGCCGCTTCTGCAGCTTCTGGTCCTTGCGGCCCTGTGCCCCCAGCCGCTCGGCCTTCTTCTCCAGATAGGTGGAGTAGTTGCCCTCGTACGGGTAGGCGCGACCGCGGTCGAGTTCCAGAATCCATTCGGCAACGTTGTTGAGGAAGTAGCGGTCGTGGGTGACGGCCAGGATCGCACCCGAGTAGCTGGCCAGGTGCTGTTCGAGCCATTGCACGCTCTCCGCGTCGAGGTGGTTGGTCGGCTCGTCGAGCAACAGCAGATCGGGCTTGGACAGCAACAGCTTGCACAGCGCCACCCGGCGTCGCTCACCGCCGGAGAGATGGGTGACGGGTTCGTCCGGTGGCGGGCAGCGCAGTGCGTCCATGGCCTGCTCGAGCTGCGAGTCGAGGTCCCACGCGTCGGCGTGGTCCAGCTCCTCCTGCAGCCGACCCATCTCGTCCATCAGCTCGTCGGAGTAGTCCGTGGCCATCAGCTCGGCGACCTCGTTGAAGCGGTCGAGCTTGACCTTGATCTCGCCCAGACCCTCCTCGACGTTGCCGCGGACGGTCTTGTCCTCGTTCAGAGGCGGTTCCTGCAGCAGGATGCCCACCGTGGCACCGACGGCGAGGAAAGCATCACCGTTGTTGGGTTTGTCCAAACCGGCCATGATCCGCAAGACGCTCGACTTACCGGCCCCGTTGGGGCCGACGACGCCGATCTTTGCTCCGGGGAGGAAGCTCAGCGTGACGTCGTCAAGTATCACCTTGTCGCCGTGCGCCTTGCGGACCTTCTTCATCGTGTAGATGAACTCAGCCATGCCGCGGTGTTGCCTTCCTGGTCTGCGTGTATTGCTCGCGGACCATCCTAGGCCGGTGCCGGCGGCTGGCCTGACGGCGCAGCCCCGCTAAGCCGACAGGGACAGCGCACCGCGTCCCGGCGCTGCGTCGGCGTCGGTCAGCTCCTCGGTCGCGCCGGCCTCGTCGGAGGATTCACCTGCATCGCCCGCGTCGGGGTCGGGTGCGGCGGGTGCACTGCCGACCGCGCCGCTGTGGGCCGGCTCGATGCCGGTGTAGGCCGACTTCTCGATCCGGACGATGGCGCGAGACAGATCCGGCCCGACCGCAGTGGCCCGCATCTCCAGCGACGATCGCCGGACCCCTTCGCGGTCCTCATACTCGCTGGTGTACACGTTGCCAACGACGATCACCGGGGCGCCCTTCCCGAGCGCCGCACCCACCCCGGTCACCAGCTTGCCCCAGCAGTTGACCGTGATGAACAGTGAGTTACCGGGCTCCCAGGTGCCCTCGCCGTTGCGTCGGCGCGAATTGCTGGCGACGCGGAACTTGATGACCTCCTGGTCACCGACCATGCGGCGCTTCGGGTCGGTGACGATTCTGCCGACCACAGTCAGCGGCGTGTCGAACATTGCTCAGTCCTTCCTCGGGTTGCTTCGGCGAAGTCCGGGCTATCCCAGCTGGCACCTCACCGGTGGTTGTGCCGCCATTCAGCCCGGCACCGGTGACAGCACCGGACGCACGAACGTCGCCATGGGGCAACCTGTGCATAGAACGCCATCTGTGGATTGGCAGCCCGCCGCGCTGGCGACCGGAGAGGTCAGCCCGCGCTGCCCGACCGGGGGGAAGCTTCCCGGCGGGCCAGCTCGGCCAGCATCGCGTTGTAGGCCGCCAGCTCGGCGTCGTGGTCGCGCTCGGCGGCGCGGTCCAGCCGCTTGGCGGTCCGCCGATCGGTGCGCGTCCACTGCACCAGCAGCGCCATCATCACCACGACCAACGGTACTTCTCCTGCCGCCCAGGCGATTCCGCCGCCCAGGCGCTGATCGCCGAGCAGGTCGGTGTGCCAGCTCAGCTGCAGCGACCGGTAGAAGCTCTCCCCGAGAACGGTTTGCGTGCCCATCAATACCACGCCGAAGAACGCATGCAGCGGCAGTGATACGAAGACCATGCCCAGCTTGCCAAGCGCCGGGATCGGCCGCGGCGTGGGGTCGACCCCGATGACGACCCAGTAGAAAAGGTAGCCGCTGAGCAGGAAGTGCAGGTTCATCGCCAGATGCGCAGCATGGTTGCCGGCCGCGGCGTCGAAGATTCCACCGAAATACAGGCCGTAGAACCCGGCGACGAACAGCACGGTGGCAACGATCGGGTTGGTGACGAACCGGGACAGCCTGCTGTGCAGCGCGGCAAGCAGCCACTCCCGCGGCCCCGGCGGATCGTCCCGACCGGCAGCGGGCAGCGCCCGAAGCGCCAGGGTGACCGGAGCCCCGAGCACCAGCAGGATCGGGGTCAGCATCGACAACAACATGTGGGCGGCCATGTGCATGCTGAACATGACCGGCATGTACCGCCCCACCCCTGACGAGGTCGCGAACAGCAGCACCGCACAGCCCAAGAGCCAGGCCACGATCCGACCCGTCGGCCAGCCGTCGCCGCGGCGTCTGAGCTGGTACACCGCGCCCAGGTAGACGACGGCCAGCATGATCGCCGCCGTGCCGAAGACCAGGTCGAACCGCCAGTCGAACAGCACGCGCGCCAGCGTGGGCGGTCCGGCGAAGTCGTAGCCGATCTCGACCTCGGGAATCGACGGGTTGGCGACGCGCGGTGGCGGTGGTGGCGTGCGGCCCAGTCCGACCGCGACGCCGAAGGTCAGGCCGAACAGGACGGCCTCGATCAACGCCAGTCGGATCAGCGCGCCGCGCGCGTCCGGATCTTCCTGCAGCGCAGCGACTCCCGAGCGGCGCTGCCGCCAGCCCACGAAACCCAGCACGCACAGCGCGCCGATCTTGGCGACCACCAGCCAGCCGTAGTCGCTGTGCACCAGATCGCTGAGACGGATGCGGACCAGGGCGTTGATCACACCGCTGACGGCCATCGCGAGGAAGCACCAAAAGGCGAGCGCTGAGAAACGGCGCGCGGCCAGGTGGGCGTGCTCGCCACCCCGCAGCGCATGTGCGAGCAGAACCAGTAGTCCACCCGCCCACAACGAGGCCGCGGCCAGATGGATCATCAGGCTGTTGGTCGCGAGGTCGTGGGAACCACCGGCCGACGAGTGACCGGTGAGCCCGAGCGGGACGAGGGCAAGCATCGACCCGGCGAGCAGCAGCGGCGTCCACGACCAGCGCAGCACCGGCAGGCTCGCCAGCGTGACGGCAGCGGCCAGGAACGCGGTCCACCGCCAGGCGCCCGCGGTGTCGACAACGCCGGCCAGCGACCAGATCGCCGTCGGGCTGAGGTGATCCCGCAGCGGCTGGCCGGAGACATCGGAGATGGTCAGCGGAACGAGCATGGCGGCGCACACCGCCCACACGCCCGACGCCACCGTGCCCAGCCGCAGTGCCCGGTAGCCCGTGGCGTCGAGCACCCCGGTGCTCTGGGGTGGCACAAAGAACGCCGCGAACAGGAACGATCCGACCGCCAGCACTGCGGCGATCTCCCCCGCCGCCCGCACGAACGGCAGGCCGAGCGTGGTGACCGGACCGGGATCAGGCAGACCGGTGGCGGTCAGCGCATCGGCCAGCGACAGGGCCCCGATACCAGCGGCGGTGCACCCGGCCAGCAGCGCCACGCCGGTAAGCACCGGCCACACGGCGGTGCGCTTCCGTACGGGCCGGGCGACAGTCATGCGTCCAGCGTATGAGTTCCCTCACCGCCCCGGCGCGCGGTCTCGTTCGGTACCCAGTCGCGCGGCCTACTCGATCTCGCCGCGAACACGGCGAGCCTCCGCCTCCCGTTCGTAGAACTGCTCGGTGGCGATCTTCTCGACGTGGTTGACATCTCGCAGGATGTCCCCCAACTCGGCGTGGAACGCTTTGCGGCGTTCGGCCAGGTCTGGCGCCGGCTCCAGCAGGCCCTGGTCAGCGGCCACCTGTCGCGCGGTACCGAACAGCAGCGTCGACACGGGCTCACTGCTGCGGACCCGGTTCTGTGCGACGTACTGGCGGCCGACACCCATGGCCAGCTTCGTCAGATCCTTCTCGCTGATCTCTGCCGGTGCGTCGCGCAGCACGTCGGCCACGATCTCGTAGGCCTCGAAGAACGTCCGCAGCATCGCGTGCGCCATCAGCGGTTGCTTCGCATGCAGCAACATGTCGATCTTGTCGCCGCCGGTGCGGACATGGCTCTCCCAGTCGTCGTGCCATGCCATCTCCTCGGCCACGTTGGCGCGGAAGGCCGCCGAATCGGCGAAATAGAAGTCGAACTTCAGCAGGGAGCGCAGCCGCATCGCCTGGGCCCAGAAGGCCGCCAGCCGATCGCCGTCGGCGTCGGCAGCATGCGCGAGCGCCAATTCGACGATCGAGGTCTCCAGGAAAGCATGTATCACCGAGTTCCGGTAGAACGCCGCGGCGTGCTCGTCCTCGGGCGCGATGCGCCACACCGGCTCTCGCCCACCGTCCACGCGGGTGATCGGATGCCTGTTGGACAGCGCGTCGACGGCGGACCGAACGCCGTCGGTGGTGCGCAGCCGCAACGCGCTCGTCGACACCGGTGTTCGCTTGCGCTCCATGTAGTCCAGCGAAGGCTGCAGCGAATGATGCAGCTGACCAAGCGTCAACGCGACGCCGCGGGTGGTGAGCAGCAGCGCCGACACCAACCCGGTCGCGTTGACCGGCGTAACCCGCAACGTGCGCCAGGCGACCTCGAAGGCCATCTTCTGCAGCGCAAGCCTTTTGGCGGCTCGGTCATTGGCGATCGGGCCGTGCGGAACGCCAAGGTATTGCCGCATCGACACCGCTTCGGGGAAGCGCACGTAGATCTTGCCGTAGTTACGCTCGCCTTGCGCCTTGATGAAGTTGTACAGCCAACTCAGTCCTTCGGCGGCCTTCTCTCCCCCGCGGGCGTACTCGGCGTACTCAGCGATCTCGTGCAGCTGATCGAAGCTGATCGAAACCGGCTGCAGCAGAATGTCATCGCTGCGGCCGTCGAGGTAGGCGTCGGCGACATAGGACATCAGTCCGAGCTTCGGTGGCAGCATCTTGCCGGTGCGCGAGCGCGTGCCTTCGATCGACCAGCTGAGATTGAACCGCTTCTCCACGATGTAGCCCACGTACTCCTTGAGCACATACTTGTAGACCGGGTCATCGCCGATGTTGCGCCGGATGAAGATGACGCCCGACCGCCGCATCAGTGGCCCCATCAGTCCAAAGGCCATATTGATGCCCGCGAACAGATTCGCCCGTGGCAGGCGATTCTCCCGCATGGCCACCGTGAGCACCAGGCTGTCGAGGTTGGACCGGTGCGAGAACAGCATCACCGCCGGATGGGTATCGAGCGCCTTACGCATGGACTCGATCTGGCTCTGGTCGTAGTCGAGCTTCGGGTCGAAGCCACGACTGAAAATCAGCTTGCCGAGGGTGGGTATGAGATCGACCGAAAAGCGGCTCCATCCGGTGGCGAGCTCGTCGAGAATCTTCCCGGCCTCCTCGACCGAGGCACCCGGGACCTGCTCGAGGCCGGCGCGGAAGCGGGACGATGCCAGCATCTCGGGCTTGACCAGCCGTGGCGACTTGTATTCCGGTCCCAGCAGCCGATATTCGATCTGTTCGACGGCAAGGACCGCCCGCCGGATGACGAAGCGGGCGAAATCGCTCGGGCTGCCGCCCACCGTCGTGTCCTGCCACTGCCGGCGCAGTTCGGATACCTTGGCCGACTCCCCGGCCACCACCGTGGCCCGCGACGGATCCTTGTGCAGGATGCGGCGTTGCAGCCGCTCGGGCGGGCGGTAGGTGTCCCGGCCGGACAGCCACCCCACCAGCTTCGAGCGAGTGGGCAGACCCGCCGGCACCCAGAACACCCGCACGGGCAGTACGGACCGATCGGTGTCGACGCCGAGTTGCTCGACGAGCTTGGCCAAGACGCCCGGCGGCGGATCCTCAGCGGGAAGCTGCAGCACTTCGACATTGGTGTCGGGATGCTCGCGCCGCTGCCGCTGCAGCCAGTCATTCAACAGTTCGAGCTCAGCAGGCGACGATACCGACGCCAGCACAAGCGCGTCATCGGCTGCGGTGAAGGCGGCCAGGTCATCGGCGGGGGCTGTCACGGTCGTCCTTTCACGACGGGCCGCCGGGCAGTCTTGGCAGCAACGATCGGACGCGCTTTCGCGGGCTTGGCGGCCGTCGCGACCTTGGTGGTGTCCTTGACCGCCTTGCTCGGCGAGTTCCCTTTGGCCTTAGCAGCTTTGGGGGCCGCCTTGGTCACGGCTTTCTTGGTCGGGGCCGCCTTGGTCACGGCTTTCTTGGTCGGGGTCTTCTTGGCGGCCTTCTTCGCCGGCGGTTTCGCGCTCACCTTCTTGGCGGGCGCCT
>CAZDYH010000043.1:14546-17021 GCA_964509355.1 uncultured Mycobacterium sp.
TTCTTGGCGGCCTTCTTCGCCGGCGGTTTCGCGCTCACCTTCTTGGCGGGCGCCTTCGTGCGGCCATACAGGCTTACCTCGGGCAGTTTGTCGACGGGCCAGTTCGACAGTGTGTCTACGTAGAGCTGGCGCACCTCGGCGATGCGATCGGACAGGTCGCCAACCGTCCAGTCTTTCAACGAGATCGGTGGGAACACCGCGACATCCACCGTGCCGGGGTTCAGCGTGCTGGAGTCACGGGCGGCGATGACCTCGGCGTTGCGGATGACGATCGGAACGATCGGGATCCCGGCCGACATGGCGATACGGAACGGCCCCTTCTTGAACGGGCCGACTTCGGTGGTGTCAAGCCGAGTGCCCTCGGGGGCGATGACGACGGACAGCCCGTTCTTCGCGAGTTCTTCCACCTTGCGCAGCGATTCGACCGCGGAGCGGGTGTCGTCACGGTCGATGAATACCGTGTCGACCAGTTTGCCGAGATTGCCGAGAAGCGGATCGCTTTCGAGCTCCTTCTTCCCCACCCCGGTCCAGTTGTCGCGGACCAGCGCGCCGGTGATAACCGGATCGAAGTTGTTGCGGTGGTTGAAGATGAATACCGCCGGACGCTGCGCGGTCAAGTTCTCCTCACCGATCACGTTGAGGTTCACGCCGTTGGTGGCCAGCAGTAGCGCCGGCCAGTTGGAGGTGAAGAAGTTCACACCGCGACGGCGGTTGCGGGTGAGCAGGCCCAGCCCCAGCGCACCGGCCGCGACGGGGAACAGCGAGCCGACACCGACAAGCGTCCGCAACTGCCCACCAATTCCCCCGCTGCCACGGCTGGTGAACCTCAGGATCGGCCAGCCCCGCCGCTTGGCAACGGCGGCCATCTTGCCCTCGGGGTTCGTCGGCCGCGGATTGCCGACCAGATACATCAACGCCACGTCTTCGTCGCCGTCGGCGTAGAAGTAGCTGTCTTTGAGGTCGATATCGTTTTCGGCCGCGAAGCCCTGCACCGCGCCGGCCTTGCCGGGTCCCCACAGGATCGGTTCCACCACATCGCCGGTGAGCACGCCGTCCTCGTCGGTCTCGAACCGGTTTGTCAGCGTGTTGGTGATGCCGAGGAAGCGGGCGACCGGCTCGACCTGGATGGTGAGCGCCGAGGAACTGAGCACCACGGTGTGACCGCGGTCGAGATGCGCGCGGACCAGCTCTCGCATCTCCGGGTAGATCCGCGACCTGATCTTCTGGACGAACAACCGTTCGCCGATCTCGTCCATATCGCTCATCGAGCGTCCGCGCAGCGCCGAAGACGCCTTGGTGATCAGCTCTTCGAACTCAATTCGGCCGAGCTGATGGTTCAGCCCCGCCTGGATCATGCCGAAGAGCTCACCGACACCCATGTCGCGGCGCCGGAAACGCTCCTGGGTCAGGATGACACCGGTGAAGCCGGCGACCAGGGTGCCGTCCAGGTCGAAGAAGGCGCCGATTTTCGGCCCGGGCCGGCTGGCAACCACCTCGGCAACCGAACCGGGCAACCTCAGATCCCGTGACGGCGTCATGACCCCTCCGATCCGACCGACGCCACTCGCGACGGCTTCGCCGATCCCGCCTTGAACGAGACCGGCACCGACCGGGGCGGCGGGTCGCCGGCCAGGGCCAGGATCTCGTCGAAACCGTCCTGCAGGCACCGGGCGAACAACGCTTCATCGGTGACCGCTTCCCGGTCGTAGCGCACCGTGATCGTGCAGTATCCGCCCCTGGATACCAGGACGACCATCATCGCGACGCCGGGCAACGGGCCAATCCCGTAGTGCCGCAACACCTTCGCGCCCGCGATGTAGGTATCCCCCGGGTATACGGGCACATTGCTGGCCTGCACATCGGAGGCGATCACCGAGCCGGTCACCGCCTCCAGGAGTGGTGTGGGCAGGATGCTAAGCACCGAAGCGATCGAGCCGATTATGTCGATGGCGGGCTCGTCGCGGCGCTGCGTCATCTGCGCGCGGATCTTCTTGATGCGGGATACGGGATCGGCCACGCCGACCGGCGCCGCCAGGTTTACGCCGGCGAACCGGTTACCGCCGGCGGGGTCGGCGTCGGCGCGCAGGCTCACCGGAACCGCCATCGGCAACGTGCTGATGGGGACCCCCAGCGCCTCATGATAGAGCCGCAATGCGCCGCACAGGCCGGCCAGATACGCGTCGTTGATCGAGCCGCCGGCCGCCTTGGCCGCCTTGTGTAAATCTGCGAGCTTGATGTCAATGGCTTCGCTGCGGGTGGTCAGGCTGCGGCGACGCAGCAGCGGTGACGGCTCGGCGGCCTGGGCCATCACCCGGGCGCTCGAGCGGGCGTAGTCAACAACTCCCGCGACAGCAGAGCCGGGGTCGCGCACCACCCGCCCGGCCACCTGTGCCGCTCCGAACAGTGCTCCACGCACCCCGCCGACGATCGCGGCGGGCAGGTGGTTGATGCCGTCGCGCATCAGGTCATTGGCAG
>CAZDYH010000043.1:17121-19198 GCA_964509355.1 uncultured Mycobacterium sp.
TGTGCCGGGCTCGGGGCAGCGCAGCCGTCGGACATGGAAGTCGAGGTTGAAATCCGGGTCCACCACCCAGCGTGGAGCCGCTGTCGGCAGGGTCGGCACGACAACCTTCTGCCGCAGCCGAGGCACGCGTCGCGACGCATTCTCGAGAACGGTCCGGAAGCGGTTCCAGTCAGGGGTGGTGTCGAGGATTTCCAGCCCAGCAATCCCCGAACGGGTGCGCGGGTTGGCTTCACCCCGGTGCATCAGGTGGTCGAATGCCCCCAGTTCGTCGGGCAACCCGGGGAAATGCCCGGACTGGCCGGAATCACTCACCGCCGCCTCCCCACCAGCGCCCGGCGCGATGGCGCCACGCTGACTTCGCCACTCAGCCCTCCTGTCGAGACCTCATCCTGCCCAACTGCCAGCACCACGCTAGTCCGGTGAGTGCGATGGTGGAAGGTGATTGTGCGGATCTACTCAACAGAGTGAGGGCTGAATAGCCTGCTCACGAAATATCATGGCGTGCTGCTGAATTCAGATACACGCCGCATCTATCGGCGCACAATTCAACTGGCCGGAGTTGCCCGCACGCCCAATGCGCCCGCCCCCGACCGATCATGCCGCCCGTAAACGATGCCCAGGAACCCCGCTACCGCTT
This sequence comes from uncultured Mycobacterium sp., assembly GCA_964509355.1. Taxonomy (GTDB): domain Bacteria; phylum Actinomycetota; class Actinomycetes; order Mycobacteriales; family Mycobacteriaceae; genus Mycobacterium. The sequence continues at coordinate 17,759 of CAZDYH010000043.1, forward strand.
CGGCGACAAGCTGCGAACGGACGGTGGCAAAGACATCGAAAGCGTGATGCGCGTTCGGCAGTTCGGCATAGGACACGGTCTTGGCTCCGGCACCGCGCAGCGCGGCGCAAAAGGCGGCGGGCTGCGAACGCGGAACGACCATGTCGTTCTTGCCGTGCAACACGAAGAAAGGCGGAGCGTCCCGGTGCACGTGGAAGATGGGCGACGCCGATTCGAACAGTCCGGGATCGTCGACGAGCTTCGCCCGCATGACGAACTGCTCCAGGAACGGCTGCATCATTTGGTGCATGTGCTCGACATTGGTCAAGTCGTAGACGCCGTAGTACGGCACCACCGCCTGAACCGTCGTATCGGCATCTTCGAATCCGGGCTGCAGCTTCGGGTCGTTTGCGGTGAGCGCGGCCAACGAACTGAGATGCGCACCCGCTGAACCACCGGTCATGGCGATGAAGCCGGGGTCACCGCCATACTCGGCGATGTTGTCGCGGACCCAGGCGATTGCCCTCTTCACGTCGACGATGTGCGCCGGCCAGGCGTTGCGTGGGCTCCTGCTGTAGTTGATGGACACGCAGGTCCAGCCCAGTTCGACCATCCGGCTCATCAGCGGGTACGCCTGACCGCGCTTGTCGTTGACAGACCAGGCGCCGCCCGGCACCTGCACCAGCACCGGAGACCTGTGACCGGCCGGCAGGTCCGGATGCCGCCAGATGTCGAGCAGGTTGTACCGGCCGCCGGGCCCGTAGGCGATGTCCAACGTCTGCGCCGCGTAGCGGCGACGGTGCCTGGTGGCGTGCAACAGACTCGCAGAACGTGGGCGCCAGGCGGTGTCGGTGGTAATCGGATGACGGACCATCGCTGCGAATTCATCGCCGAAGGTCTCCCGAAGCGCGTTACCCAGCACCTTGTCGGCCTGCTGTGCCGCCAGACCGCTGGCGATTCGCTCGATCTGAGGCGCGCCAACCGCCGACAACGCGTGCCCGGTGACAACGTGCAGGGGGAACTCCGCTGACACCCAGCCGGCGATCCAGGCCGCCAGTGACGGACAGCCGCGCAACAAGAGTGAGCCGGCCCGGTATGTGCCTATCGGATCGGCTGCAAGTCGCAGCGCATCGGCGCCGATCCGCGAGCACCGCGACGTCACGCTCATGGCCATGCTCATCGCAATGCCACTCCTCGCCTCCGGGAACGGGCATCGTTGCCCGTATGCGGCTAGCGGCCGACAGTACTACCCGGCTGTGCCGCGGGTGACACATTAACCAATCCCCGTCGCTGCCAACGCCATTTTCCTGCGCGCGTCCCCGAGTTCGAGGGCCGCGGATACCGGTTGGATACACTGACCTGCGCATTGCCTCCGTAGCTCAGTTGGATAGAGCAAGGGCCTTCTAATCCCTAGGTCGCAGGTTCGATTCCTGCCGGGGGCACCGAGAAAGACCAGTTCAA
>CAZDYH010000044.1:0-2714 GCA_964509355.1 uncultured Mycobacterium sp.
GACCCGGTCGAACCCGACGAACTCGATGACGCTGAACTGCTGGTCCCACTGCTCGCGGACGAACCCGTATCGGCTGCGGCGATACCGTGCCCGTTCGCCATCCCGGCCATCAGCCCGGCAGCGACAACCCCCGCGCCCAACCAAGTCAGATACCGGCTGGAACCCAATCCGATGTCCACCGGGCCAACCTCCGTGACCGCGTCCTGAGGTCTAGATCTCGCTCTGCACCGGGATCGATGCGGTGGACTCGTCGCCGGCTTCGTGGTGGCGGCCGAAAGTCCCCGCCGGGTCGGCGAACGCGTGCGACGCGTACTTGTGGGTGCCCTCGAGGTCGTCGCGGATCGCTTCCTGGGCAGCCGGCGACAGGGTGTTCATGATCTCGCGCACCCGGGCCTGCCGGCGTCCGACGGCCTTGCGTTCCGGCATGCCGGGGGTGGCCACAATCTGCGGCGGCACACCCTCGATCTCGTCGACGCCGCCGTCATGGAAGCCGGCGTCGACCATTGCCTGCTCCTCGGCCATCTGCGTTTCGTCCTTTTCCTCGGACATGCCGATGGGGCCGACGCGGCGGCCGTTGAGGAACTGCTTGACGACGGGCTCGTCGCTGGTCAGCAGCACTTCGCGCGGCCCGAACATCACCAGTTTCCGGCGGAACAGCATGCCGATGTTGTCCGGAACCGTGCGCGCGATGTTGATGTTGTGCGTGACGATGAGGATCGTGCAGTCGATCTGGGCGTTGATATCGATGAGCAGCTGGCTCAGGTAGGCGGTGCGAACGGGGTCCAGCCCCGAGTCGGGCTCGTCGCAGAGGATGATCTTCGGGTCGAGCACCAACGAGCGGGCCAGGCCGGCGCGCTTGCGCATACCGCCGGAAATCTCGCCGGGGAACTTCTCCTCGTCGCCGGTCAGGCCGACCAGGGCGAGCTTGTCCATGACGATGTCACGGATCTCGCCTTCCTTCTTCTTGGTGTGCTCGCGCAGCGGGAAGGCGGTGTTGTCATAGAGGCTCATCGAGCCGAACAGCGCACCATCCTGGAACATCACGCCGAACAGCGTGCGGATCTCGTAGAGCTCCTTGGCCGAGCACTCGATGATGTTGGTGCCGTCGACGATGATCGAGCCGCGCTCCGGTCGCAGCAGCCCGATCAGGGACTTCAGGAACACGGACTTGCCGGTACCGGAGGGGCCCAACAGGACGCTGACCTCCCCTTCGGGGATATCAAACGTGACGTTTTCCCAGATCACTTGGGACCCGAAGGACTTGGTCAGCCCTTCAACCTCGATGCCAATGCCCACGCGAGATCCTTCCGCCTGCGATCATCCCCGCCACCAGCCACCGGCCTGTGGCTTGAGTCACTGTAGCGCACGCATCAGCTCGGCATCGCCTTTGCGCCGGACGGCTGAAATGACCGCAACGACGAAGACGCGAAAGCCCCCGGGTCGTAGATCCCGGAGGCTTTCGCGGTTGTTCGTGAACTACTTGACGGTGACGGTGGCGCCGGCGGCCTCGAGCTTGGCCTTGGCATCGTCGGCGGCCTCCTTGGCGACCTTCTCCAGCAGCGGCTTGGGAGCGCCGTCGACCAGATCCTTGGCCTCCTTCAGGCCCAGGCCGGAGACGATCTCGCGGACGACCTTGATGACGCCGATCTTCTTGTCACCGGCGGCCTCGAGGATGACGTCGAACTCCGACTGCTCCTCGACGGCCTCGGCGGCCGGGGCCGCACCGCCCGGGGCGGCGGCCGCGACGGCGACCGGAGCCGCCGCGGTGACCTCGAAGGTCTCCTCGAACTTCTTGACGAACTCCGAGAGCTCCAAGAGAGTCAGTTCCTTGAAGGCGTCGAGCAGGTCGTCGGTGCTGAGCTTTGCCATTTTGTGGGTCCTTCCTGATTTCTGTACTGGGTTGGTCTGGTTATTCAGAGGTTTCTGCGGGTTCTGCTGCTGCGGGACTCTCGGTGCTCTCCTGGCTGGCGGCCTGCTTCTCCTGCAGCGCAGCGAACAGGCGGGCGACCTGCGACGCCGGGGCGTTGAACAGCCCGGCGGCCTTGGACAGGTTGGCCTTCATCGCGCCGGCCAGCTTGGCCAGCAGGACCTCGCGCGACTCCAGGTCGGCGATGCGCTCGACCTCGGCGACGGTCAGCGGGCGACCGTCCATGTAGCCGCCCTTGATGACCAGCGCCTTGTTGTCCTTGGCGAAGGTCTTGATGGCCTTCGCGGCGTCGACCGCCTCGCCGGTGACGAATGCGATAGCGGTCGGACCGGTGAAGAGTTCGTCGAGGCCCACCACGCCCGCCTCCGCGGCCGCACGCTTGGCGAGCGTGTTCTTGGCCACGGAGTAGGTGGCGGAGCCGCCGAGCGACCGGCGGAGCTCGGCGAGGTTGGCCACCGTCAGGCCGCGGTACTCGGTGACGACGGTGGCAGTCGACGCCTTGAACTGCTCAGCGATATCTGCAACGGCGGTGACCTTGTCAGCCTTGGCCATGCATGCCTCCTCGTGGTGGGTATCAGGTACACCGAACTGCAGCCGGAAAACGACGAACGCCCCGACGCAGGAAGCGGTCGGGGCGTGAAATCACTGACGCAAAACCAGTGTTGCCTCGTCCTCCTGCGCGGGCCGCCGGGATGTTCCCGGACCTTCAACCGATTACTCGGTGACCGACGGTCTTCGGTGGATCGCCAACCAGACTAGCGCGGCCACCGCGATCAGCCAAAACGGG
>CAZDYH010000044.1:2814-4941 GCA_964509355.1 uncultured Mycobacterium sp.
CGGTGCCCAGGAGGGCGGCCGCGCCGACCAGGCCGGCGTCTCCGCCGAGCTCGGCGGCCAGAACGCGCAGGCCGGTGAGAAAGTCCAGCCGGGCGTAGCGGGCCAGCGCCTCGCGCAACGGGTCGAACAGCAGCGGGCCGGACTTGGCCACACCCCCGCCGATGACGACGAGGTCCAGGTCGCACACGGCCGCCACCGAGGCGATCATCGCGGCGACCGCGGTGGCACCCCGGCTGAAGGCCCGCAGGGCCACCGCATCGCCCGCGGCGGCGGCGTCGGCCAGCTCCTTGGCGTCGGCCCCGGGGGCACCGGCCCAGCCGTGCTCACGCGCCCACCGGGTCATCCGCGGGCCGCTCGCGATTGACTCGACGCAGCCGCGGCCCCCGCACGAGCACGCCTCGCCATCCTGGTCGACGACGACGTGGCCGACGTGCCCGGCGTTGCCGGTGCGGCCGTCGTAGGGGGCGCCGTCGAGCACCAGCCCGCCACCGACGCCGGTGGAGACCACCATGCCGAGCAGGAACCGCGCGCCGCGGCCCGCGCCGCGCCAGTGCTCGCCGAGCGCCATGCACACGCCGTCGCCGCCGAGGCGCACCGGCACGCCGGGCAGCGCCGCGGCAACCCGGTCCCGGACCGGGAAGGCACGCCAGCAGTGGATGTTGAGCGGACTCACCGTGCCGGCGGGCAGGTCGATAGGCCCGGCCGAGGCGATGCCCACGCCGCGTACCCGTCCGGAACCGGCCGCCTCGACCGCCTCGGTGACCAGCTCCTCGACCACGGCCCACACCCGCTCGGGATCGGTCGACTCGGGGGTGGGGCGCTTGGCGGTGTGGACGAGGGTGCCGTCGGGGTCGACGAGGCCGGCGGCGATCTTGGTGCCGCCGATGTCGATAGCGAGGGTGAGAGCCATCAGTGCCTGTGGGTGTTGTCGGGCTGGCGCGGGTCGCCGGGGTGCTCGTAGCCGGGGGCAAGGTCGACCAGCGCGGCCCGGCGGGCGTCGAGCCATAGCCGGAAGGCGCGGCGGCGGGCGGCGGCGCGCAGATGGCCGGCGATCGCCGGGGCGACCTGATCCAGCGCCGGTGCGACAGCGGGGCCGCGCCAGCCCTGGTGACCGCGGGGGCTGGTGGCGAAGCGCATCGGGTTACGCCGGTGGTAGGCGGCGACGTCGGCATCGCTGACGTCGACCTCTGCCGTCACATAGCTGAAGAGCGCGCGGGCCAGCGGGTCCGCGAGGGCGGCCGCGGCCACACTGCCGATCTCCAGGCGGGCCGTCAGGTCCGGCAGCAGCTCGTCCTCGGCGGGCGCGGCAGCGGATGTCAGGCCCAGCGCCTCGGCCTCAGCCGCCACCACGCGTTCGGTCACCAACAGCTGGGTCAGCCAGCGGCGCAGCTGCCGGCCCTCGCTGGTGCCGGCCAGTGGCAGGGCAGCCGCCAGCGGGGTGGCGCGCAGCTCGGCCTCACGTGCGTCAAGCTCGCCGATCGGCACCGGGACTCCGCCGACGGTTGCCACCGCCCGGTTCATCGGGTCCCCCGACGGACCGCCACCTTGACCGCGGGCGAGTAGACCAGCCGGCCGGCGCAGCTGACCCGGACCAGCGCCCACCATTCGCCGGGCTCCACCCAGACCGGCGGGGCCAGGACGAAGCCGAGCTCGACGGTGCCGCGGGCCGGCAGCACGGCGCCGACCGAGGCCGGGCCGAGCCATTCCCAGGTTCCCCACGGGCCGATCAGGTGCGCCTCCACGGCCAGATCGGCGCGCGCGTCGGTGCCGACCGTGACGGCGAGTCGGGCGGTGTCGCCGGCCGTCACCTCGATATCGTCCGGCCCGCTGATCAGACGCAATACCTCGCCCACTGAGGCCGTGCCCACGGACACCGTGCAGACGTCCTCCACCATCTGCTGCCAGGCAGCCGGTAGGTGGTCCTCAGCGTCGGTGACGGTGAGCTGGGCACGCACCGGGTAGATCCCGGGGGCCGTGCCCGGCGGCATCGTCAGCACGATGTCGGTCTCCAGGTACTCGCCGGGAGGCAGCTCGAACGGCAGCTCGGCCGGTGTCGCCGACCAGGCGTCGGGGCACACCAGACGGACCGTACCGCTCAGCCGCGCGTCGGTGCAGTCACTGGCAGCG
>CAZDYH010000044.1:5041-14042 GCA_964509355.1 uncultured Mycobacterium sp.
GCACACCAGACGGACCGTACCGCTCAGCCGCGCGTCGGTGCAGTCACTGGCAGCGATGAGGCGAAGCACCACCTCGGTATCCGGTTGGGCGTCGACGTGGTGCGGGTGCAGGTGCGCGACCGCCGGCAGCCCGCCGAGGGGGGCGGGGCCACGGTTGTGCAGCCAGTACCGCGCGTACAGCGGCTGCGCGGCCTCGGCGTCGGGAGCCAGTGCGGCGCCGTCGGCGTCGAGCACCCGTGGTACGTCGAGGCGCGCGAGCACGGTGGCGATCTCGTAGCCGTGCAGCAGCAGCCCGCCCGAGCCGAGGCGCTGGAGCGGACTTTCCAGCAGGTCGGCCCGCGCGGCCTGCGACACCGTGCCCAGCGCGGACCGCACCACGACGCCGGTGCTCGCTCCGAGCGTTTCGACCAACCGCACAGCCACCGCGTCGGCGGGGTCGACGGGCCGGCCACTGCCCCTGGTGAGCGGGTTGCCGACCGCCTTGAGGGCGCCGAGGGCCACCGCGCCGGCGGGCTCGACCTCGAACAGCGAACCGACGGCCGGCAGCCCGCCGGCGCCGGTGGTATCGGGGGCGAGCACGGCCAGCAGCGGATGGGAGAACTCCGCGCTGCGGGCCGGGACACCGGCGAGCCGCCAGTCGCCCTCGCCGGACACCAGCGCGTAGTCGAAGGTGTGCGTCCAATGCTGCAGCTGGAAGTTCGAGCCGTCGGGTGCGGTCCGGCGCGGCGGGTCGATCCAGACGCCGGACGGCCAACCCGTGCACGAACGCAGAAGCGAGGTATGCAGGGTGCCCTCGGGGTCGACGGCGAAGCTCGGCACCCCGCGGTTGAGCAGCGCCACGGTGCGCGCCTCGAAGGGTTCCAGCTCCGCGGGGGCCTGCTGGGTGACCACGATCTCGGCGTCGGCGAGGTCGTCGGCCGCGGACGTCGCCGCGGCGTTCAGGTCGTCGCCGGCGATCACCAGCACCGGCAGGGCACGCAGGTGGCGCAGGTCAGCGCCGGGCACCCACTCCGCCGCCAGCGGCGCCGCCGCCGGCACCCACACCCTGGCCCGGCCGGTCGCGCACAGCTGCCGGTTGAGCTCCGCGGTGTACACCGGGTCGGCCTCGGCCAGGACGGCCGCGGTGAAGGCGTTCTGGCCGGGCCCGCCGAGCGCGATCCGCGCATCCGGCAGGTTGGAGTCGACATCGAGGTGGCCGTAGCGGGGTCGCTCGGCGCTGCTGCAGGTGGCCGTGACCCCGGCGCGCACCAGTGCGACCACCAGGTCGCGCGCCAGCGTGGCGGATGCGGCCTGGGTCGGCGCGACGACCTCGGCGACCGACACGGCGCGCACCCCGTCCTCGACGCGGATCCGCGCCGCCGAGGACAGGCCGAACCAGGTGTAGGCGGGGTTCTCCAGCGTCCACGGGTGCCGCGCCGTGTCGACCGAGTGCCCGGGATCCGCCGGGTCGTGCAGCAGCCCGAAGCCGCGTCCGACCACCGCGTCGCCCACCTCGCTCACCGGCAGGGCGCCCGGCACCGGGCACGGCCAGCGCAGCCGCACCAGAAGGTCGGCCCCGGTGAACCCGTCGATCGTGGTGCTGCAGTCCACCCGCGAAACGCCGTGCCACAGCGTCACGGTCTGGGTGTAGCGCAACAGGGTCCCGATGCGGCCGTGGATGACCAGCCGCTGGCCGAGCGGGCCGCGGTAGGCACGCACCGACTCGGCCGTACCCGCCGACGAGCCCACCACGGGTCCCTTGGGCAGCAGGTGCCACGGGCCCTCGCCCGACCTCGGGTGCTGCGGATACTCCTCGTAGACGGCGAGCTCGTTGCCCACCCGGCCGTCGGCGATCAGCTCGCGGCCGGTCTCGAGCTCGACCAGCGAGGACACCCCGCCGCCGCGCGCCGGGTCGACGCGCAGCCGGTAGTGCTCGTTGGCGATCTCGGTGCCGGTGGCCGGCTCCCAGCCCGTCGCGCTGCGGGCCGCGACCAGGCGGTAGCCGCGCCAGCCGAGCGACGGCACGTCGCGCGCCAGCCAGCTGACCGACCGCCCGCCGTGCTCGACGAGCGCAGGCACCTGCGCGCCCTCGGTATCGAGCACCCGGACCCCGGTGCCGAGGGGCACGGCCAGCCGCGCCGTCACGACGTCGGTGCGCCGGTGGGCCAGCGAATTCCACACCACGACGGAGCTGCCTTCGGAGGCGGTGGCCACCGCGCTGGAGAGCAGCGCGAGCGAGTTGTCGCGCGCCGCGCGGCCCAGCTCCCACGCGTCGCGCCAGCCGGTCAGCAGGTCGAGGTACACCTGGTCGGACTCCGAGCCGGTGATGGCGTCGTGGTGCGCACCGTAGGCCAGCTGCACCCAGGCCTTGGCGAGCGCGGCCTGCGGGTAGCTGGCGCCGGTGAGCAGGCCCGCGAACGCGGCGAACCGCTCGGCATCGAGCACCGCGTCCTCGGCGGCCCGGTTGGCCTGCTTGGTGTCGATGAACGACACATCCTTACCGGTGTAGATCGGGTTCATGTCCCTGGTCTGCGGCGAGGGCTGCATGCCGCGCGCGTCCAGCTCGGCCCGCACCGCCGCGAAGAACTCCCTGGGCAGCGCGCACACGAATTTCGGCCACGTGTACCGCGAATTCCAGTGCCGGTGGATCTCGGTGACCCACTTGTTCGGCGGGGTGTAGTCGGTGCCGACCGGCAGCAGCACGTTGCGGGTGGATGCGACCTTCTTCAGCCCCTCGAACAGGCGGAAGGTGGCGAGCTCGGCCTCCTCGAGCGAAGTGGACGAGTCCATCCACCAGCCGGCCGAGTAGTGCGCCGGCATGTAGTGGGTGAGCAGCCCGCGCCCCGACGGCGCGATCCACTCGAACTCGCTGTGGAACTGCATGCGCTCCGGGTCGCCGTCATCCTGCATGGGGCCCCACTGGTGGTGGGGACCGCGGGCCCAGGAGCTGGAGGTCAGCCCGGCGTCGGCCGCCAGGCCGGGGAACTGCGGGTCATGTCCGAACACGTCGAGCTGCCACGCGGTGGCCGGGTCCGCGCCGAGCACGTCGCGCTGGAAACCGATGCCATGCACCAGGTTTCGGATCGCGGTTTCGGGGCTGGTGAGGTTCGTGTTCGGCTCGTTATACGTGCCGCCCATCACCTCGACGCGGCCCTGGGCGATCAGCCGCCGCAGTTCGGCACGGTCCTCGGGGTGCACGTCCCAGTACGGCTTGAGGTAGTCCACCTCGGCCAGTACGAACTTGTACTCAGGCTCCCGGCGGGCCATCTCCAGGTGGGCGCGCACCAGGTCGAGACCGTGCGTCTGCCTGGCCGCGCCGGGTGGGTCCTCCCGCCACAGGCTGGTGTAGGCGGCCTGCGTGTTCCACCACACCGGGTCGTAGTGGAAGTGGCTGATCATGAACATGGTCCAGCCGGGTTCTGCGACGGTGAAGACGAACGGTGTCGCCGTGCCGGCGGCAATGACCCGCGCGGTCCGCTGCTGGCCGGTGATCGGTCGGCCGACCGCGACCGGCACGTCGACCGTGCCCTCCCCGCCGGCCACCGGCTCCGCAGGGGTGGTGAGGCCATCGCCCTCCACCCGGATCGGCGTCGGCTCGGTGCCGCCGGTGTAGGTGACCCTGACGAGTTGCAGCGGCGCATCCGGCGGGCCGACGAAGAGCTCCGTCGACTCCGCGGAGATCACCCGCAGCGATCCTCCGGACGACACCCCAGCACCTTACGGTTGCCGCCCGATCGACGGAGCCGTTCGGCGACCGCTCCGGCGGTACCAGCCGTTGTGCGCGGCCCGCAGGATCAGCTTGCGGAGCTCGGCGAACCACAGCACCAACGACGACATGGCGATCACCACGGCCCATTGGGCCAGGTCCAGGGCCACCGTCCTGAAGGCCGCCTGGAGGAACGGCACCGTGACCACAGCGACCTGGAGGACGGCGACGAGGGCCAACGAGGCCCACAAGAAGCCGTTGCTGAACAGGTGCCGGAACGCACTGGTCGTCTCCGAACGGGAGTTGAAGGTGTTGAACAGCTGGGCGAAAACCAGGGTGGTGAACCCGGCGGTGCGCGCCACCTCCAGGGAGTCGGACCCCTCGACGAGCCCGCCCGGCAGGAAAATGTCCATTGTCATCAGCGTGGAGACACCCATCACCAGGCCGATGGACATGATGCCCATCCACATGGAGCGGTCGATGATGCGATCGGTGATCCGCCGCGGCGGGCGAGCCATCACGTCGTCGATCTCGGGGTCCATGCCCATGGCGAGCGCCGGGGCGGAGTCCGTAACGAGGTTGATCCAAAGAATCTGCGTGGCCAGCAACGGCACCACGACCGCCTCGTCTGAGGCGCCGGTGATCCCGATGAAGCCGGCGAAGACCACGCCGAAGAAAACGGTGAAGACCTCGCCCATGTTCGAGGACAGCAGGTAGCGCAGGAACTTCTTGATGTTGTCGAAGATGACCCGGCCTTGTCGCACCGCGGCGACGATGGTGGCGAAGTTGTCGTCACCGAGGATCATGTTGGCGGCTTCCTTCGTCACCTCCGTCCCCATGACGCCCATCGCCACGCCGATGTCGGCGGCCTTCAGCGCGGGGGCGTCGTTGACGCCGTCGCCGGTCATCGCCACCACCTGCCCCTGGGCATGGAGCGCGTCGATGATCTGAAGCTTGTTCCGCGGGGCGACGCGGGCGTAGACGGACGTCCCGGCCGTCACCTCGCGCAGCTGCTCGCCGGAGAGCGCGTCGAGCTCGGCTCCCGTGGCGGCCTTGGCGCCCGGCTCGACGATCCCCAGGTCCTCGGCGATGCGCGTGGCGGTCATGGGGTGATCGCCGGTGATCAACAGGATCCGCACGCCTGCCCGGTGGGCCTCCGCGATCGCCTCCGCCACCTCGGCGCGCGGCGGGTCGGTGATCCCCGCGACGCCGACGTAGACGAGGTCGTGCTCGTCCGCCTCGTCGAGGCGGTCGCGCCGGTCCGCCTCGTCGACCCGGCGGTAGGCCACGCTCAGTGTGCGAAACGCCAGGGCGGAGAGCTCTTCTGCCCCTGCGAGCGCCCAGGCCAGGTGTTCGTCGCCGAGCGGGACGACCTGATCACCCACCTGCACGGCGACGCAGCGCTGCAACAGGACGTCGGGCGCGCCCTTGGCCACGACGAGGGTGGCCCCGTCCGCCCTGCCCTTGACGAGCGCGGACATCATCTTGCGCTCGGAGGTGAAGGGAACCTCTGCCCGACGCTCGAACCCCCGGGCGCGCTCGACCGTCCCTGCGAGCTTGTGCGCGGCGACCAGAAAGGCGGCCTCGGTCGGGTCGCCCTGAATCTCCCACTCGCCGTCCCGGAAAGTCAGCTCGGCGTCGCCGGCGAGCGACCCGACGGCGAGGACCATGCGTGCCTCCCCCGCGAGTGCGGGGTCGGTCAGCTCCTGGCCCCCGGCGAGCGCCGTGCCCTCGGGGCGGTAGCCGACGCCGGTGAGTTCGACATCGCCGGACGCGGTGCGGATGCGCTGGATCGTCATTTCGTTCTTCGTCAGCGTGCCCGTCTTGTCCGACGCGATGACGGTGGCGGAGCCGAGGGTCTCGACCGAATGGAGCTGCTTGACAACGGCGTTGCGCCTGGCCATCCGTTGCACGCCGATGGCCAGGACTATGGAGAGGATGGCGGGCAGACCCTCGGGCACGGCGGCCACGGCCAGCGATACGCCCAGCAGCAGCACCGTGACGAACTCGCTTAGCGAGGAGATGCCGTTGACGAGCGCCGTGACGACCATGACCACGACCGCGATGACGATCACCGTGACGCCGAGAAGCTTGCTGACGCCCGCGATCTCCTTCTGCAGGGGGCTGGGCGCCTCCCGGGTGACGGCGAGCATCTCGGCGATGGCGCCCATCTCGGTGCCCATGCCGGTCGCGGTGATCACCGCGCGGCCCACGCCCTGCGCCACGGCGGTGCCCTTGAAGACCATGTCCTTTCGATCGCCGAGGGGGACCGTCTCGGGCAGGGCCGCGGCATTCTTCATAACGGCCGCGCTCTCGCCGGTCAGCGAGGCCTCCGAGATGCGCAACGCGCTGGCGGTGAGCAGGCGGGCGTCGGCGCCGACGGCATCGCCTTCGCCCAGGGCGAGGATGTCGCCGCGCACCAGCTCGCTCGACGGCACCGTCCGGAGTGAGCCGTCGCGGAGCACGGTGGACGTCGCCGCGGTCATCGACTGGAGCGCCGCGACCGCGTTCTCGGCCTTGTTTTCCTGGACGAAACCCAGGATGCCGTTGAGGAGGACCACGGCGGCGATGACCAGCGCGTCGATCGGCAGGCCGGCCGCGCCCTCGGCCGCCCAGGCGACGAGAGAGATGACGACGGCGACCAGCAGCAGGTAGATCAGCGGGTCCTGGAACTGCGCGAGGACCTTTCGCCAGAGCGGCACCGGCTGCGTGGCCCGCAGCTCGTTGGGGCCGTCAGCCTGCAGGCGGCGCGCGGCCTCCACCGCGGTGAGCCCGATGGCTGGGTCGACGCCCAGCTCTCGGGCGACGTCGACGGCGTCCCGCAGCGACGGGTCCGGCGACGCGGCGGCGGCGGCGACGGGCGCATTCACCCGCCCATGGTCCCGCGGTTGCGCTCGCGTGCAAAACGAAAGCCGCCAGAGTCTTCGGACAGGCCTCGCTGCGCAGGGTAAACAGGAAGGGTGCTGAGCAGCGACGGCATCGCGCGCCGCGAGACCCCGGATGGCACGGTCGAGCTCTACTACCAGGACCTGGGCGACCCGGCTGACCCGCCGGTGCTGCTCATCATGGGGCTGGGGGCACAACTGCCCATGTGGCCGGACGGCTTCTGCGCCCGACTCGTCAACACGGGCCACCGCGTCATCCGGTTCGACCACCGCGACACCGGGCTGTCGGCGAAGATGCACGGCACGCGGGCGGAGGGTTCGGTCTACCGCCGGGTGGGGCGGTATCTGCTGGGCAAGACCAGCCCGGTGCCCTACACCCTGATCGACATGGCCGGCGACGTGTGGGCCCTGCTCGATCATCTCGGCATCGAACGCGCCCATGTCGTCGGCGCGTCGATGGGCGGGATGATCGCGCAGATCCTGGCCGCCACCGTCCCCGACCGGGTGGCCACGCTGGGCATCATCATGTCCACCACCGGCAAGCCGTTCTCGGCGCCGCCGGCGTGGCGGGTCATCAGGCTGGCGTTCGGCCCGCCCGCCGAGGACGCCTCCCCCGAGGAGAGACTGGCCGCCGAGGTGCGCAACGTCGCGGTGATCAACGGGCCGAACTTCCTGCCGTCCGAGGCCGACCTGCGCCGCCGCGTACAGGAACTGGCCCAACGCTGCAACTACCCGCCCGGCATGCTGCGCCAGTTCGACGCCGTGCTCGGCACCGGCAGCCTGCTGTCCTTCAGCCGGGCGATCAGCGCGCCGACCGTGGTGTTGCACGGTTCGGTGGACCCGATGCTGCGGCCCCGCAACGGGCGGGCGGTCGCCGCTGCCATACCGGGCGCGCGGTTCGTGATGATCGAAGGTATGGGACATGATCTGCCCGAACCGGTCTGGCGCCCGATCGTCGAGACGCTCACCGAGAACTTCGCCGGTGTTCCCATTCCCCGCGACCGGGCGTGAAATGCCGGACGCGATGGCCGTGTCGGCTTGATTGGGCTTCTACCAGCACAATTTGGCACACTGCATAAATGAGTTCCACCAAACACCGCGAGGTAGCCAAGCTCGATCGGGTGCCGTTGCCGGTCGAAGCGGCCCGTATCGGCGCGACGGGTTGGCAGCTCACCCGCACCATGGCCAGGGTCATGACGAGGCTGCCCGGACGCGGCAGCCTGCAGCACAAGGTCATCAAAGAGATCCCGCAGACGTTTGCCGATCTGGGGCCCACGTACGTCAAGTTCGGACAGATCATCGCCTCCAGCCCCGGCGCATTCGGGGAGTCGTTGTCCCGGGAATTCCGCAGCCTGCTCGACAAGGTGCCGCCCGCGGACACCGACGAAGTGCACGCACTGTTCAAGGAGGAACTGGGCGACGACCCGTCGACACTGTTCGCCTCCTTCGACGAGAAGCCCATCGCATCGGCGTCGATCGCCCAGGTGCACTTCGCCACCCTGCACAGTGGCGAAGAAGTCGTCGTCAAGATCCAGCGCCCGGGCATTCGGCGCCGGATCGCCGCCGACCTGCAGATCCTGAAACGCTTCGCGCAGGTCGTCGAACTGGCCAAACTGGGCCGCCGGCTCTCCGCGCAGGACGTCGTCGCCGACTTCAGCGACAACCTCGCCGAGGAACTCGACTTCCTGATCGAAGCCCAGTCGATGGAGGCCTGGGTCTCCTACATGCACGGTTCGCCGCTGGGCAAGAACATCCGCGTCCCGGATGTGCACTGGGACTACACCACCAGCAAGGTGCTGACGATGGAACGCGTGGCTGGCGCGCGTATCGACGACGTCGCCGCGATCCGCAGGGCCGGCTTCGACGGCACTGAGCTGGTCAAGGCGCTGCTGTTCAGCGTGTTCGAGGGCGGGCTGCGGCACGGCCTGTTCCACGGCGACCTGCACGCCGGCAACCTGTTCGTCGACGACCAGGGCCGCATCGTGTTCCTCGATTTCGGCATCATGGGCCGCATCGACCCCCGCACCCGCTGGCTGCTGCGCGAGCTGGTGTACGCGCTGCTGGTGAAGAAGGACCACGCCGCGGCGGGCAAGATCGTGGTGCTGATGGGCGCCGTCGGCACCACCAAACCCGAGAAGCAGGCCGCCAAGGATCTGGAGGCGTTTGCCACCCCGTTGACCATGAAATCGCTGGGCGACATGTCCTACGCCGATATCGGGCGCCAGCTCTCGACGCTGGCCGACGCCTACGACGTGAAACTGCCCCGCGAGCTGGTACTGATCGGCAAGCAGTTCCTGTACGTGGAGCGGTATATGAAACTGTTGGCGCCGAACTGGCAGATGATGTCCGATCCGCAGCTGACCGGGTACTTCGCCAACTTCATGGTCGAGGTGAGCCGCGAGCACCAGAGCGACGTGGAGGTGTAGTCGGG